>NZ_JBQFTH010000005.1:0-339860 GCF_056538565.1 Ruegeria sp. BG11 | reverse complement strand
GTCGCAAAGAACCTGCACCGATTTTGATGGCAGGTATGATCTCAGCGATTAGTCATTCTCACTGTGTTTCGATGATCCGCTCTGCGCCCAAATTTCCAAATGCTGCGCTCTTCTTGAACGGCCGGTTTGCGCAACATATCACCGTGCTCATCCAGATACAGTTGGAGCATAACTTCCGTCTTCGCGGTGTACTTCGCGCCCGCTGAGCGGTGGGTTGAATACGCAGACAAGCCGAAGGTCAGACTCTGTTGCACGCACCAAATGTCGGTCATGTTGGTCTAAGGCATAGAGGGTAAATGGTTCAAGCAAATGCCAGGTTTCATCTTCAAACGCTCTGATCTGCCCCTTGCCCTCGATGCAGTAACACGCTTCCAAATGATGGGAATATTTCAGTTCCAGCACTGCGCCTTTTTTGATGATCGTATCAGTCAGCGAGAACCCCATCCCATCTGACGCGAGAAGCAGTCTTCTGCTGTTCCAACCAGGCCCGGAAACGTCCCGATCTGTACCAAGGATATCTTTGAGTTCCGTAACAATCATTTTAGCACCTCTTTGCTATCGTACCGCGCGGTTCATCCCGCCATCGGATAGAATGCTCTGACCGTTAATATACCGGGCTCCATCGCTGGCAAGAAATACGCAGGCTGCCCACTTTCTTCGAACGTTGCCGGCCGCTTAGCTGGGATTTCCCGACGGGCCTGTTCGGATAGATTTACGTTTTCGCAGAACCCGGGCAGCAGGTTGTTCATGCGTATATTGTGCCGTGCGTAGCGATCCCCATAAAGCTTTGAGAAACTGTGCAGAGCGCCACGCAGCATGCTCATGGGATAGGGCGCGCGCGGCTCGATTGTGTTCATGGACGAAATGTTTACGAGTGCACCCCCGCCCTGTTCGATCAATATGGGCGTGACAATGCGGGCAATCTTGACGACGTTCAGTACGTACATATCCAGACTTTCATGCCACAACGCGTCGCTGAGTTCCAAAAGCGGCCCGTTAAAGTCGGGATCAAACCCTACCGTCTTTATCGCTTCTGGCACCGCACCGCCGTGGCCAGTATTGCTAACGATTGCATCGATCCTTCCATATTTGTTCATAGTGTCGTCGAACATCTTTTGGAGATCGTCGACATCTAAAAAAGAGCCACGACGACCAATGCCCCCAAGCTCTTCCGCCAGTTCAACAGACCGGTTTGACGGGGACATCAGCGAAACTTTGTAGCCCGCCTTTGCCATTTCAATGGCGCAACCCAGGCCAATACCTTGTCCTATGCCTGTCATCAGCGCGACTTTGGTATCGGGCATGGCATCCCCTTTCCTCAGATGTATAGTATGTGAGATTTGTTGCGTTGATAGCGGTGTATCCTCTTGGAATTAGGTAATCCTATCGAGTTAATTGGACATTGCCGTTAATTTTCCTCACATCATGGAGAACCTCAGACACCTTCGCGCCCTTCAGGCATTTGACGAGACCGCTACCCACTCCAGCCTGAGCAGAGCAGCGGATGTTCTGAACGTCACCCACGGGGCGATCAGTCGACAAATCAAGTTGCTGGAACTGCATCTTGGTGTGACGCTCTTTCACCGCCGACCAAATGGCGTTGAACTGACCAAGGCCGGGAAACGCCTGCATCAATCAACTCGCGGGGCATTTTCGACATTGCAGCTGGGCGTGATGGAGGTGAAACGACTTCATCACCGCCAGTCGGTTACAGTGTCTTTGTCTAAATCGCTTGCGCTCAAGTGGTTTGTGCAGCTACTCAACTCGTTTGAACAAGAACATCCTGGTATTTCATTGTTGCTGGACACGAATGATGTATTTGCGGATTTCGATGTATCCGACGTTGATGTCGCTTTGCGCTTTGGCAAACCCGGCTGGGACGGGCTAAATCGTGAGCAAATACGGCAAGAGGAACTGATTGTCGTGGCTGCCCAATCTCTTATTGAACAAACCCGGCTGCCGACGCGCGCCGAGGTCGTGGCTAGTCATCCACTTTTGCACGACGCCTTTAACGTCGGATGGGAAAGTTGGGCAGCGCAAGTTGGTTTGAGCTCTGATCGGATCAACGCGCAGAGCATCAAGTACGTCGACAGTGCCGTTTTGTAGGAGGCCGCGATTGACGGGCAAGGCGTGGCGTTGGCGAGACGTCTTTTGGCAGCTAGGGACTTGTAACTTGGTCGGTTGATCCGTCTGGATGAAACCCGTGTTTCATTGGATCGCGGACTCTACTTCGTCTGTCGTCCGGGTGATCAAGAACGAGTCACAGTAAGGATTTTCAAGAAATGGCTCATGTCGATTTAAGCTGTGTGCCTCAATCGAAGGTTCGAAAGAGCGGTCGTTAGACCACGTTCTTCAGAAGTCAGCTTTGTCCTCATAGCGGTCATTGACGCTGCAATCGGCTGATGGTTGCTTTCACCAAAACTGGTCATTCGTACAAAGCGCAGCGAACGACGGCTTCGAGCCCAGAAATACCGAATGCTACGCAATGCACGAATGGCTGCTTTTGCTCATCTGCCGCTAACCATACCAGCAATCATTGCGCCTAGCGCGACAAGGTGGACAAGCATCAGCGCCTTGTCATTCCACAGTGCGCCGACGGCGAACCAACCAACGACACCGACAAGAAACATGTATAGGTTCCAAGGTGCCCAGCCAAAACCCGTCGCAGTGTATCCCATGATCTGAACGGCGGATGCGCCCCACTTCACCGCGAAGACAAGGCGCTCGCGAGGCGATCCAAGGACCAAAACATCAGACTGCACGGGTCAAGCCTCCGTCGATACGCAGGTTTTGTCCCGTCATGTAGCCACCATCTTCTGAGACGAGCCACGAAATAAGAGAAGACACCTCCGACGCCAACCCGTAACGCCCCATGGGAATACGCGCTTTGCGGTCTTCGGTTTCGGGCAGGCTGTCGATGAAGCCCGGAAGGACGTTGTTCATACGAATGTTCTCTGACGCAAATTTGTCCGAGTAGAGCTTCGTGAATGCAGCAAGCCCGGCCCGGAATACCCCCGACGTTGGAAAAAGAGGGTCGGGTTCGAATGCCGCAAAGGTTGAGATGTTGATGATTGCTCCGCCGCCCTGCGCCTGCATTGTGGGTGTGACACGCCTTGTCGGGCGGATCACGTTCATCAGGTAGACTTCCATCCCTTTATGCCATTCGTCGTCGCTGATTTCGAGAACCGGACCCTTCGGTCCGTGGCCAGCAGAGTTCACCAAGACATCAATACGGCCCCAACGATCCTTCGCACCCTCGACCAAAGCGTTCAGCGCTTCTCCGTCAAGGTTAGAGCCGGTCACGCCAAAGCCGCCGAGTTCGCCGCCGAGCGCCTCACCCTTGCCGGACGAGGACAGGATGCCAACCTTGAACCCATCTTCCGCCAATTTGCGGGCTGCATCCGCTCCCATGCCGCTGCCGCCCGCTGTGACCAGAGCTACTTTTTCTACTGACATAACGAGTATCCTTTCATGATTGGACTATATATGGCTCTCTCAATGAGAAAGTGCGATTGAGAATTGATGTTACGTGACAGTAGAAATACTATCGCAAAATGACTGACCTTCCCCCGCTCAATAGTTTGCGTGCTTTCGATGCAGCAGGCCGCCGCCTTAGTTTCCGAGCCGCCGCTGATGAATTGGGCGTCACGCAAGGGGCCGTGGCGCAACAAGTGCGTCAGCTCGAAGCGCATCTTGATGTGGCCTTGTTTGAACGGGTACCGAAGGGCCTACGGTTTACATCGGTAGGACGCAGCTTTCACAACCGGATCGCTGACGTGTTTGCAGACCTTCGATCCGCAACTGCCGAGTTGAAGCCAGAGCCGTACAAAGTCCTTATCAGCGTCACTCCGACTTTCGCTGCAAAATGGCTGATCCCCAACCTACCGGATTTTTCGGCGGCATACCCGAACATTGATTTGCGGATCATGGCCACTGAGAAAGTCTCGAGTTTTCATAGCGACGGGATAGACCTCGCAGTGCGCCAAGGGTCGCCACCCTTCGGCGCTTCACTGGACGTGACGCTTTTGTTCAAGCAATCGCTCATCGCGGTAGCCGCGCCAAAATTCGCGGCCAAGGACGGTAGTCTCCTTGAGCCAGAAACCCTCGCCAAACTGCCGAAGATCCATGGCACCCATGATCTATGGCCCAGCTACCTTGCGCAATTAGGCGTTGAGGACCAATCTCCCCGTGACCTCCGCTTGAGCCAAACGTCGCTTGCGGTAGACGCAGCCATCGCTGGACAAGGCGTGGCCTTGGTAAGCCGGTTTCTAGTAGCTCATGACATTGAAGCCGGACGCTTGGTCGAGGTTGGTGCAGCCTGGAACGTGGGCAGAAATGACTTCTATGTCCTCATGTCGCGAGCCACTAAAAACCATGAGTCGGTGGCCAACGTTGTGGCATGGCTCAAGTTGCGTTCCGCCGAAGATACCTAAGTGCCTTGAGTGGAAAGCAGTCATTCGCATCATTCGGGCGAATGGCAGTAAAGTCCGCAACGCGGACTTTGAAGGGGATTTACAGAACGTCTGCTCCTGAGCCCGAAGTTGACATTCAATCGCTGGCGTCGCCGCGCCGACCGAGCGACCGGCACTAAATGGCGGCGCAGAAAGGGCCATTTGATCCAGAAGAATTTTATGCAATGTGTTATCGGAGTCTGAGAACTTCCTCAGGTCTTCGGTCTACAAGAGAGTTCTGAAATTCGAAGTCTAGTTGTTTCAAATACCCTCCGAGATCTACTTCACCTGCCTCCATAGCATCAGCCAAAGCCTCACCCCACTGAGACTGCAGCGATGGTGGGGAGCGATGCTCTTAAAGGCTCACAATCCGTTTGCGTAGATCGAATGGGATGGTTCGGGGCCACTTTTTCATAGCCTCAAATGTTCTCTTTTTGATCTTATTTCATCAAGACCAAAGGGAGGGGTTTGAAACATCCTAAAAACAGATGCAGCCCTCAAATGGAACACGCATCAACATATCTTGACGGTTTCACGTCTGTCGGCACGCTGAACAGATCGCAGTATTCTTTAACTAAGGCCGATGTGCCGTACGTTGCGGGCTTGTATGTCTTCCGGTTTCCTGATGGCCGTGTTTTCAACTTTGGCGAAGGCGGCAAAGGCAATAGCAGCCTCCACACGTTGTTTCGATATGGCAAATGGCTGGAACGTGTTTATCCCGCTGGTGATAATCCTCACCTTGTTAATAAGTATGACAACGAACGTAAGAAGCAGCGAGAGCGGCGGGAAATGGTTGATGGTTGTGAGTTGGAACTTCCGGTTCGTCCGTTCTCTGGCACGACTGAGGAACGTCGAGCTGAGGAAGATCGTCTGACTCTTGAGCATCGCCCGATTTGGAACTGCCGCCGTCAGAGGCGTTAATGCGGCTTAGTTGGCTGTTTGGATCTACACAAGGTCTTGAACTGCACCACCGCCTAGAAGCTGATAGCTGTGATTTCCACGCAAGACCGGACAATCTATTCGCCAGCGATTTCACTACTCTTGGCAGCAGTTGCCAACGGTGGGTGACCACGATGCTTCAGGCTGGTCCACGACGTGACAAGCGAACGCAGCCGGAAAAAGTTGAAGTTGATAGAGTTTCGCCGTTTGGATGAACCAACCCAGCTAAGCCTGATTGACCCTTAGACGCCTTCTAAAGGGACACCACAAGGGATACCGACTGCCGGAACTTGCGTTTTTTAAGTTATTTTCTTTAAAAAGTGGTACCCGCGGCCGGACTCGAACCGGCACGGCCTTCCGGCCCAGAGATTTTAAGTCTCTTGTGTCTACCATTCCACCACGCGGGCAAGCTGTGTCGACACGCGGTCGGCACTCGTTGAGACCTACGCCCATAGCTTTGCGAATTCAATGCGCTTCGCGGTGAAAAACGGCTTAAAAATCGCACAAGTATCGCTGTGCTATCGGAGTCAATTCGGCAAGCATGGCCATTCCGCGATCACCTGCCCCTCTCGCACTGCCAAAACCGATCCGAACAGGTTCAGAACAGCCTCGCTTTGGCTCGGGCGGATCAACGCGATGTCACCGGGTTTGACGGCATGCTGAGAGCGGCCAGTCCAAACCTCCTGATTGCTCGACCGCCCGAAGACCGAGGAATAGGTGAACCCGCCGGGGTGAACGGGTTGGCCGGGGAAATACCCTCCGAAGATCGCGATATGGGTTTTGCGCTGGGGCAGGAACTCCAATCCGGGCAACGGGTTCGCGTGCATGGCCTTGAGAACAGGGCTGGCCAGAAACGCAGCCGGTTGAAAGGCCACGGTGGTCGCGTGGTCGAAATCGGTTGGTTTCACGAGGATCGAACCAAACGCAACCTCGGTGGCTGGGCCGCGTGCGCGGTAGCTCCGAAAAGTCAGGCTGCCGCCGGTGTTCAGGCAATAACCCGCGCCTTCAGGCAGTGCAGCCAAGGCATGTTCAAACGCTTTGGCGCTGGCCTTCGTTGCCCGCGACTTCAGGAGACCGGGCAGCTTCGCCAGATGCGCCTCATACCCCATAAGCCCGCTTAAGCGCGCGTTTGGATGCGACAAGATCACCCGCGCGAGTTCGGCAACCTGATCTACCTGCAACCCACCGCGATGCAGGCCGATATCCACCTCAAGCGACAAACGCAGGGACGTTTGGCTTGTCTCCGCCAAGGTTAGATACTCGCGCAGGCGTTCGGGGGTGTCGATCAGCCATTGCACTCGGTCCACAGCGTCCGAGCAAGACTGTAACACGCGCGCGGCAGAGGTTACGGGTAGCGGTTTTCCGATCAGATGGTCCGTTTCTTGTTCCGCTTGCAGTAGCTCCATTAGCATCGGTTCGGAGAAGCTCATCAGACCGGAGCTGGGGATCAGCCCGCGGATATAATCCAGCAACGGCAGGCAAGGCAGAGATTTTGCGACCAAGCGCCGGTCCAGTCCGGGGTCAGCTGCGGCCTGTGCTGCACGGCAATTTGCCTCGACACGATCCAAATCTATCGCGACGACAGGCTGGTCGACCCCGTGGGTGCGCAGGGTCTCGGACAGTCGGGTGAGGTAGGGATCGCTCATGGTCGGAACAATCGGCTCAAGGCAGGCGTCAGGAATTTGCCGTGCGGATCCAATTCCTCACGCAGGGCGCAGAACCGGTCGAAATCCGGATACAAGGCGGACAATTCTTTGTATGAAAGACTGTGCATCTTGCCCCAATGCGGGCGCCCTCCAGCCTCAAGAAACAGCGGCTCCAGAGCGTTGAAATAGCGGCTGTGATCTTCGCCCGCATCCGTGTGCAGAGCGATCGAGATCCGTGGGCCACCCTGAAACGGTGACAGGCAGGCCGTGTCACCTGCCGTCTGGCGCACTTCGATTGGGAAGTAGATGTACTTGTGGTCACGCTCCAGACGGCGAAAGACCTCGGCCAACACATCACCAGCGACATCGGCAGGCAAATGATACTCCATCTCCTTGAACCGGATTTGCCTGTCGCTGCACAGCACCCGCCAGCTTTCACCCACGTAATCCTCATCCGACTGAGCCAACGTGAGCAGGTTCAGCAACAGCTTGCGCAGACCGGGACTGAGGCGTCCCGCGTTGCGGGCGAGCTTCAACACCTTGACCGCGAGCATATCCAGATCGCGCGGTGCTTTGCTTTCGGGGGCGTCGGTGACGGCGTGGCGCAGTTCGACGGCTTTGCCTGTGAAGGGGATATAGAAGAACTCAAAATTCCGGTTCTCGGCCCAATTCTGATGCATGTTGGCCAAGACATCCGGCAGATCGGTAAGCGTGACTTGACGGCGCAGATTGTATTTCGGCACAACATTGATCCGCGCCTCGATCAGAATACCCAGCAAGCCCAGCGTCACCTGCGCCATCTCCAGCGGGATTTGCGAGGTGGTCAGCATGTCACCGGTCGCCCCTATAAACTTGGCATCAGTGATCTCGGCCGCAAGGCAGGGCAGAGTGCGTCCGGTGCCGTGGGTAGCCGTGGACGCAGCCCCAGCCAAAGACTGCGTGTTGATGTCGCCCAGATTGCGGAACGCCACGCCCTGCTTGGCCAAAGCGGGCGAAAGGTCACGCAGACGTGCATTGGCATTGACCCAGACCTGCCCATCTTCGACCGGTCCAACTGTGGGCAAATGCAACTGTGACAGATCCAATATCCGTTCGGCACCGCCCACGATTGGGGTAAAGGAATGCCCTGCCCCAACAACCCGCAGGTTTTCGGGTTCCGCAACCGCTGCCCGCAGCTGTTCCAACCCCAAAGGGCGCGCAATCGGAGCGGTGGCGGTTTCGTTCCCGGCCCAGTTTACCCACATGCATAAAATCCTCTCTAAACGAGGATTGCAGCCAAGGCACGGCCAAACAAGTCAGGATATCAGCGCATTACGCTACGTGAGGCTGCTCTCAGGCGGCATTCGCCCGCTGGGCCGAGACCTTTTCAAACCAGCTGACAATCGCTTCAAGATCCGGGGTCAGTTGTTCTGCCGCGCCTCCCGTGAAGGCCTGAAACTTCTCATCATTCAACCCGTTCACGCCCAGCAGAACGGGAATGTCCTGCGCCAGCGCCTCGGCGATGACGGGGCGGAAACCACGCCCGTCGGCCTCATGCTTGCCGAACTTGTTTATGATCATCAACTGCGGGTCATTGGCAAGCGTTGCCATGACCTGTCCCACAGCCTGCTCGAGCGCTGCAGGGTCCAGACGGCAGCCGCGCGAGTGCTCGCCTAAGGATTGCGAGATACGGATGGTCTCGCCATCGGGCAGAACCTGCACATCCATATCGCATTTGCTGCTATCGGTGCATTCCGTGTTGGTCTGCACGACCCCCGCCAGTTTGGCACCACGCGCCAGCAGATGTGCGGCCACGGCGCTTAACAAGCGGTCAGTCGCGCCGCGATCGGTGGTGGTAACATAGGCCAGATGCATTTTTGGACCTCGTAAGTCAGACTTCAGCGTATCAGATAGCACGGGACACACTGGTCGACCACTCCTTGCTTCAGGGAAGTGGCGAGACGCCGATCACAGCACCGTGCAAGCCTATGAGAACGGCAAAGACGGCAAGCGAGGCAAGCCACACGTGAAGGGGCGGCCAAGGTGAGGGCGCGCGCAGTGAAAACCTTGCGGTATTGCGCGACAGGCGCGGCCAATCCGCACCAAAAGACCGGGCTGTCCGGCGGTCGATTAGCGTCATGCCCAGCGCGGCAAAACCGGCGAACAGGCCAAATAAGATCACGTGAGACAAACTGCCATTCGCCAGAAGATGCGCCCCGGCCCACAGCATCAGCGCCGCCAGAAGCGGATGGCGGGTGGTACGCAGAATACCGGGGCGGTCCGGATCAAAAGCCGCCTTCCCCAACCCACCAAAGGAAAACGGGTTGCTGATGGTCAGTCCGGCGACCGCGAGCCAGCACACCACTGGCATCACGACCAATGGCACCCCGCGCAGCACGGGCCGCGGAGGGATGACCTCGACATAGGGCGCATTCGCCGCGGCCAGGATCAGCCATGCAAGGACGACGAGGGACAATAGCGAATATGCCAGCAAATACCCCTTGTGCCCCAGAACCGTGACCAATCTGGCCCGCACCGGTGCCCGCGCGGGGATGGCGTGGCTAAGGAAAAACGCCGTCAAAGCCGATATGAATGGCACCCAACTGGACATGTACTCTCCGATAGATGTTTCGACCCGTGTAGCGGTATCGTGCCGATTTGGTCTTGCGCTGAATCAAGTACCGGCTGCGGCCCGGCCACGTCTACGTGAAATCGTCTTGCGCAACGCAAGTGACGCACTAGGGTTGAACTCATGGCCTTGCGCATTCTGTTTATGCTCCTTTTGCTTCTGTCTTCCTGCGGGCGTCCCCTGACCGAGCAGGAGCGTGGCTTTGCAAGCGCGGTGCAAGGCACGACCTTGGATCTGGATAGCGTCCGGCTGGTAAAAGGGGCTCCCGTCGTGCCAGTCACCTATTTCCGCGAAGCGCGCCCGCGTGAGGCCTGCCGGGAACGCATCCTGCCCCCTGTCGAGGCAGGGGTAGTCACCGGAAAACCGGCCGCCGTTGCCCTGTTCAACAAAGTCTATTTCGCGCGCGATTGGTATCTTGAGGACTATATGTCCAACTACCCCGAAGAGATGAACCTGATCGCCGCGATGTTGCTGGCGCACGAACTGACCCATATCTGGCAATGGCAGAACCGCGAGACCACAGGCTATCACCCCTTGCGCGCCGCAGCGGAACATGGCGGGCGCAAGGATCCTTATCTGTTCGTTCTGGAAACCTCACCCGATTTCCTGTCCTACGGGTTCGAACAGCAGGGCGCGATTGTCGAGGAATATGTCTGCTGCCGCGCGCTGGACCCTCAGGCGCAGCGCACTAAACGGTTGCATGATATGTTGGGCGAACATTTCGATATTTCCCCGCTGCCACAGACCGGCCGCGAGCGTGACATCGCGATCCCGTGGAGCGAGGCAAAGATCGAAGGCATCTGCAGCTAAGGCTTAGCTGTCCTGCAGGGTTTTCAGATACTCCACCAGATCCACGATGGGCTGGCTGGTGAGGATCGGCTGCCCATCGGGCGTTTTGATCGCCGTGTCCTGCCCTTCGAAATACGGGCCATAAACTGGCATCGGACTGCCATGGCTCAGCAACGGATCACGCCCGTCAATCCGCCCCACCACGCGGGCCGTAGGGAAAACACCGTCTGCATTTGCCAGTGTCTTCAGGTTGGTCGGCTGAATGACAAGCACTCCGGCCATCGGCCCATGGCCGGTTGCATCAATCCCATGGCAAGTGGCGCAATAGTGCTGGTAAAGCTCGGCGCCTTTCTCTGCATCCTGCGCCCAGAGGGGGACAGACATGGCAAACAGAGCTGACGCCGTTGCAAAACAAAGCTTTGTGATCATCGCATCCTCCTACCACAATTGCTGTCAACAGGCTTGCCCGCTGCGCGGCTTGGCGCAATGATCCAGATCAACGAATACGGGTAAAGAGGGTTCGGGCCATGACACAATACGCAGCCATCATGTTGGCCGCCGGGATCGGAGTCCCAATCCTTGCAGCTTTGAACGCGGCGCTCGGCAAGCTTATCGGCTCGCCGACCACAGCGGCTGTGATCCTGTTTGCCATCGCCTTCGGGTCTTCCGCACTGGTGATGGTGGTCTTTCCCGGTTTTGAGGCGCTGTCAAAAGTGGCGCAGGCCCCGAAACACCTGTTGCTGGCGGGCGTTCTGATTGCTTTCTACGTCCTGTCGATCACCCATGTCGCGCCGCATTTCGGCGTCGGCAATGCCGTGTTCTTTGTCCTATTGGGACAATTGATTAGCACGGCCGCCATTGACCATTTCGGCCTGTTCGGCGCGCAGGTCACGCCACTTACCCTGATGCGCGCGGGTGGGATTGCGGTGATGGCGATTGGAGTGGCGATCACTCAACTGGCTTGAGCACCCCACCTTCCAGCCGGACGATCCGGTCCATCCGTGCAGCCAGGTCCAGATTGTGCGTGGCGATCAGCGCGGACAGGCCCTGGTCGCGCACTAGGGTCATCAGGGCCTCGAACACCTGATCCGATGTATCCGGGTCAAGGTTGCCTGTCGGTTCATCCGCCAGCAGAACGCGCGGTGCGTTGGCCAGAGCGCGACAGAACGCGACCCGCTGTTGTTCCCCTCCAGACAACGCCGCCGGACGGTGATCGGCGCGTTGGGCGACTCCGACACGGTCCAAGAGGGCAATCGCCCTGTCCTGCGCGTCCCACTCGGACACACCGTTGGCGAGTTGTGGCAGGGTGATGTTCTCGAGCGCTGTAAACTCGGGCAGAAGGTGGTGGAACTGGTAGACGAACCCAACATCCTGACGCCGCACAGAGGTGCGTGTGCGGTCGCCTTTTCCTGCAAGATCCTGACCCGCAATCTCAACGTTGCCACTGTCCGGAGTGTCCAGCAGCCCGGCGATATGCAAAAGGGTCGACTTGCCCGCACCCGATGGCGCAACAAGCGCGACGGCCTCACCCGCCTGAAGCTCCAGATCAATCCCGCGCAAAACCTGCACCTCACCCGGAGTGCCCTGCAGGTAGGTTTTCGTCAGGCCGTTCAGCCGCAAGCTCACATCATTCATAGCGCAGCGCCTCAACCGGGTTCAGCCGCGCGGCGCGGCGGGCGGGGAAATAGGTGACAAGAAAAGACAGGCCCAGAGACAAGCCAATCGCCTTCAGAACATCGCTGAGGTGAAGCTCGGCGGGCAAGGCGTAAATCCCACGGATCGACGGATCCCAGACGCCGCCGCCCATCGCGTAGTTCACAAACGAAAAGATCGAGTCGATATAAAGCGCGAACAGGCAACCCAGGATCACGCCCATGACCGTGCCGATGATGCCCGTGAACGCACCGCAGATGAAAAACACCCGCAGGACCGAGCCCTCGCTGAGACCGATGGTGCGCAGGATACCGATGTCTCGGCCTTTGTTTTTAACCAACATAATCAGGCCCGAGACGATGTTCATAGCCGCAATGAGGACAAGGATCGACAGGATTATGAACATCACGTTGTCCTCAACCTCCAGAGCCCTCAAGAACCCGCCCGAGGCATCCTGCCACGTCCAGATTTGGCTGCGCTCACCTGCGGCCTCAAGGATGGGGATCAGGATTGGGTTCAGGTCTTCGGGACGGTCGACCATGACTTCGATCTCGTCGGCGACGCCCTCACGGTTGAAAAAACTCTGCGCCTGCGAGAACGGCATATAGACCCGCGTGCGGTCGATATCGTAGCGCCCGGCCGAGAACACGTAGACAACGCGATAGGCGTTTACCCGTGGTGAGGTTCCAAAGGCCGTCTTGACCCCGTTGGGCGAAGTCAGTTTGACGGAGTCGCCAACGGTGGCGCCAATGCTGCGCGCCACGCCTGAACCGATGGCGATGACGTCTTCGCCCGTCTGGAACTGGGACAGATCGCCAACCGCTTCCTCGCTTTCCGCAATACCCGGCAAGTCACGCAGATCGTCCGGTCGCATCCCGAAGACCTGAACCCCACTGCTGCGGTCGCGATTGGTGATCAGCACCTGCCCTTTGACCAAGGGGGCGACCCGTTCAACGCCGGGAACCTGCGCCAAACGCGCAGTACGCTCCTCAAAATCTGCAATGGTCCGGTCAACCCGCCCCTGCGTGTCGATCTCACCCGAGGAATAGACCGTCACATGTGCGTTAGCCCCCAGAATGGTGCCAACGAATTCAGCCCGGAACCCCGAGCGCACCGCTAGGGTCGCAATCAGGGCAAAAACAGCCAGCGTGATCCCGATCAGGGAGATCCAGGTCATCACGCTGACGCCACCCTCGGCCCGACGCGCGCGCAGGTAGCGCCAGGCGATCTTCCATTCAAAAGGGGCGAAAGGCGGGGGTGTTTTGGCCATGCCTGCTCCGGGTTATTTTCTGGTTTGGCGCGACCCTTTCGGCATTTCGTCCGAGGGTCAAGCCGCTTGTCCTTATAGGTCAGCTCGAAAGCGCGGAAGTTTGCTGCAGAACCTCTTCGGTCACCTGGCGATCGCATATGCCACGCGTTTCAAGGGCCGCATAGACTTGCCCGCGCAAATCCTCTGGCAAGTTCGCAACCGCCCTGTTGTGCAGCCCGAGGGTCAGCGATCTGTCGTCCTGCAGCCGCGCGACCAGCTTAGCCAGTTCATCCGTGGAATAAGTCGGCCACATCCCAATATGCGCAGGGTCAGCGGGTTCGAACCACGGCACATAGCCATCACGTGACTTCAGACAAATCGCGTTCATCAACATGAACTCTGATGGCCGCCGTTTAGACGCGAACAGTGCCTGAACTGAGCCGTAGCGTGTATTGATCTCATCAAGCAGCGAAAGGACCAGCGTCCGGCGTACCGGGAAAGGCGTGGAAAACGTCGTGGTGCGCAGATCGTCTGTCAGCGTTTGTTCAACACCCAAAGCTTCAAGACTCTGGAGAAACCAATTGCGGTGATAATCGCTGTGAACTGGCATGAACTGAATGCGGGCTGGTCCTTGGGGTGAGAAGAATTCGCCTTCTTCGAACGACCGCAGGAACAGGTTCTTGGTGTCGAGAATGACGATGTTCTCGGCCTCTGCCACCCGCGCCGCGCCAAGTTTCAGCACCTGCTGCATGCGGTAGCCATTGTTGCCCCGCCAACCGCCTTTGCGGATCAGCGGCAGGCGATAGCGGTTTTCGATGAGGATACGATCTTTCAGCGGCCGCTTGGCAGTGTGCCCCTCGCCCAGCAACACCTCTTCGCCCTTCAGAATCCGCACTTTAGGACGCAGCGGGCCATAGTGTTGCAGGATCGGTTCGATCTTCGCTGCTAGCCCGGCCTCATCTATATCGTTCAGAATAACATGGATCGAGGCCAGCTGATCCGGCGCAACAAACCTGGCCATAGACATCGCCTGAAGCCTGAGCAGCGGATAATCCTTGGAATAGACGATAGTGGCGAAACTCAGCACGAACCTGCGGCCTTTCTCTGGGGCGTGCCCTCGTCTATCAGCAAATCCGCCGAGGTCAAATTGCACTGCCTCCAGATCGAAACGAATCACTTGCCGGTCCTTTGGCAGGGTAAAAGTAGTCTTGCCCGCCAATTGGTTACACCAGAGGTTGTGACGACCTTCACAGACAGGCCGCTATTGTTTCAGCTATGAAGTCAATATCGGCATTGCGTGAGGCACTGAACTCAAAATGCCACAACAATTGAGCAATTTTATTTCACTTTTTGCTTAATATCAGAAACTTTGTCACCCTGACTTTGGGGGAACACATTTGAAAGAGCGGGGGTCGCTCATGAATATTCAAAATACAAAACTTGGGACGGGCCCGATTTTGGCCCACAAACCTTCATCAGATTTGGATTGTGAGACTGCGGCACTGCTTCGTGCGGCGATCCGTCCGATCTTTGCAAGCGCAGTTAGCTGGAACAATTTGACCGAGGTCCTAAGGGACAAAGGCTATCGCCTTGCCTTTCGCAAGGGACGCCTGTGCGTAACCGACCGTGACACCGGCGCACGCGTCTGTGGAATACGATTTTTGGGTTTTGAGCTTCGGGAACTGGTACGCCGCATGGGGCGTCCGATCGTTGTGGCCCGCGGGAATGATGCAGACGGAGACATTCTGACTGCGCGTCCGATCGTACGGGCCTAGTAGCTGCGCCAGAATTGAACGGACCGGCGCAAGGTTTTTGCCAGACTGTGGCGCGCGGCGGTCTTGATCGGCTCGGGTGTGTCAGGTCGCCGTAACAGTTCCCAGATCAGACGAGCAGGCATGTGTCCGCGTCGATAGAACCCGGCGAAATCGTCCAGACTGAGGGCTTTCGCGGATTTGAATCCCGAGTAGTAGTTCATCCAGACCCGAGCGTAATCCTTTCCGGTCGCGTCTTGATCACTGGTCGCGCCACGATCCCAGAACAGTGAGATCGGCTCATCCATACGCTCACCCTGATAGCCCGAGCCAATCAGGCGCAGCATCAGGTCATAATCGGCCGCAATACGGAACTGGCTATCGTGCCCGCCCAGCGCCTGAAACACATCACGACGAATGAAGACCGAGTTATGGCAGAACGGCATGCGCTGCAGGATGGCTTTCAGCGACATCCGCTTTTCCATCGTCTCACCTCCATCCTCATAGCGGCGCAGCGTTGAGCCATAAAGGAAGTCAGGCTTGGTCGCCTCCAGCCGATCTGCGGCTTGGTTGAGAATATCATCCGAGGCCAGCGAGTCGTCTGAGTTCAGGAACAAAAGGTACTCACCCTTTGCCGCCTGCGCGCCCTTGTTCATCGCGTCATACAAACCGCCATCCGGTTCGCTGATCACGGTCGTGCGCGGCATCCCTTCGGTCAACTCGTGCAACAGAGCGACAGTGCCATCAGTTGAGGCACCATCCTGGATGATATGCTCGGCCCGTGCGCATTTTTGTCGCTGCATGCAATCGACAACGCCTTTGAAACTGTCCTGCCGCCCCTGGGACAGCAGGTTGTAGGTCGCGGTGATGACCGAGATGAGCGGATCAGGCGATCTGCTCATAAATCCCGGCAATTTTGGTGACGGCGGCTTCGGGGCTCAACTCTTCGCTTTCGCCCGTGCGGCGGCAGGTCAGCTCGACCACACCGTTTTTTAAGCCGCGCGGCCCGACGGTGATGCGCCATGGCAGGCCGATCAGGTCCATGGTGGCGAACTTGCCCCCTGCCCGCTCATTACGGTCGTCATAGAGCGGCTCAAGACCCAGAGCGGTCAGAGCACCATAGAGCTTGTCACAGGCCGCGTCCGCTTCTTCATCACCTTGCTTCAGGTTGACGATGCCGCAATGGAACGGCGTCACGCCCTCGGGCCAGATGATGCCTTTGTCATCGTGGCTGGCCTCGATGATCGCGCCGATCAGGCGGCTGACACCAATGCCGTGGCTGCCCATGTGAACCGGGGTCGGCTTGCCATCGGGGCCTTGAACGGTCGCGCCCATGGCCTCGGAGTACTTGGTGCCGAAATAGAAGATCTGACCCACTTCGATCCCGCGCGCCACGCGGCGGCGTTCCTCAGGGATCTGATTGAACAGCGCCTCATCATGGGTTTCGTCCGTGCGCGCGTATTTTGAGGTGAACTCTTCCAAAATCGCCTGACATTGCGCGCGGTCATCATAGTCGATCTGACGGTCGCCAAAGGTCAGATCAGTGACGGCGCTGTCATAGAAGACCTCGGATTCACCAGTGTCGGCCAGAACCAGGAACTCGTGCGTGTCATCACCGCCAATCGGGCCGGAATCGGCGCGCATCGGGATCGCCTGCAGGCCCATGCGTTCGTAAGTGCGCAGGTAGCTCACCAGATGGCGGTTATAGGCGTGCAGCGCGTCTTCCTTGGTCAGGTCGAAGTTGTAACCGTCCTTCATGTAGAACTCACGCCCCCGCATCACGCCGAAACGCGGACGGATTTCATCGCGGAACTTCCACTGGATTTGGTAGAGGGTTAGCGGCAGGTCCTTGTAGCTGCTGACATGGCCGCGGAAGATGTCGGTCACAAGTTCCTCGGCCGTAGGCGTATACAGCATGTCGCGACCATGGCGGTCCTGCATTCGCAGCATCTCTTGGCCGTAGTCATCATAGCGACCGGATTCGCGCCACAGCTCCGCCGATTGCAGGATTGGCATCTGGATCGCGATGTGGCCCGCTCGCGCCTGTTCCTCATGCACAATGTTTTCCAGCTTGCGAAGGACTTTGAACCCCAGCGGCAGCCAGGAATAGATCCCGGCAGCAGCCTGCTTGATCATCCCGGCGCGCAACATCAGACGGTGGCTGACGATCTGGGCCTCGGAGGGGTTTTCCTTGAGAACGGGCAGAAAGTAACGGCTAAGGCGCATTGGGTGACCTTCAAAGGTGGATTTGAGCTTTTCAAGGTGATTATGCCAAACCCCCGCCGGGGGCAATCGGCCATTGGTGATTTTGCGACCTCAGGCCCATCGCATTTTTTATTGACCAGCCAATCAGGAACCTAAAGTGTGACGGAAATGTAAAATCATGAGGCACCGATGCAGACAATCTCGGAACCCGCCCGTCAAATCCCCGTTGTTCACCAAACGGATGTTCTGGTCGTAGGCTCTGGCCCCGCTGGTCTGGCCGCCGCCTTGGCTGCCGCACGCGCAGGGGCCGAAGTGTCGCTGGTCGATCGTTTCGGCTGTATGGGCGGCAATATCACCGCCGTGGGCGTGGAAGGTTTCGCCTGGTACCGCCACGAACAAACGGTCGAGGCTGGGGGCATCGGCATGGAGTTCGAGACCCGCGCCAAAGACATGGGCGCCGCCGTGCCGGAAAGCCAATCGCTCAGCTATGAGCTGGACAGCGAAGGATTCAAGCTGGTGGCCGACAAGCTGGTCGAAGAGGCGGGCGTGCACCCGATGCTGCACCGTCAGTTCGTGGCCCCGATCATGGAGGGCGACCGGATCACCGGCATCATCACCGAATCCAAAGCCGGGCGCGAGGCAATTCTGGCCAAGGTCGTAATAGACGCGACCGGAGACGCAGATGTCGCCCACCGCGCCGGTGCCCCCACACACAAAACCGCGCGCGAGGATATGATGGCCGCCTCGGTCATGTTCCATCTCGCCGGTGTCGACAAACGCGCCTTTATGGAAGGCGTCAAGGCCGACCCCCAGACCTATAAAGACTGGGGTGGCGGTGGCGAGTGGAACATCGAAACCTCGGGCAAAGAGGACGACATGTTCTCGCCCTTCGTTCACAAGCCTTTCCAGCAGGCAATTGATGAGGGGTTGATCCCGCCTCATCTGAACACGATCGCAGGGACCTGGGGCGCGATGCACGACACGGGTGAGCTGACCTATATGAACCTCATCCATCTGGCTGAAATCGACGGCACGGACCCTGACAGCCTCACAAGGGGTGAGATCGAAGGCCGGCGTCAGTCCATGCTCGCCATTGAGGCGCTGCGTCGCTTCATGCCCGGTTGCGAAAACGCGCGGCTCCGGAATTTCGGGATGACCATCGGCATCCGCGACACCCGCAAGATCGACGCGGTCTACAACATGACCGAAGAGGACGCGCGCCATCAGGGCCGGTTTGAGGATACGATTGGTATCTATCCCGAGTTCATCGACGGCTACGGCATCCTGATCCTGCCGACCACCGGGCGCTATATGCAGGTGCCCTATCGCTCGATGCTGCCCAAAGGGATCAAAGGGCTTTTGGTTGCCGGACGTTCGCACGGCGCCGACAAGGTGGCCCATGCGGCCACGCGCAACATGGCGTGCTGCGCAGTCATGGGACAAGGGGCTGGCATCGCAGCGGCCTTGTCATTGAAAAGCAATCAGGATCTGCACAGCATGAACCTGGCCCCTGTTCACGCTGAATTGGACCGGCAAGGCGTCAGGATTCACTGATGGACTACATTCCGACAATCGACCTCAGCCCTCTGCGCGACGCCGCGCATCCTGACCACGACCAAACCGTTCAACAGATCATGGAAGCCTGCACGGAGATAGGATTTCTATCGATCATGGGCACTGGCATTCCCCAGGCAAGCGTTGATGAGGTGCGCGACATGGCGCGCGCGATCTTTGCGGTCGAAGAGGCCTCTAAATGGCAACAAGCCATCACCCGCGAGAACTACCGCGGATTTATCCCGATGGGGTTCTTCACGCCCAATGACGGCTCGGGCAAAGCCGACAAATACGAAGGTTACAAGCTGCATCACGAAGTCGACGCTGATGCTGCGATCCGTGAAGATTGCGGGCTGTATGGCCCAAACATCTGGCCGGTCGAAGTGCCGGGGTCGCGCGATGTCATCCTGACCTACTGGTCGATGCTGGATGACGTGGCAGACCTTCTGCTCGCAGCGCTCGAAACCGGACTAGACTTACCGGAACGCCAATTGCGCGACGCGTTCCGAAACCCGATGACCAACATGACCCTGCTGCACTACCCTCCGCAGGCGCCGAATGAGGGCGGCTATGGCATTCACCCACACAAGGATACGGATGCCCTGACCATCATCGCCCCAGATCCCGTCGGAGGGCTGGAGGTGCAAACCCGCACCGGAGACTGGATCACACCCGACTGCCCTCCCGGTGGCTTTGTCGTCAATATCGGCGACATGCTGGAACTGTGGTCGGGCGGTCGATTGAAATCCACGCCGCACCGCGTCGTCAACCGATCAGGGCGTGAGCGGTACTCGTTCCCCTATTTCGCCGTTCCGCGCCATGATGTGGTTGTTGAGCCTCTGCTACCCGCCCTGCCCGGCTTTGACCGCCCCGCCGTGCATTGCGGCCATTGGTCCGCTGAAATCTGGCGCACCAACTGGCCGGACGAGACCGCGACAGGGGATACTCCGGAACTGGGCACGCTGACCGACTGACCCGCAGAAAACAAGGCCCATGAACCGCTTGCATCGCCGCGCGTCATGGGCCAAGAACATGGCAACGCTGTGCAACAAAGGGATGCGCCATGGCTTTGCCGGTTAAGGATCAGCTGAGATACTGGGGCATCGCCACGATTGTCTTTGTCGTGATCCTGTGGGCCTTGGGCGACGTGCTTCTGCCCTTCGTGATCGGCGGCGCAATCGCCTATTTCCTAGACCCCGTCGCCGATCGGCTGGAAAAGCTGGGGTTGTCGCGGATGGCTGCCACCGGGATCATCACCGTGGTTGGCGTCCTTGGATTTGTGCTTGCGATTCTGATGGTTGTGCCAGCTCTGGTCACGCAGTTGATCGACCTGGTCGACATAGTGCCCAGCCTGTTCCAGGAGCTGCGCGCCTTCATCGAGAAGCAATTCCCGTCGATTCTAGACCGCGAATCCAGCTCGCACCAATTCCTTGTCGGGCTGGGTGAGACGCTGAAATCCAAGACCGGGGATGTGTTGGAATCCGTTGTGGCCTCGCTTGGCTCGGCAATCAACGTGGTGGTGCTGCTTGTCATCGTGCCTGTCGTCTCGGTCTACCTGCTGCTGGATTGGGACCGCATGGTTGCACGGATCGGAGAGCTACTGCCCCGCGACCACGCCCCCACGATCAAACGTCTTGCCGGTGAGATAGACAACGTGCTGGCCTCATTCGTGCGTGGCATGGGCACGGTCTGTCTGATCCTTGGCACTTACTATGCGGTTGCCTTGATGCTGGTCGGGCTGCAATTCGGCCTGATCGTCGGATTCATTGCCGGGGTGGTAACCTTCATCCCCTATCTAGGCGCGTTGATCGGCGGTACTTTGGCCATCGGGCTGGCGCTGTTCCAGTTCTGGGGCGATTGGGCGCATATCGGGCTGGTCGCAGGCATTTTTGCGCTGGGACAAGTAACCGAGGGCAACTTCCTGACGCCCAAACTGGTCGGCGACTCGGTCGGATTGCATCCGGTCTGGCTGTTGTTGGCATTGTCGGTCTTTGGTGCACTTTTCGGCTTTGTCGGGATGCTGGTCGCCGTTCCGGTTGCTGCAGCTTTGGGTGTGCTGGCGCGGTTCGGTACGTCGGTTTATCTGGATAGCCGCCTTTACACCGGTCTCGAAAGACAGGATCAGGACAACGCGTAAATGGCCCGACAATTAAGCTTCGATTTGCCCGCCATAACCGCGCTGGGGCGGGAGGATTTCTTTGTCTCGCCGGCGAACGCTCTTGCGGTTGCGATGATTTCCGCCACCTCTTGGCCCGGCAACAAACTGGTGCTGAGCGGTCCGGCAGGAGCAGGTAAGACCCACCTGGCCCATGTCTGGGCCGCAGAAACGGGCGGACGCATCATCAAAGCCGAGGCGCTGCGGTATGAGGCCGTACCCGATCTGGCGCGCAGCCCGATTGCGGTTGAAGACGTTCCGATGATCGCAGGTGATATCGAGCAGCAGAAAGTGCTGTTTCACCTGCACAACCTCGTTCTGGCTGAGGGTCACGCCCTGCTGATGACCGGGCGTCTGGCGCCGAAATTTTGGCAATTGCCGCTGGCGGATCTGCAAAGCCGGGTCGAGGGCGCGCATCACGTCGCGCTCGACCCACCGGATGACGCGCTGCTCTGCGCGGTGCTTGCAAAACTGTTTGTAGACCGGCAGCTGAACCCCGGCCCCGAGGTGATTTCCTATCTGGTCAAGCATATGGATCGACGCTTTGAGACCGCCGCCGATGTGGTCGCGCAGCTGGACGATTTTGCGCTGTCCGAGAAACGGGATATCACGCGTGCCCTGGCGATCCGCGTCTTGAAAATGGACCCGGACGAAGGCGAACCGAATGATTGACCCAAGCGCGCCAATTGCGCATTCTGACAGCGAAATTTCTGGGTAAGACATGGACCAGACCGTCGAAACCGACATTCCTGATTGGGGGCCTTTCGGAAGACCTCTGTTCGACGACCCCGGCACAAGGGCGCTGTCTCGCGTGGGCGTGGTCGATGTCGGGTCGAACTCGGTCCGGATGGTGGTCTTTGATGGCGCGGCCCGTTCGCCTGCCTATTTCTACAACGAAAAGGTCATGTGCGAGCTGGGCGCGGGACTGTCCGAGACAGGCCACCTGAACCCACACGGGCGTGAGAGGGCGATGGCCGCCCTGCGGCGCTTTCAGCGGATCGCAGAGGACCTCGGCCTGCCGGGGCTGCATGTCGTAGCCACCGCCGCCGTGCGTGAGGCGAAAGACGGGCCCGAATTCTGTCAGGACGTGAAGGCAAAAACTGGCCTGCACGTGGCTGTGATCGACGGTCAGGAAGAGGCGCGCCTGTCAGCCCAAGGCGTTATGCTGGGCTGGCCCGGAGCGTTTGGCCTGATCTGCGACATAGGCGGCTCGTCCATGGAATTGGCCGAGATCGGAGGCGGCAATGTTGGCCGTCGCATGACCTCGGCCCTTGGTCCGCTGAAGCTGCGCGATATCAAGGGCGGGCGCCGTGCGCGCAAGGCCCATATCAAATCCACTATGGAAGAGTTGCACAGCCAGATGGGCCAGCAGCGCGACCGGCTGTTTTTGGTGGGCGGCAGCTGGCGTGCCTTTGCACGTCTGGACATGCTGCGGCGGGGCTATCCGCTGAACGTCCTGCACGAATACCGCATGACCACCAAGCAAGTGCGCGAAACGATCAAATTCATCGACGCGAACGATCATGACAAACTGCGCAGTCAGGCCGGGGTGTCCAGCTCTCGTATGGCGCTGATCCCTTATGCGATGGACGTCCTTGCGCGGCTGATCCGCACCTTCAAACCCAAGGACATCGCGATCTCAAGCTATGGCATCCGCGAAGGTCTGCTGTACGAGCAGATGTCGCAGGAACAGCGCGACCGAGATCCCCTGATCGAGGCCAGTCGGTTTTCCGAAGCGAAAGACTCCCGCCTGCCCGGTATGGGCCGCACGCTCTTTGATTTTGTGATGCCTCTGTTTAAGTCTGCGCCTGCGACGCAGGTCCGTCTGATCAAGGCCGCCTGCCTTTTGCATGATGTCAGCTGGCGCGCGCATCCTGATTACCGGGCCGAGGTCTGTTTCGATTATGTCACCCGCGCCAATCTCGGGGGGCTGAAACACTCCGAACGCGTTTTCATCGGCCTTGCGCTGCAACATCGCTATCGCAACAAGCGCGAGGGCAACCGTTTTGCGCCGCTTTACGAGTTGCTGGATGAAAAAGACCAAAAACAGGCCGAGATTCTGGGCAAGGCTATGCGGTTCGGCGCTATGTTGTGCATGGACAGCGACGCACATGTAGGCAAGCTGCGCTTTTTTCCCAAAAAGCGTGAGCTTGATCTGGTGCTGCCCAAATCCGTGCAGCCCCTGTTCAACGAAGTGGCCGAGTCCCGCCTGAATTCACTGGCAAATGCCCTGAAATCCGAAGTGCGTGTGGTCATCAAGGGCTGAGCTGCCCCTAGATGTCCGTGGCTCCGTCCGGGGCCTCTTGCAAAACTTCGGGTGTTTCAGGCGCATCTTCGGTCTGTTTCTTGCGGATGATGATGTCGCCATTGGGTAGGATTTCGGGCATCTCGTAGACGCTCCAATCCTTTACCTCGGCGGCGAGTTCTGCCAGCGCGGGTCCCATCTCCTGCATGAAGGATCGCATCGCGGGGCCAAATTGATCTGCAAGGCCAAGCAATTCATCCAAAGCCGGCTCCATCTCGCGTCGCAGGCCCTCGAAAAACAACTCGGCCCCCTGCTCCATCAGCGTTGGTGCATCTTCTTCCTCGGCCGTTGCAGGCAGCGCAAAAGCGGCTGTCACCGCGCCGATCATCAGAATATGTTTCATATGCTGAATGTAAGCCTTTCCGCGCCCAGTTGAAAGGTCACAGCTCAAAATCCAGCGTGACCGGAAAGTGATCCGACGCGGTCAAAAGGGCCTCTCGCAGTTCAGGTTTGGCCCAGCAGGCCGCATCCCGGAACGGATGCAAGATGCGCCACACGGGCCGCCTGGACTGCAAGTCCGAGCTGATCATGATGTAGTCCAGCAACGCCTCAAGGAACGTGCCGTTCTCGGGTCGCGCAAACCGCGCCGTCGCGGGCACAGATCCGGGACGCGGCCCATATGCCGCAGCCGCATGGGGATCAAAGAGACCCGCCTGCAACAGAATCTCGACCGAGGAGCGCCCAAAGAGATGTTCAAACTCATCCAGACCGGGGCCGTCATTTAAGTCACCCAACAGGATCACTGGATCATCCTTAGCCAAGTGATGTGCGACCCGACGGGACAACCAGATCGCCTGTGCCAACTGCTTGCGGCGGTTGGCGATCGAGATGCGGATTGCCTCATCTCGTGACCCCGCCCCATGCGGAGCCTTTGATTTCAGATGCGCGCCGATCAGACGAAACTCAAACCCCGCTTTGGTCTGAACCGACAGCTCCATAGGCGGCTTGGAGAACTGCACCACGTCTTGAGTCGCATCCACGTCCAGATCAATGCGGAACTCCGCGTCAAAACGCGGGGCGTCATCTGCCGCTCGTGGGTCATGGCGCACCGATAGAACGTTCGGGTCGTAGAGAAGCGCCAATTCCTGATGCGTGTCATTGGGAAATCCCATGATCGCCTGCGAGGTGCGAAGGTCAAAAACCTCGGCAAATGCCTGCAACGCGCGCACCGTGTTCTGCCGTTTGCCCGTATTCGGCGCTTCGACGACAAGAACCGCATCCGCGTCAATCGCGGTGAGAACCTTGGCGATCGCCTCGACCTGCTGGGCTTTGGTCACGTCATGACGACCGGACCAGCTGTCATCGACGATCAGTCTGTCATTGCGATCAAACAGGTTGGCAAACCACTCGATATTGTAGGTCGCCAGACGCATCGCCTAAACCGTCGCGCCGTTGATCTCGTCCCAGGCACGGTTGATGTCGATCATCTTCTTCTCGGCCAGGCGGATCGCCTCCTCCGGGACACCACGCGACATCATCGCGTCGGGGTGGGTTTCCCGCACCAGCTTTCGCCAGACCTTGCGGATCTCAGCGATCGGCATATCGCGCGAGACCCCCAAAACCACATAAGGATCGTTCGGCGCGTCCGGCACGAACCGCGCACGCAGGGCCAGAAACTGCGCATCCGTCTGTCCGAAGATGCGGCTGACCTCTTCCAGAAATTCATTTTCGTTCGGGTGATAGAACCCGTCGGCCATGGCGATATGGAACAGCCCCTCCATAAGATCGCACAGGGTGGTGCTGTCCTCCGAGAACATACGCGCGATCTTCCGGGCATAATCCTGATAACCTGCCACATCGGTGCGAGCCATGTTGAAGACACGGGCCGCGCCCTCTTCATCGTCGCGCGCAATCTGGAACACGTCGCGGAAGGCCGTCACCTCATCCCGCGTCACCTGCCCATCGGCCTTGGCCATCTTGGCCCCCAGCGCGATCACGGCAATTGTAAACGCGACCGAGCGTTCAGGCGGCGAGCGTAGCTTTTCGAAAACAGCCGTCAGGCTCTCACCTTGGGCAAGAGCGCTCAGCGCGTCGGATATGCGGGTCCAGATCGACATGGGCGTACACTAGCGTCCCATTGCTGGACTGTCAGGTGCGATAGATCATTCGGGCGAAAGAATTTTCTGCATCAGCACAAGGTCCAGATACTGCCCCCATTTGTGCCCAATCTCGGGCATACGCCCCACCTCGGCGAACCCCAGCGCCGAATGAAAGGCGATCGCACCCGAGTTGGCCGAAGAAATCCCGGCGACCAGAACATGCACCCCTTCGCTGCGGGCTACTTGCTGCAACCGCTCCATAAGAGCGCGCCCAACGCCACGGCCCAAAGCATGGTCTGCCAATTGGATCGAATGCTCACGGCACTTGGCATAGCCCGGCCCGGATCGGAACGGGGCATAGGTTGCAAAGCCAATGACCTGCCCCTGGTCCTCAGCCACAAGAAACGCCGCGCCACGCGCCCGTATATTATCGGCAATCGAATCTGCGCTGCGTTCATCGGTCGTGAAGGTTACCAATGTGTCGCGAATAATCGCGTTGGTGATCAAAGCGATCTCTGCTGCATCCGCTGGTTGGGCCTGACGGACCCTCATCGCAAAATACGTACCCCTTGAGGCGTTTCGATCTCGGCCTGCATTGACGATGGTCCCGTGTCAAAAACAACCGGATCAAGCGGACCCAGTTGTTCTGCCAAGCGCAGCGCATCCGGGTGATAGACAACCAGACGTTTAAGGCGGCACCCGTGATCCTCCAACATACGCGCGGGATGAAGATCCCCCTGCCACTGGATCAGCGCCGGAAACAAGTTGTCAAACGGCAAACGCCCATTTGGCGGAACCGCCATCCGCCACCGCAAAGCCCCCCGGGCCAAATCAATCGGCGACCCCACACCATCGGGAAACACGGACAGGGAGGCCTCGATATCGGGTACGCGGCAAATCCAGTTGGTCAGACGTGGCGCACCCTCGAACCGGTCCAGATCGAACCAACGCGTCCTGTCGGGACGAGGCGCATCCGGGTCGATGGCAATCGCCTCCAGATACAGCCCGTCCTTCAGGCCAAGCAACCGATTATGCGTGCCAAATGCCTCATGCTTGCCACCGGCCTGAAGACTGACACCTAGCGCATCTTCTACATGCGCCGTGGCCTCTTCCAACGTGGCACCCGCCACCGCAATATGATCCAACTCCATCGCGCCCTCCACGATGACACCCTACGCACACAACAAAAGGGCGCAAGCCAAACCCGCGCCCTTCTTCTGTTTGAAAATACCTTCGGGGGTGAATTTGCCGTCAGGCAAAGAGGGGGCAGACAGCACCCTGCCCCGCCTCAGTCCCGCGCGTCGCGGATCAGGCGCAAGATGTCCTGTGCGGCATCGGGAATATTTGTCCCCGGCCCAAAGATCGCCTTAACCCCGTTGTCATACAGGAATTGATAGTCCTGTTGAGGGATCACGCCACCGCAAATTACGATGATGTCCTCAGCCCCAGC
This sequence comes from Ruegeria sp. BG11, assembly GCF_056538565.1. Classification (NCBI taxonomy): domain Bacteria; kingdom Pseudomonadati; phylum Pseudomonadota; class Alphaproteobacteria; order Rhodobacterales; family Roseobacteraceae; genus Ruegeria; species Ruegeria sp. BG11. Next base: position 313,066 of record NZ_JBQFTH010000005.1, on the reverse strand, counting down.
TTTCTTGAGCTCCTCAACAAGCTGCGGTGCCAGCGTCTTATGGCCTGCCGCCTGAGACGAGATACCCACCACATGCACGTCATTGTCCACGGCGTCCTGCGCGGCCTCGGCCGGGGTCTGGAACAGAGGGCCAACGTCCACGTCAAACCCGATATCGGCAAAGGCCGTTGCGATCACCTTGGCACCCCTGTCGTGACCGTCCTGCCCCATCTTGACCACCAACAGACGGGGGCGACGCCCCTCGACCTCGGCAAAGTCTTCGATGGATTTCTGGATCGCGGCAAAGCCCTCGTCACCCTCGTACGCAGCGCCATAAACGCCCGCCAGGGTCTTCACCTCGGCGCGGTGGCGGCCGAACTCTTTCTCCATTGCCATACTGATCTCTCCTACCGATGCGCGGGCGCGGGCGGCCTCGACCGCAGCAGCCAGCAGGTTTCCGCCTTCTTGTGCGGCCTTGGTCAGCGCGTCCAACGCGGCCTGACAAGCGGCCTCGTCGCGGGTGGCGCGGATCTCTTCCAGCCGCGCGACCTGAGATTCGCGCACGGCCACGTTGTCGACGTCCAGAATGTCGATCGGGTCTTCCTGTTCTTTGCGGTATTTGTTGACGCCGACGATCACCTCATCTCCCCGGTCGATCATCGCCTGACGACGCGCGGCGCTTTCCTCGATCCGTAGCTTGGGCATGCCCGAGGCGACGGCTTTGGTCATACCGCCCATTTCCTCGACCTCTTCCATCAGGGCCCAGGCTTTCTCGATCAGATCATTGGTCAGGCTTTCCACGTAGTAAGAGCCCGCCAGCGGATCGACCACATCAGTCACGCCGGTCTCTTCCTGCAAGACCAACTGCGTGTTCCGCGCAATGCGGGCCGAGAAATCTGTGGGCAGGGCAATCGCCTCGTCCAAAGCGTTGGTGTGCAGCGACTGGGTACCGCCCAGAACGGCGCTCATCGCCTCATACGCGGTGCGGATCACATTGTTATAAGGGTCCTGCTCCTGCAGCGAGACACCTGAGGTCTGGCAGTGTGTTCGCAGCATCTTGGAGCGTTCGGACTTCGCCCCGAATTCAGTCATCACGCGATGCCACAGGGTCCGCGCGGCGCGCAGTTTCGCAATCTCCATGAAGAAATTCATGCCGATAGCAAAGAAGAACGACAAACGGCCTGCGAATTTATCGACATCCATGCCCGCATCCAGCGCAGCCCGCACATATTCGCGTCCGTCTGCGATGGTATAGGCCAGCTCCTGCACAAGGTTCGCGCCGGCCTCTTGCATGTGATAGCCGGAGATCGAGATCGAGTTGAACTTGGGCATCTCGTTCGACGTGTACTCGATAATGTCCGAGATGATCTTCATCGACGGCTCAGGCGGGTAGATGTAGGTGTTACGCACCATAAACTCTTTCAGAATGTCATTCTGAATGGTGCCGGACAGGACCGATTTGTCGTGCCCCTGCTCTTCGCCCGCAACGATGAAGCTTGCCAAAACCGGGATGACCGCGCCGTTCATGGTCATCGAAACCGAGACCTTGTCGAGCGGGATGCCGTCGAACAGGATTTTCATATCCTCAACGCTGTCAATCGCAACACCGGCCTTACCGACATCGCCGACAACGCGCGGATGATCGCTGTCATAGCCGCGGTGCGTTGCCAGATCGAAGGCGACCGAGACACCCTGCTGACCTGCAGCCAGATTGCGCCGGTAGAAGGCGTTTGATTCCTCGGCGGTCGAGAAACCGGCATATTGGCGGATGGTCCAAGGCCGCCCGGCATACATCGTCGCCTTCACACCGCGCGTGAACGGGCCAAACCCCGGCAGAGTGCCCATATGCGGCAAATCGGCGGTGTCGTCCTGCGTATAAAGCGGTTTGACGCTGATGCCTTCCAGCGTTTCCTTGGTCAGATCGTCCAGTGGCCGTCCGCGCAGTTCTTTCTCGGCCAGCGCGCGCCAGTCATTCTTATCGGTCATCGAGGTGTCCTCTCGTCAGTTCGGCCTGCAGCAGCCTGCAATCCGTGCGTATCGTGGTTCAGCAGATGCCGGGCATGGCCCACGCGCGACAAATTGAGCGTCTTGTGCAAATCGCCGGTCGCATTCGCGCGCGCAGAGGCTATATTCAACGGGACAGGAGGCCCCATGAACAAAACGCTTGCCCTTGTTTTCTCGGCACTTATCCCGCTGGCTGCCATGGCCGCCGACGGAACAGCACCTGCTGATGATGAATATGTTCGCCCTGTCGGCGACAGTGAGTTGAGCGATTTCATGTGGACCCACCGGCCCATTGTCGTCTTCGCCGATACTCCCGCCGATCCCCGGTTCCAGCAGCAGATCGACATGTTGCTGGAAGGCGAGGACGCGATGCGGGATCGGGATGTCGTGGTGCTGACGGATACGGATCCGTCCGCACGATCCGCGATCCGGTCCAAGCTGCGCCCGCGCGGGTTCCAGATGGTCTTTGTCGACAAGGACGGCGTGGTCAAACTGCGCAAACCGTCCCCGTGGAGCGTGCGCGAGATCGGCCGCTCGATCGACAAAACCCCCCTGCGCGAACGCGAAATCCGCGAACGGCGCGAAGGCGGCTGAACGCTTTTGCCACGCCTCAGACCACCGGCGCAGAACGCCGGTGAGACCTGAGGATATGCCAAAAGCGCGGTCATGATTATTCGAACTCGATGATCACTTCGTCCACGGCAAGGCTGTCGCCTGGGCCTGCGTTGATTTTGGCAACGGTGCCCTTCTTCTCGGCGCGCAGGATGTTTTCCATCTTCATCGCCTCGATTGTGCACAGCGCCTGACCTTCCTGGACCTCCTGACCGACTTCCACGTCGATCTTCACAACCAGACCCGGCATCGGGCAGAGCAGCATTTTCGACGTATCCGGCGGCAGTTTTTCTGGCATCAGTTTGGCCAGCTCGGCCTGACGCGGGCGGCGCACATGGACCTTCAGATCGGCACCCCGGTTGCGAATGCGGAACCCGCCCGAAACCTTGCCAACTTTCAGAACCAGAGGGATTCCATCCACATCCAGCACCGCCAGCTGGTCGCCCGGTGTCCAGTCAGATGCGACGCGGACGGTCGAGCCGTCCTCGAACTTGACGGTCGCGCCTTCTTTGTCGGCGTTGACCTGAACGGCAAAATCATGACCCTCCAGCGAAACGACCCAGCGCTTGCCGACCTTGCGTTCGTGGTTGTCCATCCGTCCCGAAACTCGCGTCCGGCGAATCTCACCCACCCGGTGCATCGCCGCGCATGAGGCCGCGATCCGGCGCAGGTCGCCTTCGGGCAATGTCACACCTTCGAACCCGTCCGGGTATTCTTCGGCGATAAAGGCGGTGGTCATGTCACCGCTGACGAATTTCGGGTGATCCATCACCGCCGACAGGAACGGCAGGTTGTGGCCAATCCCTTCAACCTCGAAACTGTCCAGCGCCACGCGCATCGCCTCAATCGCGGCTTCGCGGGTTGGGGCCCATGTGCAAAGCTTGGCGATCATCGGGTCGTAATACATGCTGATTTCGCCGCCCTCATAGACGCCGGTATCATTGCGCACGGCAGCCTCACCCTCGGGCGCGTCGCCTTGCCATTTGCCATTGACCAGCAGCGGACCGGCAGCGGTTTCCTGCGGCGGGCGATAGCGGGTCAAACGGCCGATTGACGGCAGGAAGTTGCGATATGGATCTTCTGCATAGAGGCGGTTCTCGATCGCCCAGCCCGTCAGCGTCACGTCATCCTGCGTGATGGTCAGCTTTTCGCCATTCGCCACGCGGATCATCTGCTCCACCAGATCGACACCGGTGATCAGTTCCGTCACCGGGTGTTCCACCTGAAGACGGGTGTTCATCTCAAGGAAGTAGAAGTTCTTTTCGCCATCGACGATGAATTCCACCGTACCCGCGCTGGAATAGCCCACGGCCTTGGCCAGCGCGACGGCCTGTTCGCCCATGGCCTTGCGGGTCTCAGGATCCAGGAAGGGCGACGGGGCCTCTTCCACGACTTTCTGGTTCCGGCGCTGGATCGAGCATTCGCGTTCACCCAGATAGATGCCGTTTCCATGGCTGTCGCACAGAACCTGAATTTCGATGTGACGCGGTTGGGTCACGAATTTCTCGATAAAGATCCGGTCGTCACCGAACGAGTTCGCGGCCTCGTTCTTCGAGGACTGAAACCCCTCGCGGGCCTCTTCGTCATTCCAGGCGATCCGCATGCCTTTACCGCCGCCGCCGGCGCTGGCCTTAATCATCACCGGATAGCCGATGTCGTTCGAGATTTTGACCGCTTCGTCGGCGTCTTCGATCAGGCCCATATAGCCGGGTACCGTAGAAACACCGGCCTCCTGAGCGATCTTTTTCGAGGTGATCTTGTCCCCCATGCTTTCAATCGCACCGACCGGGGGGCCGACGAATGCCACGCCTTCAGCATCCAGCGCCTCGGCGAATTTGGCGTTCTCCGACAGAAAGCCATATCCGGGGTGGACAGCCTGCGCGCCGCTCTGGCGGATGGCGTCCATGACCTTGTCGATCACGATATACGACTGGTTGGCAGGCGGCGGGCCGATATGGACAGCCTCATCCGCCATCGACACGTGCAGTGCGTTCTTGTCCGCGTCCGAATAGATGGCAACGGTGCCGATACCCATTTTACGGGCGGTCTTCATAACCCGGCAGGCGATCTCGCCCCGGTTGGCGATCAGGATCTTATTGAACATGGAACGTCCTTTGGCTTGGTGTTCTGGAAACGCAAAAAGCCGCCGCAGGGAGGGCATCCCCACGTCGGCGCAATGCGTGACGACGGACGGGGCGGCTTGCGCCCCGAAAATTCGCGTTAGTTACAGGTGTTCTGCGTCTTACAGTACAGCACGTTGCCTGCGGCCCCGACGGCCGCACCGACCAACGGATCGGCACTGAGAACGGCTGCCCCGACAGCGCCCGCGCCGCCGCCCAGGATGGCCTGTTCGCCGAGAGTATCGCCGCAGGCCGAGAGGCCCGCAAAGGTTGCCAGTGCAAGGAACACTTTTGAAATACGCATGATGTCTGCCTCGTGGTTTTTTGTATTGCTCTTAGAGGCAGATGCAGGAACTCAGCACCGTTATTCAATAACAACGAGGTAAACTCAGCGTTTTGCGCAGGTTTATGCCCATTCAGGCCAGTTTTTTGTGCAAAGAAAAACGCGGACAGGACGATGTGGGGAACACAAGCCTGCCCGCGCAAGGAAGGGGTACGGAATAGTAGGTGCATGTGCGACGCAGGCAAAGTAGTGTCGCACGGCTGGATCAAAATGCACTGCACAATCTTGTCTGCAAACAAGTTATTGTTTCCACCTAAGATTCCGGCCAGAATCTGCCCAACAGGCGAAACTCCGCGCAAATTCATGCCGACCAGAGTTGTGCGATTTTGCTGCGTCGACCCCGCCCAAGCCGTCACAGTTTCGTTACATTCCACTGCCGCTGGCCTGATTTCTGCACCCGCAATATCACGGGCGATCACTCTCGTTCGCAGATTATTTTTGCGCATATGCTGTGGGTTAACCGATCTGTTCACCATGCCGTGAATCACGACCTTATTTTCAGCACAAATACTTGAGTAAAAACGCGTTTTCAGTCCCTCTTTCGTGATTTCCCTGATCGCTGGGCGCGTGGAACTTTGGCCATGCACACTCGCAAACAAGGAAACACCCACATGTTTACAAAGAGAAAAAAGGCAATCCTGCTTGCTGCCACTGCGTTTAGTGTGACCAGCACGCTTGCCTTTGCTCAGGACGCTCAAACTCAGGCCGAGCTTGATGCTCTGCGGGCTCGGGTCGAAGCCCTCGAAGCCTCCAGCGCCGGCCCCGCCAATGGCGATTTCCGCCTTGGGAACACCAGCCTGGACCTTTACGGCTACATCAAGGCCGACTTCTTCTATGACTTCGACTTCGATCAGGGCGACACCGCGTTCGTGAACGTCATTGGCGAGCCGTCGACCGCAACCAGCGGCACCTTCGGAAGCACCGTACGCCAATCGCGCATCGGCCTGCGCACCAGCACGCCCAGCGCCCTGGGTGACATCGGCGGTCAGTTGGAGCTGGACCTGTTTGCGTCTAACGGCACGGCCGAACTGCGCCTGCGTCACGCCAACATCACCATTGGTGATAATTGGCTGATCGGTCAGTACTGGACCAACTTCCAGCCGCTGGACACCTACCCCACATCCGTTGAATTCAACGGCCCCGTCGGCATCGCCTTCGCCCGTCAGCCGCAAATCCGCTATACCAACAGCTTCGGCACGAACACTGAGTTCAGCGTTTCGCTTGAGGAAAACGTCAGCGACTCGAACTCGAACGAACCGGTTTTGACCGCGGCGGCTGAATACAATGACGGTACTTACATCGCGCGTATCTCGGGCCTCTACGGTAAAGCCGAAACCAGCGATGGTGCCACCGAAGTGGACCAGTGGGGCGTGACCCTGTCGGGATCGGTTCGCCCATGGCATGGCGGTCTGTTCCAGGTCAACTACGTGACTGGTCAAGCGATCGGCCCCTACCTGATCGGCCTTGGCGACGCCATCGTCAACGGCCAGGCCAACGACGTCGACGGCTACACGATTGAGCTCCGTCAGGATCTGGGTGCGAAATGGAATGTCGGCATCGCCTATGGTCGGGAAGACTATGATCTGGCGACCAACAGCTTCTCGGACGGCAGCGGATCCCTCAACTTCACCGAGTTGGAGACAATTCACGTCAACGCCTTCTATCAGGCGACCGACAGCCTGACGCTGAGCGCCGAGTACATCTATGGTGAGCGCAACGACGCAACAACCGGTGACACCTTCGACGGCAGCCGGGTTCAGGTCGCCGCGCAGCTGAACTTCTGACGCCACATACCCGCCCTGCCCGTCTTCGGGCAGGGTTTTACCCATGCGGGCAAGGATATGAGGCACAGGGTGGATCACCGCTCAGCCCACTCCGAAAACTTCGGGAAAAGACGCACGTGCCGCGTCCAGATCAATGACCAACAACGCATCATAGCTAGCCGGGTCGAAGGGATCTTCGGCTGGCACGACCTCACGCTCAAACAGCCAGCTCAGCCGCCCTGCATCCAGATTGCCGCGTTCAAAGGGCTGATCCCCGAAGTTCTGCCAAAGCGCCTCCATAAAGGCGGCATCTGCGCGACGGTCCGCAGGTTTGCGGTCGCGGAACCGCTCACGCCGGGTGATCGGCGTCACGCCCTTAGGGTTGGCACGGCGGATAGTGAATTGAAAATCCGTCCCAGGCAGACGGCCCGGAAAACCCCGATGCTTCAACATCCTAGCACCTCGTTGACCGCTGTCATCGGGAATAAGAATTCGCACCCGAAAGGGGAAAAAGTCATAGCGCGCACCTCCAAAGCCGCATCCGTTGTCTGAGATGCTCTGCTTTCATGACGACGGATCATGGTCAGAGCCCCTCCCAGATACACCGGGACTGCTCCAGCCGGTAGGCTTCGAAAAACTGAGTTGCATCGGGGGCGGCATCGCCGAATTGGATCGGGCGGTCGGACAGTGAAATTACCACCAGGGCCGGGTCCAAATCATGCTGGGCGACATAGGCAACCGCCAGCGTCTGGCACAGATGCTCCATGTCGTTTGAGGCTACGTCGTACCCGATCCGCCCCACCGTCGCGCCGATCTTTGGGGCGATGAACCGGAACCGCACCCACAGCTCTCCCGGGTTGTTGTCCAACAGAACGTCGCTCAGATGCACGGGTTGGCCTGAAGGCACGGGCAGAGAGGTTTCGGCCACTGAAATGCTTGGCAGAGACAGGATACTAAACATCAGACCCAAGGCGCGACCCCGGACCCGCCAATGGCAGGCTCCTCCTTCCGGGATCGCGCGCGCAGTGCTATGTGCCCGCGCGTTTCTATGTCTGATGGACCGGATCATTCGACGATTTTTCGCTCGTTGTCAATTCTGCCTTGATTTCGGGCAAATTGCGGTGGAGTACCGCAATTTTCGGCGGACTTGGGTGGGTCGCCCCACCCCGCACGCTCAGAGAGGGATGTTGTCGTGCTTTTTCCACGGGTTTTTCAACTGCTTGCCGCGCAGGCTGGCAAAAGCCCGTGAGACACGACGGCGCGTTGATTGCGGCATGATCACCTCATCCACAAATCCGCGTTCAGCCGCCACAAACGGGTTGGCGAAACGGTCTTCATAGTCGGAGACATGCTGCGCGGTCTTCTCAGCGTCGCCGAGGTCAGCGCGATGGATGATCTCGGTCGCGCCTTTCGCACCCATCACCGCGATCTCGGCGGTGGGCCACGCATAGTTGAAATCGCCACGCAGGTGCTTCGATGCCATCACAACATAAGCACCACCATAGGCCTTACGGGTGATAACCGTCACTTTCGGCACAGTCGCTTCACCATACGCATAAAGCAGCTTGGCACCATGTTTGATCACGCCGCTATATTCCTGCTGCGTCCCGGGCAGGAAACCGGGCACGTCCACAAGCGTCAGAATCGGGATCTCGAAACAGTCGCAGAAGCGCACAAACCGCGCCGCCTTGCGTGAGCTGTCGATATCCAGACATCCAGCCAGAACCATAGGCTGGTTGGCCACGACACCAACAGTCTGCCCTTCAAGCCGGATGAAGCCAGTGACGATGTTCTTGGCGAAGTCTTCCTGAATCTCGTAGAAATCGCCTTCATCCGCAATCTTCGTGATCAGTTCCTTCATGTCATACGGTGTGTTCGGGTTGTCCGGAACCAATGTATCCAATGAGGTTTCGACACGGTTGGGATCGTCAAAGAAAGGCCGAACCGGAGGTTTTTCCTGGTTGTTGAGCGGCAGGAAGTCGACCAGTCGGCGCACCTCGGCCAAAGCTTCGACATCGTTTTCAAAAGCGCCATCCGCGACCGAGGACTTTTTGGTATGTGTTGAAGCTCCGCCCAATTCCTCAGCTGTAACGACCTCATTCGTGACGGTCTTCACCACGTCCGGGCCGGTGACGAACATGTAAGACGAGTCCTTCACCATGAAGATAAAGTCCGTCATCGCCGGGCTGTACACCGCGCCACCTGCACAGGGGCCCATGATCACGCTGATCTGAGGCACCACGCCCGATGCAGTAATGTTGCGCTGGAACACTTCGGCATATCCGGCAAGCGAGGCGACACCTTCCTGTATACGCGCACCACCCGAGTCGTTGATCCCAATGATCGGCGCGCCGTTCTGCACGGCCATATCCATGATCTTGCAGATCTTCTGCGCGTGCGTTTCCGACAGCGAGCCACCGAAAACAGTGAAATCCTGGCTGAACACATAGACCATACGGCCATTGATCGTGCCCCAGCCGGTGACCACACCATCCCCGGCAGGCTTTTGTTTTTCCATCCCGAATTCGGTGCAACGGTGGCTGACAAACATGTCGAATTCTTCAAAACTGCCTTCGTCCAGCAGCAGCTCGATCCGCTCGCGCGCGGTCAGCTTGCCCCGCCCATGCTGCGCGTCGATCCGCTTTTGCCCACCACCCAGACGGGCCGCGTTGCGGCGTTCTTCAAGCTCGGAAAGGATGTCTTTCATGGCGATAGTCCCCTGTGAAATCTGACCGGACCCTACAGTGAGCTACCCTTCAGCCAAAGATATTTTCGGCAAATTTGCAAAGTTTTGAAAATCTCGTTTGCTCAAACTGTAAATTTGCGAATTTTTACCAACAGCATCAAGCGTCTGGCCTTTGCCTACTCAACAGCTATACAAGCGAACCATGCAGTTCAGAACGTCGTCGGCTTATCGCACACCACCCACAATCGGCACTTTGGTTCTTCTCTCGGGACTGTCGGCGCTGAGCATGAATCTATTCCTGCCAAGCCTGCCGAACATGGCCCTGCATTTCGACACGCATTACAAGGTCATGCAACTGTCGATTGCCCTTTACCTGCTGGTAAACGCGGTCCTGCAGATCATCATCGGACCAATTGCAGACAAGGCGGGACGACGCCCGGTTTTGCTTTGGGGACTCGCACTCTTTCTGCTGGCGACACTTGGCTGCATCTACGCACCGACGGCCGAGGTGTTCCTACTTTTTCGCATGTGTCAGGCGGTCGTGGTGGTCGGGATGGTGCTGAGCCGGGCCGCGGTTCGGGACATGTATGATCAGGATCAGGCGGCCTCGATGATCGGTTACGTCACAATGGGAATGGCCGTAGTCCCGATGATTGGCCCGGCCATAGGCGGGTTTCTGGAAGAGAGCTTTGGCTGGAAAGCCAATTTCTGGCTGCCTTTCGCCTTGGGCGCCTTGACCCTTGCCTTGACTTATCTCGATTTCGGGGAAACCTCAGCCAAAAGCGGCAAAACTCTGCTGCAGCAATTTCGCGAATACCCCGAGCTGCTGATGTCTCCCCGGTTCTGGGGCTATTCGCTCTCCTCGGCCTGCTCATCGGGCGCGTTCTTTGCCTATCTGGGCGGTGCGCCCTTTATCGGAACCGAAGTCTTTGGCATGAGCGCGGCCGAAGTCGGGATCTATTTCGGCGCACCTGCTTTGGGCTATTTTCTGGGGAACTTCTTCAGCGGGCGCTATTCGGTCAGGTTCGGCATCAACCGCATGGTGCTTTGGGGAACCTGGTTGAACGCCGCAGGCGTCGCCCTTTCTGCCGCATTGTTCCTGACCGGCTTCGGAACAGCGCTCAGCTTTTTCGGCTTCATGACGTTCGTCGGATTGGGCAATGGCATGACGATTCCAAATGCAACATCTGGCGCCTTGTCAGTGCGGCCACATCTGGCCGCCACCGCCTCTGGCCTCAGCGGCGCAATCATGCTGGGCGGAGGAGCAGGTCTGAGCGCATTGGCAGGAGCCCTGCTAACCGTCGAAACAGGCGCAATGCCCCTGCTCTGGCTCATGCTGGTCACCGCGATCCTTGCCATAGCCGCCATTGCTTCGGTCATTTGGCGCGAACGACAATTGGGCCTCTAATCCGCCTTGCCCAAGTGGGTTTGCAAAGCTAACGTGCCGAAATAGAAAATTTGCAAAGGCACGCCCATGGCTACTCAAAAACTCTATGCCGGCGCAAAACTGCGCGAAATGCGTACGCGCCTGACGCTGACCCAGAAGGAATTTGCCACAAAACTGGGTGTTTCCCTGCCCTACCTGAACCAAATGGAAAACAACAACCGGCCGATCTCGACCACGGTTGTTCTGGCGTTGGCGCAAGAGTTCGGCATGGACGTGACCGAGCTAAGTACGGGCGATAGCGAGCGGCTGGTCTCGGATATGCGTGAGGCGCTGGCCGATCCGGTCTTTGCCGACGATATCCCCCCACTAGCTGATCTGCGCCTAACCGCCTCAAACGCCCCAGCCCTTGCCCGTGCCTTTATCGAGCTGCACCGAAGCTATCGCCAAACCCACGAACGCCTCGCCTCACTAGACGAAGCGCTAGGCCGCGAAGACTCCCGCACCCAAGCCAGCCCGTGGGAGGAAGTTCGCGACTTCTTCCACTATTGCGACAACTATATCGACGCGGTTGACCGCGCCGCCGAACTGTTCGCAAAACGCGCCGACGGCCCAGGTGGCATCCGCCAGGCCGCGCTGCAAAGCCTGGAAGAGCGCGGTATTCAAGTGATCTTTTCAGACATCAACCCGCTGCGTAGCTACGACAAGGAAAGCAGAACCCTGCGCCTATCCTCACGTGCTGCACCGCAAACGCAGGTCTTTCAGCTGCTGCTTCAGGTTGCCCTGATCAGTCAAGACAAGCTGTTAGAGGCGACGCTCGATTTCGCCAAGTTCCAGAGTGAAGAGGCCCGCGCCATCGCCAAAATCGGCCTTGCCAACTACTTCGCTGGCGCGTCCCTGATGCCCTACAGCGCGTTTCTGGCCGCCGCCCAAGAGGATCGGCATGATCTGGAAATGCTCAGCAACCGCTTTGGCGCCTCAATCGAACAGGTCGCGCACCGCCTGTCCACTTTGCAGCGGCCCGGCGCAAAAGGCATCCCGTTCTTCTTCGTCCGCGTGGATCAGGCCGGAACGATTACCAAGCGCCACTCGGCCACGCGGCTGCAATTTGCCCGCTTTGGCGGTGCCTGCCCGTTGTGGAACGTCCACCGCGCCTTTGAAACACCGGGGCATTTCCTGCGGCAACTGGCGGAAACACCCGATGGTGTCCGCTATATCTCGCTGGCAAGGGATGTCTCAAAACCCGGTGGCTCATTCGGTGCGCCGGTGCGCCGCTATGCCATCGCACTAGGCTGCGAAACCCGCCACGCCGAAGCCTTGGTCTATGCAGACAATCTGGATATCAACAACGCCAGCGCCTATGAACCGATCGGCATTTCCTGCCGCATCTGTGAGCGCGCAAATTGCCACCAACGCTCGGTTCCGCCACTGGAACGGCGCTTGGCCATCGACACTCATACCCGAGGCACACTGCCCTATGAGGTCACTTGATCTTCATCTGGCTAAAAATATCCCGGGGGTGCGGGGGCAGAGCCCCCGCTGTTGGCATTAAGCCTTGGACACGATCGCCCAGATCTCATCCTTAAGCGCGGCGCGTTTCTTGCGCATCTCGCCCTCGGCCAGCTCTTCCACCGGCTCGATATTGGTTTCGGCGCGGTGAACGCGGCGGTTGATTTCGTGATACTCTTCAGCCAGCCGCGCAAAATGAGCGTCCGTCTGCTTGAGCTGGCTCATCACCTCAACCTTGTCCGGAAACTCTTCGGCCAGTTCATGCGGGGTGTGGGACATTCCTGTTCGCTCCTGAATAAATATCGTTGCGATTGAGGTTTATCGGATGTCGCCCCACCCCACTTTGACGCGGATCAAATCAGCGCTGCGCCACCTCCCATTGCGGGTGAATCCACGGGCGGTCATTGGCCTTCGGCAGCGCATCCTTGCCCAGCAGGTGATCCGACATCTTCTCGCCTACCATGATCGACGGCGCGTTGAGGTTCCCATTAGTGATCTGTGGGAAGATCGAGCTGTCAGCCACACGCAAACCATCCACGCCAATGACACGGCCTTCGGGGTCGACCACGGCGTTCTTGTCATCCGCGCGCCCCATCCGGCAGGTGCCACAGGGGTGATAGGCGCTTTCGGCATGCTCTGCGATGAAGGCATTCAGTTCCTCATCCGTCTGCACTGAGGCGCCGGGCTGAATCTCCTTGCCCGCATAGGGTTTGAAGGCGTCCTGACCAAAGATCTCGCGGGTGAGGCGGATACATTTGCGGAAGTCTTCCCAGTCTTTTTCATGGCTCATGTAGTTGAACCGGATCACCGGCGCGTCTTCAGCCTTGTTCGACCGCAAAGTCACAGCCCCACGCGACGGAGACCGCATCGGCCCCACATGCGCCTGGAATCCGTGCCCCTCGGCCGCGGCTTGGCCATCATAGCGCACTGCAATTGGCAGGAAGTGGTACTGGATATCGGGGTATTCCACACCCGGGTTCGACCGGATGAACGCCGCGCTCTCGAACTGGTTCGAGGCACCAAGACCGGTTTTGGTGAACAGCCACTGCGCCCCAATAAGACCTTTGCTGAACAGATTCCAGTGTTTGTACAGCGTGATCGGCTGCAACGAGGCTTGCTGGATATACAACTCCAGATGGTCCTGCAGGTTCGCACCCACGCCGGGGCGGTCGGCAATCACGTCAATGCCGTGCTCTGCCAGATGCGATGCCGAACCGATACCCGAGAGCATCAGCAGTTTGGGCGAATTGATCGATGAGGCCGCCAGAATAACCTCGCGGCGGGCACGAATGACCTCTTTCTTGCCGCCACGCACCAGTTCGACGCCAACCGCGCGACCCTCTTCCATCACAACGCGCGACGCCAATCCCTTGACGAGGTCGCAGTTGGGACGTTTCAGAGCAGGTCGCAGATAAGCATTTGCCGCCGACCAGCGCCGTCCTTTCCAGACGGTCTGTTCCATCGGGCCGAAGCCTTCCTGCTTTTCGCCGTTATAGTCGCCCGTGACTTCATAGCCCGCTTGCTGACCGGCGTCGACGAAGGCTTGGAACAACGGGTTTTTGCGCGGACCGCGTGACACATGTAGCGGACCATCCTTGCCTCGCCATTCCGGGTCACCGCCATGGCCGCCATCATGCCAGTTTTCCATGCGTTTGTAGTAAGGCAGCACATCCGCATAGGACCACCCATCCGCACCCATATCGGCCCAAGTATCAAAATCCCGCGCGTGGCCGCGCACATAGACCATCCCGTTGATAGAGGACGACCCACCGATCACCTTGCCGCGCGGACAGGCCATCCGGCGGTTGTTCATGTTGGGTTCGGGTTCCGAGCTGAATCCCCAGTCATAAAGCGACATATTCATCGGATAGCTCAGCGCCGCGGGCATCTGAATGAAGGGTCCGGCATCGGTGCCCCCGTGTTCGATCACCAGGACCGAGGCCCCGGCCTCGCTCAGGCGATAGGCCATCGCACAGCCGGCAGAGCCAGCACCCACAATGACAAAATCTGCTTCCATTTCACGTCTCCATAGATCCGCCGTGAGAGGTTTCGAAACCTGCTCTGCCTCCGGCGGGCGTATTTTCAAAAAGAGGAAGAGATCACTCGCCGCGCGGGAACCGCTGGCTTTCCTCGACGATATTCAGGTCCATGTGGTTGCGCATGTAGCGCTCGGATGCTTTTTGCAGGGGCTGGTAGTCCCACGGGTAATACCCACCTTGCCGCAGCGCCTCGTAGACAACCCAGCGGCGCGCCTGACTGGCGCGGACATCCGCATCGAAGCGGTCCAGGTCCCAGCGCGCCTCGGACTTCGCCCGCATCGTTTGCAAGGTTCCGGCATGCGCGGGATCATCGGCGAGGTTGATCTGTTCATGCGGGTCGGCATCAAGATCAAACAGCTGATCGGGGTCCAGCGCGCAACGATTGTATTTCCACTTGCCGTAGCGCAACGAGACCAGCGGCGCATAGGAGGCCTCGGCCGCGTATTCCATCGCCACCGGGTCTGTCCGCTCCTGCCCTTTGGCCAAAGGCACGAGGTCTTCACCATCAGTCCACGGAGCGATCTCAGCCATATCAACACCGGCCAGTGCGCCCAGAGTCGGGGTCACGTCGATGGTGGACACAGGCGTTTCAGTCAGGCCCGCAGGTAAATCCGGGGCAGAGATCATCAAAGGCACGCGCGACGAGCCCTCAAAGAACGTCATCTTGAACCACAACCCGCGCTCGCCCAGCATGTCGCCATGGTCCGAGACAAACATGATGATCGCCTCTTGGCGCGTCGTCTCCAGCACTTCGAGGATCTCACCGATCTTGTCGTCCAGGTATGAGATATTGGCGAAATACGCGCGGCGCGACTTGCGGATTTCTTCTTCGGTGATGTCGAAGCTGCGCCAGTCATTCGCGTCGAAAATACGCTTGGAATGCGGGTCCTGATTGTCATAGCCAAGATCAGAGATCTCGGGCAGCAGATGTTCGCAATCCTCATAAAGATCCCAGTATTTGCGGCGCGCAACATAGGGGTCATGCGGATGGGTAAAGCTGACGGTCATAGCCCACGGACGGTCGTCCTTGCCGCGCGCCAGATCATAGAGCTTGGCCTTGGCGTGGTAAGCAACCTCGTCGTCATACTCCATCTGGTTTGAGATTTCGGCCACCCCCGCGCCGGTGACGGACCCCATGTTGTGATACCACCAGTCGATCCGCTCACCCGGTTTGCGGTAATCCGGGGTCCAACCGAAATCGGCAGGGTAGATATCGGTGGTCAGGCGGTCTTCGAACCCGTGCAACTGGTCTGGCCCGACAAAATGCATCTTGCCCGACAGACAGGTGTAGTAGCCCGCGCGGCGCAGATGGTGTGCATAGGTCGGAATGTCGCTGCGGAACTCGGCCGCGTTGTCGTAGACCCCCGTGCGTGAGGGCAACTGACCTGACATGAAGCTTGCCCGTCCCGGCGCGCAAAGCGGTGAGGCAGTATAGGCATTGGCAAAACGGGTCGAGCGTTCGGCCAGTTTCTTCAGGTTCGGCGCGTGCAACCAGTCGGCCGGACCGTCGGGAAACAAGGTGCCGTTCAGCTGATCCACCATCAGGATCAGAATGTTGGGTTTTGTCATTTTTCGCCCTCGAGCAGAGTATTCAGGACGCGCAAGGCGTGATTGGCAGCCAGCTGTGGCTCTTCCGGGGCGCTCAGCGCCGAATGGATATAAAGCCCGTCGATCAGGGCAATCATGGTCTCGGCCGCGTTCACGGGTTCGGCAATTTGGGGGCGAAGCGCATGGATCAGGTTCGAGCGGATACGCGCCTGATAGACCTTCCATAGCCGCAGAGCATCATCGTTTGTCTGCGCAAGGACATAGAATGTCATCCACGCGGCAATCACGTCCGGGGTGAAGCATGAATGGGCGAAACAGGCGCGGATGATGGCTTGCGCCCGTTGGTCGGGGGCCGCGGCGGCCAGTTCGGTCCGGGCTTCCTTGCCGAAATCCGTCAGGATTTGCCGCATAGCAGCCAAAAAGATCTGATCCTTGCCGCCAAAGTAGTGGTGCGCCAGTGCGCTGGACATGCCGGCACGTTTGGCGATCTGGCTGACGGTCACGTCCAGAGATTTCTGTACGCCCAATTCTGCAATCGTCGCACGAACGATCGCATCACGGCGTA
The DNA here is from genome assembly GCF_056538565.1 of Ruegeria sp. BG11. Taxonomy (NCBI): domain Bacteria; kingdom Pseudomonadati; phylum Pseudomonadota; class Alphaproteobacteria; order Rhodobacterales; family Roseobacteraceae; genus Ruegeria; species Ruegeria sp. BG11. The sequence goes on along the minus strand of NZ_JBQFTH010000005.1, from coordinate 296,514 downwards.
TAGGCTCCATTCCGACTTTTGGCATCGCGTCCCCCTGGGCAACAGGATTTCCCGACGACGCTAGGCGCTTTTTATTGACTCGTCAATCAATCTCGTTTTCGGACGGATGTTTTCATGCTTTGGGTGCAAAAGCCGATGGTGTCACATCGCGCTTGTTCAGCATCGCCTCGCGCCAGGAAATGAAGCTGACGGCGGTCAGGATCAGCGTACCGCCAGCCACGACCCAGATGTCAACGCTTTCGTGGAACACCAAGGCACCGACAATCGTCGCCCAGATTAGCTGCAGGAAGGTGACTGGTTGTGTGACCGCAACCGGGGCGGCCTGCAGAGCCAATGTCATGAAATAATGCCCTGCTGTTGCAAAGCTTGCGACCAGAAACAGCACCCCGATGTCCCGCAGAGTAGGCGGCGACCAGACCGCGATTGCAAAGGGGATCAACGCCAGCGTCACCCAGATCGACAGATGGGCCACCACGACCGAGGGCGGGATATCCCGCACCAGCAGTTTGGCCAGCAGGTAAGACCCACCCAACGTCAGCGCCGTTCCCAGCATGGCGAGATGCCCGCTGGAGACCTCGCGAAATCCGGGGCGCAGAATGATCAGCACGCCGATCAGGGCGACCAGAATGGCGGCCAACCGGCGAAAGGCCAGCTTCTCACCCAGAAACAGGGCCGCGCCCAGCGTGACATAGACCGGGGTCATGTAGTTCATGGCCGTCACCTCGGCCAAAGGAATGCGTGTCATCGCGTAGAACCACAGCATGACCGCTACCCCGTGGATGACCCCTCTTAGCCCGAATAATGAGAGATCGCGCTTGCTCAACCGTGTGGCCAGGATCGACCGCAGAGCAGGCAACAGAAACACCAACCCAAGGACATAGCGCAAAAACGCAGCTTGAATCGGGTCCATGGTCGATCCCAGCGATTTCACCAGCGCCGTCATCACCACAAAGGCCAGACCCGCAGCGAACATCCAGAACATTCCCACTACGGGGCGCGAAGGGGCGGAAGCTATTGTCATGTTCCCGGTTGAACACCGAATTCACCCGCAGAACAACCCTTCACATGACAAGTAACTTCCACGCAATTCCCAGCATTACAATCCCGATCAAAGCGTCCAGCACCTGCCATGCGCGTGGGCGTGCGAAAAACGGCGATAGTATCCTGGCCCCGTAGCCCAGCGCGAAGAAGAAAACAAAGCTTGAGGTCACAGCCCCGATGGCAAAGCTGAACCGGTCCTCATACTGGGCCGAGATCGAGCCGATCAGCACCACAGTATCCAGATAAACGTGCGGATTCAGCCAGGTGAAGGCCAGCACAGTCAGCATCGCCGACCGCAGACTTGTGCGTTGGCTCTCCCCCAGTTCCATCGCCGCGCCGCCCTGCCAGGCCGACCACAGGCTGCGCAACCCGTACCACGTTAAGAACGCGGCGCCGCCATAGCGCATGACAGTCTCGAACCACGGCGCGGCCTGTGCCAGCGTGCCAAATCCTGCAATCCCGGCGGTAATCAGGATCGCATCAGATACAGCGCAGGTCAGGCACAGTATAAACACATGCTCGCGCCGCAGACCCTGCCTGAGGATGAACGCATTCTGCGCACCAATGGCCAGAATCAGACTGAAGCTAAGGACAAAGCCAGCGATGAGGGGGGCGGACATGAAACCTCCTGTCGTTTGAAGGTTTGACTAGCGGCTTCGCCTCGGCCTATCAAATTAAAGATACTGAACAAGATTAAGTCTGACTAATGCTGATCGATCCACATCACCTGAACGCGCTGGCCGCGATTCTGCGGCACGGGAGCTTTGACGCGGCGGCCTCTGAGCTGTCCGTCACGCCCTCGGCGATATCCCAGCGGATCAAAGCGTTGGAGGATCGCATCGGCACCAGCCTGATCAATCGCGGCTCCCCCTGCACCGCCACGCCTGCCGGGCTGCGGATTGCCAAACATGCTGAGGATATCGGACTGCTGGAGTCCCAACTTGCACGCGAATTGACCTTGGGGAGCGGCCCCGGTCCGGCACGGGTGCGCATCGCCCTTCCGGCAGATGTTCTTGCTGCGTGGTTCATCGATGTGATGACGCAGGTGCCGGACCTGTTGTTCGATCTGGTGATCGACGATCAGGAGCATTCGGCAGACTGGCTGCGCCGGGGCGAGGTTAGCGCCGCAATCACCGTGGGAGGGCAACCGGTCACCGGATGTGATACCCATGCCCTTGGCGCGATGCGGTATCTCGCGACGGCAAGCCCGGAGTTCACCACGCACTGGTTCAGTGAGGGATTGACAGCGCGGTCGCTGGCACAAGCGCCCTGCCTTGTATTCAATCGCAAGGACAGCCTTCAGCGGGTCTGGATGTCGGCCCAAACCGGGCAGCGACTGTCGCCGCCTTCGCATTTCGTCCCCTCATCCCATGGGTTTGTCGATGCCGCTATTGCTGGATTGGGTTGGGGCATGAACCCCGAACCCTTGGTGCGCGACGCTTTGCAGGACGGCAGGCTTTGCGAAGTCGCGCCCGATGCGCCTTTGGACGTGCCCCTCAATTGGCAGGTTGGTCGCGTGTTGGCCTCGGCCCTGACCCCCTTGACCAAAGCCGTAAAGCAGGCCGCTGCAAAGGCCTTGATCCCGGATGCCGACCACCAGATAAAGGGCAAAAATCCGGAGTAAGACGATGTTCTCACGCGATGCGCTCAGCTATGATCCGATCCCTTTGCCCGACCGAAGCGAGATGAACGATGCCGAGATGCAGCAGGCCGCTCAGGCATTCTACGACAAGATGCGACAGCGCCATACCGTTCGAGATTTCATCGACCGCCCCGTTGATCGCGAAGTAATTGAGACCTGCTTGCGGACCGCAGGCACCGCTCCGTCCGGCGCCAACCACCAGCCATGGCATTTTGCCGCCATCGCTGAACCGGCTTTGAAACAGCGCATCCGTGAAGAAGCCGAAGAAGAAGAACGTCGTTTCTATGCTGGCGGCGCAGGGGATGAATGGATCAAAGCGTTAGAGCCCATCGGGACCAACGCGGTCAAAGAACACCTGACCATTGCCCCCTGGCTGATCGTGGTATTCGCCCAGCGCTGGGGTGAGTTCGAGGATGGAACGCGGTACAAAAACTACTACGTCCCGGAAAGCGTCAATATCGCAACGGGCTTTCTGTTGGCTGCCCTGCATCACGCCGGGCTTTCTACACTAACGCACACGCCGAACCCGATGAAATTCCTGAATGACGCGCTGGGGCGCCCCGCATCGGAAAAGCCGACGATGATCATCGCTGTTGGCCACCCATCAGAGGCCGCGACTGTCCCCTCCGTTGCCAAGATGAAGAAACCTCTGGACGAGATTTCGTCGTTCTTCTGATTGGGCCTCTGGTGACTTCAGCCGCCTTGCAAATCAAGTGTCGCTGGCTTGGGCAAGACGACAAGATAGCAGGCGGCGGCTGCGACCAGACTGCACAGCACAATGAACGCAACCGCCAGCGAAACCTCATGCATATGCGCGACCGCCGCCAAAGCGGCTGACATGGCAACAGCTGTAAGGCGTGCGATGCTTTTGATCGCGGCAGAGGCCTGAACCCGCTGCTCTTTCGGGGCGACGTCCAGAAAGTAGAGCTTGCGCGCGCTGCTGATCCCCGTGACGGCAACCGTTGCGATGAACAGGGCAGTCGCATGCAGGTGCACTTCGTGGTCGATGCCCAGATAGTGAAACGCCAAAAGGACGATCCCCGTGATCGCCACCATCAAAGTCCCTGCGACCATGACAGTACGATGGGATTTCATGTTTAACAGCTGCCATAGCGGGGCCGAAACCAGATAGCCAGACGCGGAAGACACAATCATCGCGGTCAGCCCTTTGGCCGAGCTATGATGCGCCTCGGCCGCAATCAGGGCGAAAAACGGCACCGACAAAGACACCACGACAAGCGGCATGCGCATAACCAGGTAGCGGCGAAACCAAGCATGTTCGAACATATTTAAAATAGACTTGATATTGGCCTTTAAAGACAGGCCCAAGTGTTTGGCTTCATTGGATTTTGGACTGTTGGCCTTTCGGATTTCAAACATCGCGAGGATCGACAGTGCAGACAGTAAAAAGAACGTGGCGGAGACAGCGATGACGGCTGAGTGGCGCGAAAACGGCGGATTGTCCTTGGTCAACTCATGCAACAAAAGCGCCAACCCTATGGCGCCCAGCCCACCGGCCCCCAATTGCAAATACTGCATCATCATTCGGGATTTCGAATGCACATGATCGCCCAGTAGATCGGTTAACATGAGGTTCTGCACCTCATCGATAAGCCCGATCAGGAAAAAGACTGCAATGAAGGCAATGGCAATCAACGGCACGATGCCTGTGGCGGCCACTCCCATGGCGACCAAAAGGCAGGTTCCGATTGCAATTTCGGTCATCGCGATCCCGCGTTTCTTCTCGGGCCGCGCGGCAATCGAACGCGCCAGAAAGAAATCCGCGATCATGCTGCCGACCATGCGAACCGAGACCAACGCCCCGGCGATGAACATCGGCAGCTCGAATGAGACTGCCAGAAACGGCAAAACCACCGACGGGCTGCCTAAGGTCCACGCGACCTGAGACAGAATGCTCTGCCCGGCCAGGACCGGGACGTTGCGTTTTGCCAGATCTGACGGGTCACGCGCCATATATCACTCTGGCAGCGAAGCCAGCCCTTTTGTTTTCTCGCCCACATTTCAAAGAGTAATCGCTTGAGCCGGATCAGCCAAGCAACACTTCGGAGGCTGAAAAAACAAAAGCCCGACCAAACGGGCCGGGCTTTCAGGTACAAGAGGTCTGGTGTGATCAGAGCTGCGCCATGACCTCGTCAGTGGCTTCGAAATTGGTTGTCACGCGCTGAACGTCGTCGTCATCTTCCAGCGCGTCGACCAGCTTCATCAGCTTCTGCATGTCTTCCAGACCCAACTCAGTGGTCGTGGTGGGTTTCCAGACCAGCTTGGTGGATTCGGATTCGCCCAACGCCTCTTCCAGCGCATTCGATACATCGTTCAGATCGGTATCAGCGCACCAGATGATGTGACCATCTTCCGAGCTTTCGACATCCTCGGCACCCGCCTCAATCGCGGCTTCAAAGATGGTATCCGCATCACCTGCATCCGCCTGATAGACCACCTCACCCTTGCGGTCGAACATGAACCCGACCGAGCCGGTTTCGCCCAGATTTCCACCATTCTTGGAAAAGGTCGAGCGCACGGTCGAGGCCGTCCGGTTGCGGTTGTCCGTCATGGTCTCGACGATCACGGCTACACCGTTGGGGCCGTAACCCTCATACCGGATTTCTTCGTATTCGTCGCCTTCCCCTGCAACCGATTTCTTGATCGCGCGGTCGATCACGTCCTTGGGGACCGAGTTTGACTTCGCCTCTTTCACCGCCAGACGCAGGCGCGGGTTCTTGTCGGGATCAGGGTCGCCCATCTTGGCGGCAACGGTAATCTCTTTGGACAGTTTGGAAAACAGTTTGGACCGCGCGGCGTCCTGACGTCCCTTGCGGTGCTGGATATTGGCCCATTTGGAGTGGCCTGCCATGGTGCGTCCTCGTCATCATGTTAGCGTATTCGGCGCTCATATAGACGTTTGCGGGGCAAAGGATCAAGAGAGCGGCTTGCGGGACGCCCATCTGGGGGTAAGGTGGCCCCATGACGACCGATCAAATCATTCTGTTTACGCTTTTCATTACAGTCTTTGGAATGCTCCTTTGGGGACGCTTCCGGTATGACCTTGTGGCCTTCGCCGCCCTGATGATCGGGGTCACGCTGGGTGTTGTGCCAGTCGACATCGCCTTTGCCGGGTTCGGACATCCCGCAACGATCATCGTCGCCTTGGTGCTGGTGGTCTCGGCTGGGCTGGTCCGATCCGGGGCCGTATTCCTGATCACGCGCACTCTCGTGGATGCCTCGCGCGGGCTTGGCGTCCATATCGCACTGATGGGCGGGATCGGCGCAGTTCTGTCAGCCTTCATGAACAACGTGGCCGCGCTGGCCCTTCTGATGCCGGTAGACATACAGACCGCGCGCAAAGCGGGGCGCGCGGTGGGGCTGACGCTCATGCCGCTCAGCTTTGCGACGATCCTGGGTGGCATGGCGACCCTGATCGGGACACCGCCAAACATCATCATCGCCTCGATCCGGGCCGAGACCTTGGGCCAGCCGTTCAAGATGTTCGACTTCGCGCCCGTTGGCGGAATCGCGGCCATCGCCGGATTGACTTTCGTATCCCTTATCGGCTGGCGACTGATCCCGAACCGAGGCGCACAGGAAGAAGCAACCGAGTCGCTGGCCGAATACATCGCCGAACTCACCCTGCCCTCCGAGTCGCCCCATATCGGCAAGCGCGTCAGCGAGCTGTACGAGGATGCGGAGAAGTCCGACGTGGCAATCATTGGCCTGATACGCGACGGCAAACGGCGCTATGGCCGATCTGCCCACGCCACTCTGAAAGAGGGCGACGCGCTGGTCCTGGAGGCGCGCCCCGAAGCGCTGGATGAATTCCGCGCAGCGCTAAAGCTGGATTTCTCGGACACCCGCCGCCAAGAGATGCTGACCGCCGAAGGCGACGGGCTTGAGGTGATCGAAGTTGTCGCTACTGAAAGCGCGCGCATCACCGGCCGCACCGCGCAGGGGTTGGGTCTTGCTTGGCGACAAAGCACAGTTCTGATGGGCATCTCACGCCAGGGTCGCCGCATCACTGAACAGGTCCGCAAGACCGAGGTCGAGGCCGGCGATATCCTGCTGCTGCTCTGCCCCCGCGACCGGGGTGCCGACGTGACAGAATGGCTGGGCTGTCTGCCACTGGCGCAGCGGGGCCTGAACGTAACGGCAAACGAAAAAGCCTGGCTCGCCATCGGTCTGTTCGCCACTGCGGTATTGGCAGCAAGCATCGGGTTGATCTACCTCCCCATCGCGCTGGGTTTTGTCGTGGTAGCCTACGTTCTGACCAAAATCATGCCGATCAGTGACATCTATAACCATATCGAATGGCCCGTTGTGGTGCTGCTCGGCTCGATGATTCCATTGGGCAGCGCGTTAGAGACCTCAGGCGGCACCGAATTGATCGCCAATGCCCTGATCCAGCTGACCAATGGCCTACCCGCCTGGGCCATTCTCACCGTGCTGATGATCGTGACAATGACCCTGTCGGACGTGCTGAACAACACAGCCACTGCCATTGTCGCCGCCCCGGTCGGCATCCAGATGGCCCGCACGCTCGAGGTCTCGCCCGATCCGTTCCTGATGACGGTGGCCGTTGCCGCCTCCGCCGCGTTCCTGACCCCGATCGGGCACAAGAACAACACGCTGGTTCTGGGCCCCGGAGGCTATCGGTTCGGTGACTATTGGCGCATGGGTCTGCCGCTTGAGATCCTGATCATCGCAGTTTCGATCCCCTCGATCCTTGTCTTCTGGCCGCTTTGACAGGTAAAGCCCGACTATGAAACGCTTCCTGATCCTTCAATTGCGCCCTGAAGCTGACGCATCCGACGCCGAATATGCCTCGATCCTCGACAAAACCGGCCTGACCCCCGAGCAAACCCATCGCATCCGGCTGGATTGCGAGGACCTGCCCGAAGGCTTGAATGTCACCGACTATGCAGGTGTCATCGTTGGCGGAGGCCCCGGCTGCGTCAGCGACGATCCTGCAACGAAATCCGAGCTGGACACAAAGATCGAAAACGCGGTCATGGGGCTGATGCCGCAGATCACGGAACAGGATCATCCCTTTATGGGCTGCTGCTATGGGTTAGGCGTTCTTGCCGCGCATTTGGGTGGCGACGTCAGCAAGGCCAAGTTCGGCGAGCCAGTTGGCCCATCGGCTTGCCGTCTGACAGAGGACGGCGCCGCTGATCCCTTGACTGCGGGCCTTGCGTCCATGTTCGACGCCTTCGTCGGCCACAAAGAGGCGGTCCAGACTCTGCCGGATGGATGCGTGCATCTTGTCGCCTCAGAACCCTGTCCGTTTCAGATGATCCGCTGGGGGCAGAACGTATATGCCACTCAGTTCCATCCGGAAGCTGACGCCAAAGACTTCGAACAGCGCATCAATATCTACAAGCACCATGGCTATTTCCCGCCCGAGGATGCCCAGCGCCTGATCGACATCTGCAACGCAGCCAACGTCACCCAACCCGGCGAAATCCTGCGCCGGTTCGTGGAACGCTACAAATGACCTAACGGAGCGGTTGCCTGACGGTTTCCCCCTCGCTTAGTCTGCATTCAAACGACTTTGGGAGGAGTTGTTCTTGGATTTTCTAATCAATGTCGGCCTGCCTGTTTCGCTGGCCATCATCATGCTGTCTTTGGGAATAGGGCTTGAGATCGCCGATTTCCGACGTGTCCTCACCCGCAAATACCCGTTTGCAATCGGTGCGCTATGTCAGGTCGTGCTGCTGCCAATCGCGGCGTTTGTGACCGTCAAACTGCTAGGTCTGCCGCCAGAGATTGCGGTCGGTTTCATGCTGCTCAGCTTTTGCCCGGGTGGTGTAACCAGCAACATCCTAACAAAATTTGCCAAGGGTGATGTGGCGCTTTCGGTCAGCCTGACAGCGGTGATCAGTATCCTGTCGATACTGACTGTGCCGATCCTAGCCGCCTGGACCATCGCGCATTTCATGGGCGAGGACGCGCCCGAAGTATCGATCACTGGGCTGGCGGTTGCCATGTTCCTGATCACGACCCTACCCGTCGCCATCGGCATCACGGTTCGCAGGTTTGCGACGGGGTTTGCAAACCGTATCGAGGGCGGGTTGTCCAAACTGGCTGGCGCTCTGTTCCTGCTGATCGTCATCGCCGCCTTGGCCGGGAACTGGCAGCTCTTTATTGAGAACCTTGGCATCATGGGCACCGGGTTGGTGTCTCTTAATATCGCCCTGCTTCTGATCGGTCTGGGTGTCTCGCGCGCCGCGAACCTTTCTTGGGCCGAGTGCAAAAGCATCTCGATTGACACCGGTATCCAGAACTCAACCCTCGGGTTGACCTTGGCGGCGCTTATCACAGGGACCGAGACCGGGTTCAGCACTCTGGCTTTGCCCTCGGCGGTTTATGGCGTCACTATGTATGTCGTGGTGTTCCCCTTCCTCCTTTGGTTTCGCAAACGCTGAAAGGACCTAACATGGCCAATAACACGGCAGATGCGATCGTTGTCGGAGGCGGATTGGCCGGGCTGGCGGCTGCGGCTGAGCTAGGCGACCGGGGCAAAACTGTTATCGTTGTTGATCAGGAACCCGAGAGCTTTCTGGGTGGACAAGCGTTCTGGAGCCTCGGCGGCCTGTTCATGGTCGACACGCCCGAGCAGCGCCGGATGGGCATCAAAGACAGCCACGACCTGGCCCTGCGGGATTGGATGGGCAGCGCGCAGTTTGATCGCGACGACGATCTGTGGCCTCGTAAATGGGCGGAGGCCTATGTCGAGTTCGCCGCAGGGGAAATGCGTCCTTGGCTGCACGATATGGGTCTGCGCTGGTTCCCGGTGGTCGGTTGGGCCGAGCGTGGAGGCTCCTATGCGGACGGGCATGGCAACTCGGTGCCGCGGTTTCATATCACCTGGGGCACCGGCCCCGGCGTGCTGGAACATTTCATCCGCCGCGTGAAAGAGCATGTCAGTGCTGGGCTGATCCAGCTGAAGTTCCGCCATCAAGTCAGCCACATCATCATGCAAAACGGCTGCGCCAAAGGTGTCTCGGGCGAAGTTCTGGCCGAGGATACAGCCCAGCGCGGAGCCAAAACCAACCGCGAAGAGCTGGGCGAGTTTGAATACTATGCCCCTTCGGTCATCGTCACCTCGGGCGGGATCGGCGGGAATTTTGAGATGGTTCGCAAGAACTGGCCCCGCGACCGTCTGGGCGAACCTCCGCAAGACATGGTCGCCGGTGTCCCGTTCCACGTCGATGGGCGCATGATCCCGATCAGCGAAAAAGCGGGCGGCCATGTGATCAACGGCGACCGCATGTGGCACTATACGGAAGGTGTCCGAAACTGGGATCCGATCTGGCCTGCACACGGGATTCGCATTCTGCCCGGTCCAAGCTCGATGTGGTTCGATGCCAAGGGCAACCGCTTGCAACCGCCCTGCTTGCCGGGGTTCGACACGCTGGGGACGCTGCGCGAGATTCTGAAAACAGGACACGAGTACAGCTGGTTCGTTCTGACCCAGAAGATCATCAAAAAGGAATTCGCTCTGTCGGGGTCAGAACAGAACCCCGATTTCACCTCGGGCAGTTGGAAAGAGGTGATCCGCCAGCGCATCCTGTCGGGCAGCAAAGCCACAGCCCCCGTTGAGGCGTTCAAGGAAAAGGGCGAGGACTTCATCGTCGCCAACACTCTGACCGAGTTGGTCAGCGGCATGAACCAGTTGGGCGGAGGTCTGATAGATGAGACCCATCTGAGGGCGCAAATCGAGGCGCGGGACTCTCAGGTCGACAATCCGTTCTCGAAAGACGCTCAGATGATGGCGATTCTGGCGGCACGCAACTATCGCGGAGACAAGTTGATCCGGACGGCCAAGCCACACAAGTTCCTCGATCCCTCAAACGGTCCGTTGATTGCGGTCAAGCTGCACGTGCTGACCCGCAAGACGCTTGGAGGTTTGCAGACCAATCTGGACAGTCAGATGATCGGAGAGGACGGGCAAGTGGTGCCCGGCCTGTTTGCCGCCGGCGAGGTCGCCGGTTTCGGCGGCGGAGGCTATCATGGCTACAACGCGCTTGAAGGTACCTTCCTTGGCGGCTGCATCTTCTCGGGCCGCAACGCAGGGCGATCCCGCGCTGTGGCCTGATGCGTCACTGCTTGCGGACGAGTTTGATGACGGGTTCGCCCGCCTCATCCAGAAGGGCCAACGCGCTCCCCTGGACAGCGAAGGTGGTGACACTCTGCATTGTTTTTAGGAAGGCGCGTTCGATCTCGTCCAAAGGTGGCGGGCAAGCCATGAGGGTGGCCGCCATATTGTCCGGAAACTCGATGCGGTTGCCTGAGATCTCGGCCTGACCGGTAAACCGATTGCATCCGCCGGTGCCCGAGAACGCGCCACCTTGGCCAAAGATCAGCTCCGGCCGTCTCTCCGTTTCGATGGGCTCACCGTTTAGCGATGCGGCGATCCAGTCCGAATTCTCCAGCATTGTCGCCCCCTGCGCCTGAACTTGCACGAGCATCAAATCGACGGAGTTCCCGGCCTCATCTGAAATTACCGGATAGGCCGTGTCCGTCGTGAAAAGCAGCTTTTGCCCCTGAGTAATCGTCGCCCTTACAGAGTAGCGGTGCCCGTCCTTGATCAGGGCATCGTCATAGCTCAGCTTGAAGGGCGCGGGAACGGCTGACAGAGCGTAGCGCTGCGCCGCCAGCGTCACTGCTGGCGCATCGGCAAGCGAGACATCCTGAAGTTCAACAAACAGGGTTGCATCGGGCGGAACCGCGATCCTTTCGCGATAGCTGGCCGAGCCTTCGACTGTTCCGGCAAAGCCAGTGCTCGCCATCATCGCGCAGGCGATCGCGGCCACTGCGGTTCCTTTTGCAGGCATGGTCCAATCCTCTTTTCATAAACACATTCATAAAGCTTTGTGTATCGGCCAAGATTTGCAAGAGGCACCGTGAAATGACGGCGGGTCAGCGCCGATCTTACAGCGGCCAGAACAGCGGAATGAGAAGCGATGCCAACAGCCCTACGGTCAGGTTTAGTGGAATACCGACCTTCATGAAATCCGTGAACCGATAGCCGCCGGGACCATATACCATCATGTTGGTCTGATACCCGATCGGCGTCGCGAAAGAGGCCGAAGCCGCTACCATGACGGCAACCACAAGGGGGCGCGGATCCATTCCGACAGCCTGCGCCAGACCGATCGCAATCGGCGTGACAACCACGGCGACCGCGTTGTTTGAGACCAGTTCGGTCAGAACCGAGGTCAGCAGATACACCGCCCAGATGATCAAGAACGGTGGCAAAACACTCAGCGACGGTGCAATCGCTTCGACAATCAGGGACACGGCGCCCGACGCGTCCAAGGCGGCCCCGATGGCCAGCATGGCAAAGATCAGCGCCAGCAGGCGACCCTCGACAAAAGAGAACGCTTCATCCGCGTCGATGCAGCGCGTCAGAAGAACGGCAGCGACAGCAAGGATGGACAATAGCAGGATCGGGGCAACGCCCAGCGCCGCAAGAACGACGATTCCGACCAAAGAGCCAATCGCAATCGGCGCATGGCTTCGGCGGAAGGCCCGCGCCGAGGGTTGGGTGACATCGACCATGTCCATGTCGGCGGCCAGCTTCTGGATATCAGCCGGGGACCCTTCGAGCAGCAGGGTATCCCCCACCCGCACAACAAGTTCATCGAGCTGCAAACCGATATTCTGGTTCCGCCGATGCACCGCCAGCACATAGACACCATAGCGGCGGCGTAAACGCATCGTGCCCAGCGCCCGCCCCACCATACGACAGCCCGGAGTGATCAGAACCTCGACCGTTTTGGTCTCGACAGCCGAAAGCTGATCAACCCTCTTGAGCTCCTTGTTGCTCTGCAAACTCAAAAGCTCAGTCATTTCGGTGCGCAGAACCACTCGGTCGCCGACATTCAGCGTCACCCCTTTGAGGTTGCGCCGCAAAGAGTCGTCGCCGCGCAGAACGTCGATCAAACGCACACCGGGGCGCTTGAACAGCTGCACGCCGGTAACCTCACGCCCGATCAGGTTACTTTCCGGGGGAATGACGGCCTCGGTAAAGAATTTCATCTTAGACCGGTCGCTCAGCATCGAGGCCATGCTGTCCCGTTCCGGCAAAAGGCGCGGCGCGATGAAGCGCAGGTAGACCATGCCATAGATCACCAGCACGATACCCAGCGGCGTGACTTCGAAAATCGTGAACGCTTGCATGCCCTGCGCCCTGGCCACACCGTCCACCAGCAGGTTGGTCGAGGTTCCGATCAGGGTCAGCGTTCCGCCGAGGATGGCCGCATAGCTGAGCGGGATCAGTAGCTTCGAGGCAGGTACGTTCAGCGTTCGCGCAATCTGAACAAAGACCGGGATCATCACGACGACCACCGGAGTGTTCGACACCACCGCGGACGCCACCACCACAAACCCCATCAGCAAGGCAATCGCTATACGCGGGTTCACTTGCGCCTGCTTTTGGGCCGTTGAGGTGAACGCATCCAGCGCTCCGGTCCGCACCAACGCCCCCATGATGATGAACATCGCGGCAATCGTCCAAGGCGCGGGGTTCGACAGTACGGCCAGCGCGCTTTGATAGGGCAGAATGCCCGTCACCAGCATCAATGCGACGCCACCAATGGCCACGACCTCAGTCGGGTAGACCTCGCGTAGGAACATCACAAACATGCCTGCGACCACCAAAAGCGCCAGTATCGCGCTGCCCGTGTCTGTCAGTGAGAGGAATTGCATTCGTGGTTTTCAGTCCGAACCCTAGGCCCAAGCGCCTGACTTCCAGTTTCCCGCATTGCGCGGATCAGGGCAAGCATTTACGGCCCGGCCTGCTCCAACCGACCGCCCACGCGCACCATGCGCACTGATTTTGCGCTGCCATCCTGATCATTGGTCTCGACGAACACTCCGCTGAGGGTTGCTTCGCCATTGGCCGGAGAAAAGCGCGCCTTGGGCATACCAGTGATGAACCGCCGCATCGGCTCGACCTTGTCCATACCAATGACCGAGTCATAGTCACCGCACATCCCAGCATCCGTCAGATAAGCGGTGCCGCCGGGCAGAATCTGCGAATCCGCCGTAGGAACGTGCGTATGCGTGCCCACAACAAGGCTCGCACGCTTGTCACAATAGTGGCCCATCGCCATTTTCTCGGATGTCGCCTCGCAATGCATATCGACGATGATGGCATTTGCCTGTCCACCGCGTGGATGGGACTTCAGGATCGGCTCGACCGCCGAGAACGGATCATCAAAGGGCCGCTTCATGAAAACCTGGCCCAGAACCTGAACCACCAAAACCTTGCGCCCTCCAGGTGCGTTGAAAAGGCGGTGGCCGCGCCCTGGCGCGCCTTTGGCAAAGTTCACCGGGCGCACGATGCGCGCCTCTTTCTCGATGTGTTGCAGCATGTCTTTCTGGTCGAAGGCATGATCGCCCAGCGTCACGCAATCCGCGCCCGCATCGAGCAGCAGCTTGGCATGGTCCCCAGACAGCCCCATCCCGTTCGAGGCGTTCTCGCCATTGACCACAACAAAATCCAACCGCCATTCGTCGCGCAGACGCGGCAGATGCTGTTGGATGGCCGTGCGTCCCGCGCGGCCCATGACGTCACCCAGAAAAAGTATCCTCATCCCATCGGTCGTAAGTCTGGTCAACGCGAAGCACAAGTGGTTATGCTGCCGTAATAAACCGTCAAAGCCCTTTAGATCGGAGAAACTTGATGTCGCGTATCTTATTGTCTGCCCTTGGCCTCACTGCGCTAGCCGCTTGTGACCAGGCGGGAACGAGCGTTTCCAACGCCCAGATTGCCAACCCTGCGGCTACATTCTGCGTGGAAAGCGGTGGCAAATATGAAATCCGCGACGGTGCCGACGGGCAAACCGGCGTTTGCATATTGGCCAGCGGCCGCGAGGTAGACGCTTGGGAATACTTCCGTGAGAACCACTCGATCTAACGAGGCAGTCTTAGAACGTCAAAACACGGCTTTCCGTGACAACCATATCCAACGGCTGATCGGTTGGCTCCAACGGCAGCCCTTCGGCCTCTTGCCCATCGAAGGCAAAGCCGATCGCCAGGGTTGGGCGTTTGGCGCGTAGCCCTTCCAGGGTGCGGTCGTAGAACCCGCCGCCATAGCCCAGACGGCCGCCCTTGGCGTCAAAAGCCACCAACGGAACAATCAGGATTTCGGGGTCGAAGTAATCGTCGATCTCGGGCACTTTCGCCCCGAACGGTCCATCCTTCAAAGCGCCCTCAGGCGTCCAACGCGAAAATTTCAGCGGCTGCCCCGCGGCCTGAATCACCGGCACGCCGACGGGGCCGTAGGCCGTAGCCTCGGCCATTGCGGGCAGCGGGTCGATCTCTGTCCGGATTGGCATGTAGCCCGACATGGGCACGCCTCGATGGCCTGCCAATATCTCGGACAAACGGCCCGCAGCGCCCGGCACAGAGGCGTCAAACGCCGCTTTGCGACGGGCAAACGCGGCCTTGCGCGCCATCGCTTTGATTTCAGTCAGATCGGTCACAGAAGCACCACGCTGGCAAGTCCCAAGAAGATGAAGAAGCCCATGACATCCGTTGTGGTTGTCACAAACGTCCCAGATGCCAGCGCCGGGTCAATGCCCATTCGGTCCAGCAAGACCGGTACTACCGTACCTGCAAAGCCCGCGATGATCATGTTCACGACCAAAGCAGACCCGATCACGACCCCGAGCAGAGGCGAATCGAACCAAAGCATCCCCACCGTGCCCAGAACGATCGCAAAACACAGGCCGTTCAGCATGCCGACCAACAGCTCTCGTCGGATCACGCGCATGACGTTCGAGGCAGTCAGGTCGCGCGTGGCCAATGCCCGCACCGCGACCGTCAGCGACTGCGTTCCCGCATTGCCACCCATCGAGGCGACAATCGGCATCAGGATCGCCAGCGCCACCAGCTGATCAATCGCAGCCTCGAATTGCGAAATCACCAGAGAGGCACAAATCGCCGTACACAAGTTCACTGCAAGCCAAGGTAAACGCCGACGGCTTGTTGCGGCGACACTGTCCGAGATCGAGCTTTCGTCGCTCACCCCCGCCAAGCGCAGAATGTCTTCCTCATGTTCTTCATCAAGCACCACCATGGCGTCATCGATGGTGATGACACCGACCAAACGGCCATCGGCATCGACCACTGGCGCCGAGATCAGGTGGTACTGGTTGAAAGCATAGGCCACATCCTCTTCGTCCTGATCGACGGGGATGATGTGGAATTCCTCTTCCGCCAGATCCCGCAGCGGTACTTCGCGCCGCGCGGCCATCAGCTTACCCAAGGTGATCTGCGCCACCGGTTTCAGACGCGGATCAACGAGCACGACGTGATAGAACTGTTCCGGCAGATCATCATTGGCGCGCATGAAATCAATGGCCTGCCCCACCGTCCAATGCTCGGGCGCCATGACGACCTCGCGCTGCATCAAACGACCAGCCGAGTTTTCGGGGTAGGACAGCGCCTGCTCTGCCGCGACCCGCTCGGAATCCTCAAGCGCGTCCAGGATCGTCTCCTGTTGCGGCTCTTCCAGATCCTCCAGTAGATCAACGACATCGTCGCTGTCCATGTCCCGCACGGCTTCGGCCAGAACGTCGGGTTTCAGGACACCGATAACCTCTTCCCGGACGGCCTCGTCCAGCTCCGAAAGGATGTCGCCATCGAACTCTTTGTCATAGAGACGGATCAGGCGCGCACGGTCATAGGGATTGATCTGTTCCAGAAGGTCGGCGATGTCGGCTGCATGCAGCGGCTCCATCAACTCGACCAGCTTGTCGCGATCGTCCACGTCAACGGCAAACAGGATCGCTGCAACGGTGCGGCGGTCCAGCGCGTAGACGTCTTCGTCAGCGGACTCGGCTACGGGATCATCAATGCCTGTGGTCATGTGCTGCTCCCGTTCTTAGTCATGCCATTGGCCCCTAATTAGAAGAAGCAGCTACCGGAAAACAATGACAATGCGCCGATTTACCCTCATCTTTCGCACGCATATGCTGATGAACGGGCTCAAACAGCTAAGGAACAAGGCGAATGGCGCAAAAGACGCTTTTGAAAGGGCGCGTTCTGAGTTTTGACGGCTCCCCTTTTGAGGGAGAGCCAACGGATTGCACCAAACTCAACGAAGCGGTCGTGATCGAGGATGGGCGCGTTCAGGCCGTTGGTGCGCTGGATCGCTTGCGTGCCGCGCATCCGGATGCCGAGGTTACGGACTACGGCTCTCACCTGATCATGGCCGGGTTCGTCGACCCGCATGTGCATTTCCCTCAGACCGCCATGATCGCTAGCTGGGGCAAGCGGCTGATCGACTGGCTGAACACCTATACCTTCCCCGAAGAGATGAAGTTCGGCGATATCGACTACGCCACCGAGATCGCCAACCGTTACCTCGACCTAACCACCGCACATGGAACGACGACCATGTGCAGTTTCTGCACGATCCATCCCGAAAGCGTCGATGCCTTTTTCTCGGTCGCCCAACAGCGCGGTCAGCGGGTTGTCGCAGGCAAGACCTGCATGGACCGCAACGCGCCAGAAGGGCTGCAGGATACGGCGCAAACGGCCTATGATCAGTCCCTGGTCCTGCTGGAGAAATGGCACCGCGTGGATCGTTTGTCTTACGCGATCACCCCACGGTTCTCGCCCACCTCGACACCCGAACAGCTTGAGGCTTTGGGCGCACTTTGGGCGGAGCATCCGCACTGTCTGATGCAAACCCATCTGAGCGAGCAAACTGATGAGATTGAGTGGGTCCAGTCCCTGTTCCCGGATGCGCGCGACTATCTGGATACCTATGAGAAGTTCGGCCTGCTGGGACAGAATGGCCTCTATGGTCACGTCATCCATCTGGAAGATCGTGAGCGGGATCGGCTTCGCGAGGTGGACGCCGGCTTGGTGCATTGCCCGACCTCGAACACCTTCATCGGATCAGGCCTGTTCGACATGAATGGGCTGATCCGAGATGGCCACCGCGTTGGTCTGGCCACCGATACAGGCGGCGGGTCCAGTTTTTCGATGCTGCGCACCATGGCCGCTGCTTATGAAATCGGCCAGCTGCGTGGCCGCCCCCTGCATCCGGCGCAATTGCTGTGGCTGGGTACAGTCGGGTCGGCACGAACGCTGCGGATGGACGACTGCATCGGGAATGTTGCCCCGGGGATGGAGGCCGATTTGGTGGTGGTCGACCTCGCCTCGACCCCGGCTATCGCCCAGCGCGAGGCCCACGCGGATGATCTGTGGGAGGCCGTGTTCCCCACCATAATGATGGGAGACGACCGCGCTATTGCCGATGTCTGGATCGGAGGAGCGCAGATCGCCCCTTGAATGCGCCTTCGGCACATGCCTCCGGCGGGGATACTTTTAGCCAGATGAAGGGCGGATCCCACTATTGGGCAAGCGCGCGGGCCAGGCGGTTTTGGGTCTTGATGGCGCGCGGTAAGTCAATCGTCGTGATCTGACTGTCCCGCACGATCTGACGGCCTTCGACAAACAGATGTTTGACCTGCATTGGACCCGCCAGAAGCAAAGCCGCTGGGTCCCAGCTGCCCGCGCTTTCGAGGCTTGTGCGGGTATCCCAGACGGCAATATCGGCCCGTTTGCCCGGCATCAGCCGCCCGCAATCGGTCCTTCCTAGCACGTCGGCTCCACCCCGTGTCGCGATCTCAAGCGCTTCGCGGGCGGACATTGCGTCTGCGCCATTCACCACGCGTTGCAGCAACATAGCTTGCCGCGCCTCAAGCATCAGGTTGCCGTTGTCATTGCTGGCCGACCCGTCCGCGCCCAGCCCGACCTTCACGCCGTGATCCCGCATGGTCCTTACTGGCGCAATGCCGGACCCGAGGCGACAGTTCGAGCAGGGGCAATGGGCCACGCCTGTTCCCGTTCTTGCGAACAGGTCGATCTCGGCCCCATCCAGCTTGACGCAATGGGCATGCCAGACATCTGCTCCGGTCCAGCCCAGCTCCTCGGCATATTGGCCTGGACGACAGCCGAATTGAGCTTCGGAATAGGCGATATCTTCATCATTCTCAGCAAGATGCGTATGTAGCATCACCCCCTTGTCGCGAGCCAGCAGTGCTGCGTCTCGCATCAGGTCGCGACTGACGGAAAAGGGCGAACACGGCGCAAGACCCACCCGGCACATCGACCCCTCAGAAGGATCGTGAAACGCGTCCACAACGCGAATCATGTCGTTGAGAATGTCCTGCTCACGCTCGACCAGACTGTCGGGCGGCAGGCCTCCGTCACTTTCACCGATACTCATCGCACCGCGCGTGGGATGAAAGCGAATCCCCAATTCCGAGGCGGCGGCAATCGTGTCCTCGAGCCGTGCTCCGTTCGGGTAGAGGTACAGATGATCGGAACTGAGCGTGCAGCCCGACAGAGCCAGTTCGGCCAGGCCGATCTGCGCCGAAGTGAACATCTCATCCGGTCCGAACCGCGCCCAGATCGGGTAGAGCGTCTGCAACCAACCGAACAGCAAGGCGCCCTGCCCGCCCGGAACCGCCCGTGTCAGCGTTTGGTAGAGGTGGTGATGTGAATTCACCAACCCGGGTGTGATGACGCAGCCCGAGGCATCGTGAATCTCTCCGGTTGTTGTCAGACCCTGGCCAATTTCGGCGATCTGGCCGCCCCGGATCAGGATATCCGCGCGGTGCAACTCTTGGCGATTATCATCCATTGTCAGGATGGTGTCGGCGTTTTCGATCAATGTTTCGGGCATTTCACGCTCCTGCTTCTGCCCGTCTCAAGCAAGGAGTGCATTAGCCAGCGGAAAACGGGCGCAAGAACCGGCTCAGTCCAGTTTACTCACGCGCGACCATGGCGGCAATGACATTCAATAGTTACGCAGGATTTCCAGCGCCGCGGCGTGAATTTCAGCGTTGGCGGCTGCCAATGCCCTTCCGCCATTGTGGGCCGGGCCACCCTGCCAATCGGTGACGATACCGCCTGCGGCTTCAATCACTGCAATCGGCGCCTGAATGTCATAGGCGTTCAACCCGGCCTCGATCACCAGATCTGCCTGACCGGCAGAAAGCAGGGCGTAGGCATAGCAATCCATGCCATAGCGGGTCAGTTGAACCAACTCAGCGACGGCCTGAAAACCTGCACGATCCTCTGACGTGCCAACCTCAGGGAAGGTCGTGAACAGGGTTGCCTGCTCTAACACCTGTGTGCCGCGCGTTTTCAACGGAGTTGTGCCCAAAGGCCCAGTCAGTTGAGCGATGCCTGATCCGCCAACAAAACGCTCACCGATATAGGGCTGATCCACCACGCCCATAATTGGGCCGCCCTGCGTTGACAGAGCGATGAGAACGCCCCAGGTCGGTGTACCGCTGACGAACCCTCGGGTGCCGTCGATCGGATCAAGCACCCAGATTCGGCCCGAGGAACCCTCAACCTGACCAAATTCTTCACCTAGAATACCGTCATCTGGCCGACGCAGTGCCAGAACCGCCCGCATGGCTTGTTCGGCCGCGCGATCAGCCACAGTGACGGGGTCATACCCGCCAGCCAGCTTGTTATCGGTTTCCAGATTGGTCTGTCTGAAATACGGAAGAATGGCTGCGCGCGCGGCGTCAGCCATTTCTTCGGCAACTTCCAGGTCGGTCAGGTCGGTCTGGCTCATGCAGCACAGGTGCTGCGAACACAGGCCAGTGTCAAGCCGTGGTGTTCAGGCAACGTCGCTAAGGACGCGTGCCAGTTCAAACAGACGGCGACGCTGGTTTTCCGGAATCGCGTAGTAAGAGCGCACCAGATCCAAGGCTTCCTTGTCACACATCAGGTCAGCAGGAAGCGCGCTCTTGTCGGATTTCTCTTTTTGGCCTTCTTCAAGACCTTCAAAGAAAAAGCTGACCGGTACGTCCAGCGCATCGGCAATGTCCCACAGGCGGGAGGCACTGATTCGGTTCGCCCCGGTTTCATATTTCTGGATTTGCTGAAACTTGATACCAACTTGCTGCGCCAACTGCTGTTGGGTCATGCCAATCAGCCAGCGGCGATGTCGGACACGCTTGCCCACATGGACATCGACGTGATGAGTCATTGGTATTCTCCTCTACTACACACACATCTGTTGCGGGACTTCGCGCCGTTCACATAAACAGAAGTTAGAGAAGTCCCCATAAGCATCCCCCAACCAGACATGTGCGATCCCCCGATACAGCACTGCCGTCCAATATTGCCGCTTTTGACTTTTTTTTCAAGTTGGTTGAATTGGAAACTCTGTACATTGGTTTATGGTTGTGTATCTCTGGGATTTTGGCGGCGCGGCCTGACCAAACTGCCTTCGTTAGCGCGCTCAATCAGCTGAACGCATTGACAATTTCGCTCTTACTGCGACCTATTCCCTGAAAACCGAGATGGACCATCATGCTTGCATATCGCATTGAATCCAAAGGCGCCGACGCGCGAATTGTCGAATTGCCCACGCCGACACCTGCCGAGGGACAGGTCAGAATCGCCATCAAAGCATGCGGCCTGAACTTCGCCGATTTGCTGATGCAGAAGGGCACGTATCAGGATACGCCAAACCCTCCGTTTACTTTAGGCATGGAAATCGCCGGTGTTGTCGACGAACTGGGACCAGAAGTCTCTGGTTTGAAGGTTGGAGACCGTGTCGCCGTGTACTCAGGCCAAGACGGATTGGCCGAGTACGGCGTGTTTGACGCGGATCGGGCCATCCCCATCCCGGAAGAGACCAGTTTTGAAGAGGCCGCCGCCATTCAGATCGCCTATGGCACCAGCCATTTAGCACTGGACCATCGCGCCCGGTTGCAGCCGGGTGAAACCCTGCTCGTGACCGGAGCAGCCGGTGGCGTCGGACTGACTGCGGTGGAGATCGGCAAACTGATGGGCGCGACAGTGATCGCGCAGGCGCGCAGTGCGGAAAAGCTGGCGGTTGCCCAAGCCGCCGGGGCAGATCACTTGATCGACGCCTCTGAAGACCTGCGCGCCCGCGTCAAAGAATTGGGAGGCGCCGATGTCGTCTATGATGCGATTGGCGGCGACGTATTCAAAGCCGCCTTCCGCGCCACCAACCCCGAAGGTCGTCTGCTGCCCATCGGCTTTGCTGGTGGCGATATTCCACAAATCCCGGCCAACCACCTGTTGGTCAAGAACCTGACGGTGATCGGCTTCTACATCGGCGGCTATCTGAGGTTCCGCCCTGACATCGTGCGCAACAGTTTTCAGACGTTGTTCCAGTGGCATGCCGAAGGGAAGATCATCCCTCATATCAGCCATATCCTGCCTTTGAACGAGGTCAAACACGGCCTGCGCCTGTTGAAAGAGCGCAAATCCACCGGCAAGATCGTGGTTACGCCCTAGCCCACCACTGCCCGAAGGGGTGTGCCGCCCAGCATGCGGAAATTCTGTCGCACCAGTTGCGCCAACGCTTCGATGATTGCATCGCGGCCCGGCTCTCCTCCGTAGAGGTTGATCATATGCGCGGGCAGATCGGGCAAAGCCCCGCCCGAGTCGATCTTTTCAAGATGCGCGGCCTCGGTGCCATCCAGCATCGCGTGAATTGCCAGATCGGCGCTGACGGTGGCTTCGATAGTGCGGTCATTCTCGGTTTCGACCGAAAGCTCCCATGGGATACCTGCCGCATCCAGCGCCGCGATGACCTGCGGGCGGAACATGCAGCGCCGCCCCAGCGCAATCGGCACCGGGTTCTTGCGCCAGGCCGACCCACCCGGCGCCCCGATCCAGCGCAGTGGCAGCTCAGCAATGGTCTCAGAGCCGTCGGATGAGGACGGCTCGGTCGTCAGGATCAGGTCACATTCCCCGCGCTTGAACATATCCTTAAGCTGCAGCGAATAGGACGAGATCAACTGCACACGCACACGTGGGAAATCGGCGTTGAACCGCTGAAGAACACGCGGGATCGCCGGGTAGACAATGTCATGAGGGACACCCAGAACCACCTCGCCCTCAAAGGCCTGATCCGTCAGTTTTGAGATCACCTCATCATTCAAAGCAATCATCCGGCGTGCATAGGCCAGCAACTGCTCGCCCGAGGCGGTCAGCGCGATGGTCCGACCACTTCTGTCCAGAAGCTCCAGATCCAAAAGCTCTTCCAGGCGTTTCAGCTGCATGGAGACGGCAGATTGCGTCAGATGCAGAAACCCCGCCGCCCGCGTGACGCCGCCATGATCGGCCACAGCCACAAAGGATCGCAATGTGGTGATATCCAGATTTCGCATGTTCACGAATCCTTATGCATCCAATCAAAAATATTCGTTTTTAAAATGTGCCCTATCCCGCCATATAAATCAAGGAAGTTGATGAGATCAATTCAAACCATCTGGAAAGCGAAAGGATAGACCATGAACTCGATCGCCCTGAACCGACCCTGCCCCCAACACAAACAATCCCTGTTTGCGCGTATACGGTCCGTCCTGTCCGTACGACGTCAACGTCAACAACTGGCTCGGCTAGATGCCCGCGCCCTGAGCGACATCGGCATCACTCGTGCCGAGGCCGACGCCGAGGCCCGCCGCCCCATCTGGGATGCCCCGCAGTTCTGGAAAAGCTGCGTTTAAAACTCATGTTTTTTTCAGCAATGGGCGATCTGCGGCAGCAGGTCGCCGTTTTTGTTGCGTGTTTTAGGCGGAAATACCGTAGAAACTCTTGAAACACAGCCTGCAGTTGCCGATATTCAGCAGGAAAGTGGCCAATACTTTCGGGCCGCACGCAGATACGTTTAGGGAGACCTTTGTAAATGGCACAATTCGATACGATTCGGACGGCCGCAGGCGCACGCGCCGCCGAGATTGATGAGGGCCTTCGCGCCCATATGAACAAAGTCTACGGCACGATGTCCGTGGGCATGTTCATCACCTTCCTCGCAGCCTGGGCGATCTCGGGTCTGTCGATCACCACTGATCCGTCGGCAGCCGTGGCGCAACTGAACGCGAACACCTACCTGACCGCGCTGGGTCATTCGATCTATGTCTCGCCGCTGAAATGGGTAATCATGTTCGCACCGCTGGCCTTTGTGTTCGGCTTCAGCGCCATGATCAACCGCATGTCGGCCGCGGCCGCACAGCTGGTGTTCTACTCGTTCGCCGCCGTGATGGGCCTGTCGATCAGCTGGATCTTCATCGCCTTCACCGGTCAGTCGATCATTCAGGTCTTCCTGATCACCTCGATCGCCTTCGCGGGTCTGTCGCTCTACGGCTACACTACCAAGAAAGACCTGTCGGGCATGGGCACCTTCCTGATCATGGGCGTTATCGGCCTGATCGTCGCGATGGTGGTCAACATCTTCCTGGCCTCGTCGGCCATGGCCTTCGCGATCTCGGTCATCGGCGTTCTGATCTTCGCGGGCCTGACCGCCTATGACACGCAGCAGATCAAGAACACCTACCTGCAGATGGCCCATGCCGGTGATCAGGAGTGGCTGGGCAAAGCGGCCATCATGGGTGCGCTGAGCCTGTACCTGGACTTCATCAACATGTTCATGTTCCTGCTGCAACTGCTGGGGAACCGAGAGTAAACCTCTCCCCGACTTTAGAAACCATTCAAACCTGCCAAGACCCGTTCTTGGCAGGTTTTTTGTTTCCGGACTATACGTGACGGAACCTGTAGCTCACAGGTGATGGCCGAGCGTCACCCCTCCAGCTTGCGCGCCACGAGATACGAGGCCGGAAAGGCCGCCACAAACCCCACCATCGCCGCTAGCACGATTGGAAGGACTGCGGTGTATCCCATAACCAGAACAGCAATCACGACTGTGCCTGCGAGGGTAGAGCCGAGGAAGATATGAACGATCAACATCAGGGGGAGCATTGCGACCTCATTCAAGTATTCAACTGTGCGCAATCACTAGCGCGTTGATCGAATTCGGCCCTTGATCTGGGTCAGAGGTTTGGGGGGCACAGATCACTTACAACGGCCCACGTGTATTAGTTCGAGGAGCCGTTCGGAGCGGCGGAATGGAGAGGGGAAGAACCGCGAGCGACCCGAGTGGATGAGTGGCGTCCCAGAATTCAGCCAGCATACGAACTCATCCGCGAAAGAGCGGAACCCCGGGGCGCAAAAGCATTTTCAACCGTTAATAAGTAGAACTGAGGGCAGCGCCGACCCGAGGGGAGGCGCAAACGCGCCGCCCCATGGGGGCGGTTTGGCGCGGCCCGGCGGTGCCGCCGGGCGGGTGGGTAGACGAGGGCAACACACAATACTACTTAGCCACAGGCAAAAGAGATTTTGAACAATCCGATTTACAAGTCTTCCTCTGAGAGCAGAAGTGAATTCCTCCATATCAGTTCGTTGGCACTAACGTCTTCGAACGGCATTGCGTAGTCGCGCTTATCATACCATTGATTTCTCAGTACGTTTAAGGCTATTTCCAAATTTGACGGTGCGATACCCTTGACCGTTCCTAAACGCACACTGTGCAGATATCGACCATGCTCTCGTGTTGCCAAAGCTCGGAGATTGAGCGGAAGAAACCCAAAACCCAAAAAACAGACTAGATCTGAAGAGTCCAACCAGTTTCTAGCGCGCTTAATTTCACTTAGTTCAGACGCGCCTTCCGTAAAAGTCCTCAAACCCATCGCAGCTTCGGCGAGATATCTAGGGTCTTTCCAGTTGCCGAATGAATTGGGAAAGGAACAATTGACCTTTCCTAAACTACCGTAGACATGCACGATATTAAGTGAATTGGCACAAATGGTATTCGCAGTTTCGTTGCTCACATCAAAGTAAGACTTAATTGCTTGGTGAAAAAACTGTTCGATAACACGATCATAATTGAAGGTAATAAACCGACATGACGAAAGTGCCGCGCAAAACTCGCTTTCTCCTTTTTGAGTGACCAGTATTCTGAACAACTCCGAAAGCCAATTGTTTGGTAGTTGTGCAAATGAAGGTTGATTGTATGTATTCCCGATATCGAACCAAAGCTTGAAACGCGCTTCTGCTTCCAGAACAGTTCTGGCGATGGCCAGTTTTCCAACCTCCACCCATCCGTCTTTCGCCTGATGAGTATCAAGGAAATTATCGATCGATGGTGCGAGCCCCATGTTTTGACGAAGATTCTTCGCAATAGATGCAAAAAACTGTCTGTTCCAACGTTGTTCTCTTGTCCTCGGCAAGTAACTGAAACCATGACAAAATGCCTTGTCACCCGATCTCAACTCATCGAAGCTATCAACTTCTACTCTACAGACCTGCTCAATCTTTTTGACAAGCTCGCTTCCTGTTGGCAGGCCAAACTCTGCGCTCGCGCCCGCACCAACAATAAACGTCTTAGTCCGCTTCATCAGGGTACATCCAAGAATTCCAGTCTTTGAAGCAACCGAGCTTCGGAACAGTTTCTGGACAGTACTAGGCTATGAGTCCATCTTCAACGCAGAGATGAATGCCTCCTGCGGAATATCAACCTTCCCGAACTGGCGCATCTTCTTCTTACCCGCCTTCTGTTTGTCCAGCAGTTTGCGTTTCCGCGTGGCGTCGCCTCCGTAGCATTTGGCGGTCACGTCCTTGCGCAGGGCCGAGAGGGTCTCGCGGGCGATGACCTTGCCTCCGATGGCGGCCTGGATCGGGATTTTGAACATGTGGCGCGGGATCAGGTCCTTGAGCTTTTCGCACATCGCCCGGCCCCGCATCTCGGCCCGGTCGCGGTGAACCATGGTCGACAGCGCATCGACCGGTTCGTCATTCACCAGCACCGACATCTTGACCAGATTATCCTCGGTATAGCCGGTCATCTGGTAGTCGAACGAGGCATAGCCCTTGGTCACCGATTTCAGGCGGTCGTAGAAGTCAAAGACGACCTCGTTCAGCGGCAGGTCATAGACGACCATGGCGCGGGTGCCCGCATAGGTCAGGTCCAGCTGGATGCCGCGGCGATCCTGGCAGAGTTTCAGCACATCGCCGAGGTATTCGTCGGGAACCAGAATGGTCGCCTTGATGCGCGGTTCCTCGATATGGTCGACCTTGGAGGGGTCGGGCATGTCGGCGGGGTTGTGCAGCTCGATCATCTCGCCGTCTTTCATGTAGACGTGATAGATCACCGACGGCGCGGTTGTGATGAGCTCGATATCGTATTCGCGTTCGATGCGGTCGCGGATGACTTCTAGGTGCAACAGCCCGAGGAAGCCACAGCGGAAACCAAAGCCCAGCGCGGCGGAGGTTTCCATTTCAAAGCTAAACGAGGCGTCGTTGAGGGCCAGTTTGTCGATCGCATCGCGCAGGTCTTCGAATTCAGAGCTGTCAACGGGGAAGAGGCCGCAGAACACCACCGGCTGCGCGGGTTTGAAGCCGTCGAGCGCGTCCTCAGTTCCGTTGCGGTCATTGGTGATGGTATCCCCGACGCGGGTGTCGCGGACCTGTTTGATCGAGGCGGTCAGAAAGCCGATCTCACCGGGGCCGAGGCTGTCGACCATCTCCATCTCGGGCCGGAAGACGCCAACACGGTCGACATGATGCAGAGTGCCGTTCGACATGAATTTGACCCGCATGCCCTTTTTCAGCGTGCCGTCCATGATGCGGACCAGAACGATGACGCCGAGATAGGCGTCGTACCAAGAATCCACCAGCATCGCCTTGAGCGGCGCGTCCAGATTGCCCTGCGGTGCGGGCAGTTGTTTCACGATGGCTTCGAGCGTCTCATGGATGCCCTGCCCCGTCTTAGCCGAGACCTGAATCGCGTCCGTCGCGTCGATGCCGATCACATCCTCGATCTGTTCGGCCACGCGGTCACAATCGGAGGCTGGCAGGTCGATCTTGTTCAGCACCGGCACGATCTCATGATCGGCGTCGATGGCCTGATACACGTTAGCAAGCGTCTGCGCCTCGACCCCTTGGGTCGAGTCCACGACCAGCAGAGAGCCCTCGACAGCACGCATAGAGCGGCTGACCTCATAGGCAAAGTCCACATGGCCGGGGGTGTCGATCAGGTTCAGCACGTATGCCTCGCCATTGTCGGCGGTATAGTCGATGCGAACCGTGTTGGCCTTGATGGTGATGCCCCGCTCGCGCTCGATATCCATGCTGTCGAGCAGCTGTTCCTTCATGTCGCGATCCTTGACCGTTCCGGTCTCTTGGATGAGCCGGTCAGCAAGGGTGGATTTGCCATGGTCGATATGCGCGACGATGGAGAAATTGCGGATATGAGCGAGGTCTGTCATGGGTTGGGGATATGTCCGGAGTTTGTGGTCTCGTCAAGCGCTGAAGCGTTGCAAAAAAGGCCATTCTCGCAGCTTTCTGAGCAGTAGCATTTACCGGATTCTAGCCAATGGGTAGAATGCTTAAAGCGACTGAGCCGAATAAGAACCAGAAAGCAGCTGTCAGGTGGCCGATTATTCTATCTTCGTTTTGGGCGAAAGCCAGTTAACGATTTCGGTCGCGCAGGGGCTGGACGGCCTTACTCAGGGCACCGGAATCCATCTGATTGGTGAAACAATTACGTTCGACACTCTAGCTGTTACAGAAGTCTTCATCACGGACGCAGGTTCAGACACGAGCTTTGCAGACAATGATGGCAATCAGCGCCTGGATGGTGACCAAACAATTGATGGAACCCTGTTTTCCAGTGGTACGCGGGTCGAGGCCGAATATGGCATTACCCTGACGGATGGAACCAATACCTACCAGGCTGTTGCCTTCAATGTGAATAACTCCTCCCCCGCCTTTGGTACAGTTGAAGGGATAGCTTTCATCGGCGGCCCGGGCGAGTTTCCTCCGTCAGGTGTCCCACTGACCGTCGTCAGCACGCAAGAGGGTCCGAGCTTTGAATCCTCAGACTATGTGAGCCCAATCTGCTATTGCCGTGGAACACTCATAGAGACCCCAGAGGGTGATACCCCGATTGAGAAGCTTCAGGTGGGCGACTTGGTCTGGACGAAAGATGACGGGCCCCTGCCAATCACTTGGGTCGGATCGCAAGATGTGATCGCGAGCGGGAGTTTTAGAGCTGTCGAAATCCCTTCCGGCCCATTGCAAAATCCAATTGCGCTCAGCGTTTCACAGCAACATCGGCTGCTGATCACGCACCCTGCGGCTGAGCTTATGTTTGGGGCGTCAGACGTATTTGTTCCTGCAATCAGCCTTGTTGATGTTGGCCTTGCCCGCTTCTCCGATGCACGCGCCGTTTGCTATCATCACATCTTGCTTGATCGACATAGCATTCTAAAGGCTAACGGGATTGAGTCAGAAAGCATGTTTGTTGCGAAAGCACCTCGGGACACAGAGCCAGACGCTTTGTTTTTTCAGAATATCACCCCCTTAACGACCAGGCCGATGCAGATCGCGCGAATGCCACTAAGACGTCGTGAAGCCACGGTCTTGCTTTGTGAAGTCCTACGTATTGATCCCAAGCCCCGTTTGATTCATACTCCCGCGTAGATTGAGAGGGGCGCAAGATCCCTCCAAGCAGGCAAAAACGAGGCATGAGCATGAAACAGTTCCTCCTAATCGCGTTTTGTGCGGCGTCGCTGACGACAGTGGCTCCAGTTGCGGACGCATCGCAGATCAAGCGGGCGTGTTTGGCGTCGGATCGTCAGGCGGCGACGCGGGCACGGTGTTCTTGTATCCAGCGCGTGGCAGATCAGGCGTTGACGCGCAGTGATCAGAAGACCGTCTCGAAATGGTTCACAGACCCCCATCAGGCGCAGCAATTAAAGATGTCTCAGACGGCACGCGATGACGCGCTGTGGGATCGCTATCAGAACTTTGGCCAAATGGCGCAGGCGATCTGCAGCTAGGCCGTTCTGAAACCTTGACCTGATGCCCGCTGCGCCCCAGAAAAGGCGCAGCGAAAGGTGTATCTTATGGTGATGAAAGGGCTGACCCTCCGGGGCCTTGAGGTGTTTGAGGCGCTGGCCCGGACAGGATCGGTGGCACAAGCGGCCGAGATCACGGGGCTCAGCCAGCCCTCGGTTTCTCAGCAATTGCGCAATCTGGAAAAGGCCATCGGCACCGACCTGGTGGACCACGGGCGAAGGCCGATGCGACTGACGCAGGCCGGGCGCAGTTTTCTGACACGCGCGCAGGCGGTTCTGTCCGAGCTGCAGATGGCCCAAAGCGAGCTGACCGTGATGGATCTTGGCCATCTCACGACGCTCTCGATCGGATTGATCGACGATTTCGACAACGACCTGACACCGCGGCTTGCGACCCTTTTGGCCGACAGCCTGACGCGCTCGAAATTCAAGCTGATCACCCTGCCCAGCCTTGACTTGTTTTCCGAGCTTGAAGCACAGCGCCTGCATATGGCCGTCTCAGCCCATAGCGGCGAGGTGTTGGAGGGGGTCGTAGAGTACCCTCTGGTGCAGGACCCCTTCATTCTGGTCGCGCCGAGCAGCGTCAGCAATGGAACCGAGGCTGTCGAGAAACTCCCTTTCCTGAGATATGCGCGCGAGCAGCTGATCAGCCGCCAGATCGAGGGTCATATCGCCCGACAACAGATCGAGTTCGAAGAGCGGTTCGAGATCGGCTCACACCTGGCCCTGATGGCGATGGTGGCGCGGGGCTTGGGCTGGGCGATCACCACACCGCTGGGATACATGCGCGCGGCCCGGTTCCATGAAGACCTGCAGGCCCATCCTTGCCCCCTCGGGGCGTTTTCACGCACGATTTCGTTGTTCACCCGCACCGACTGGTCCGATCAGGTCCCGCAAGAAGTCTCTGGCATGATGCGACGGCTGATGCAAAGCCAGATGATCGACCCGGCCATTGCCAAGCTGCCTTGGCTCAGCGGACAGTTGAAGGTGATTGACAGCTAGCCCTCAAGATGCGCGGCAAGCCCTTCGACGGCGGTCTCGATCAGATCCAGCGCACCGTCAAAATCCCGCGTGTAGTACGGGTCGGGCACGTGATCCGCGCCGGTCTGTGGCGCGAAATCGGTCAATAGACGCACCGGGGTCTGATTGCCCAATGGGCGCAAGGCCTCGATATTCGCGATGTTTTCTGCGTCCATCCCAACAATCAGATCGAACCGCTCGAAATCCTCAACCACGAATTGCCGGGCCCGCAGATCGTCCAGCTTGATATCCCGGGCTATCGCTGCGGATTGCATCGGGCCATAAGGCGGCTTGCCGATATGCCAGCCTGCCGTCCCGGCGCTGTCGATTTCATGGTGGGGCGCGCGAGTGCGAAAAGTGCCCTCGGCCGCAGGAGACCGACAGATATTGCCCAGGCAAACAAAGAGGATACGATGTGTCATGGGCCAATCTGTAACGCGTGAGGGGCATATGGAAAAGATCGTCATTCTGACCGGAGCCGGGATTTCCGCCGAAAGCGGCCTCAGCACCTTTCGCGAAGAGGGCGGCCTATGGGCGCAACACCGGATCGAGGATGTGGCAACGCCCGAAGGTTTCGCCCGCGATCCTGCCTTGGTTCAGGGGTTTTACAACGCCCGCCGCGTGCAGGCCGCCAAGGTGGAACCCAACGCAGCGCATAAGGCGCTTGCCCGGCTGCAACGGGACTTTCCGGGCGAGGTTGTGATCGTCACACAGAATGTCGACGGGCTGCACGAGGCCGGCGGCGCGCAGGATGTGATCCACATGCACGGGAAACTATCCGGCGCGCTCTGCGCATCCTGTGGCCACCGCTGGACAGCACCGCCTGAGATGGAGGTGGGCGAGCCCTGCCCGGCCTGCAACGCCCCCACCGCACGTCCTGACGTGGTCTGGTTTGGAGAAATGCCTTATCATATGGAGGAGATTTTCGATCACCTTGCCTCTGCCACGATCTTCGCTGCGATAGGCACATCAGGCCAAGTCTATCCGGCGGCGGCTTTTGTCCACGAAGCTCAAGCGGTTGGGGCGCGGACAGTTGAAATCAATCTGGAGCCGACAGGCGGTGGCTTCGACGACCATCTTTTGGGCAAAGCGTCCGAAACTGTGCCAAAATGGGTTGATCGCTTACTACAGATCCAAACCTAGTGCGAACGACATAGCGGGACTATCCCGCTCAATTTCAACAAGGTTTTTCAAGAGGCCGCGAAATGACCGATCAAAACCCCCAAACCGGCGAAATCCTGGACGATGACAGCATGACCGAGCGAGACAGGCTGAGCGCGCAACTCTCAAGCCTGTGGTGGACGTTCCTGATACGTGGAGTGCTGGCGGGTGCGGTTGGTATCGCTGCGCTGTTCTGGCCGTCCGGCAGCATCGCGCTGTTGCTGCGGCTGGTTGGGGCACTGTTGATCATCGACGGTGGCTTGACCCTGCTTGGGGTTGGGCGTCGCGGGCTGTTGGGCGGGGCGGCCATCGGCGCTGTTCTTATCGGCCTGGTCCTGCTTATTTGGCCGGAAGGCACCGTCAAGCTGGCCTTCTTCCTGCTGGGCGCTTGGGCATTGATCATTGGCATCGGTTCACTGGCCGCTTCACAACAAATGAATGAACGCGACCCTCAACGCGGCTCGATGCGTGTGTCAGGGATCGCAGCTTTGATCATCGGCCTCGTCCTGATGATATGGCCAGCGGTTGCATTGATCGCACTGGGATGGGCCATAGCCTTTTCAGCCCTTGCGATTGCAGCCGTAATGTTCTGGCTCGCTACCCGCCTGCACAGCGCCAGCGACAGGGTCGGCATGAAAACCATCAATCGTTAGAACGCCAACATCAACCTAGGGACGCAAAAGGCCGGGCTACGTGCCCGGCCTTACGCATGGATGACGGCCGCAATGCGGCCCGAAGACAGGCGTTCACCTAGTTCGAATGCGACCCGTGGTTATCATGGCCATGCTTGTCCTGGCGCTCCAGATCAACCGGAATCTCGACCACGACCTCACCTGCGTTTTCAAAAACCAGCGTAACCGGCACCGTCTCGCCTTGCTCAAACGGGTCCTTCAGACCCATGAACATCACATGGGCGCCCCCGCGCTTGAGCGCTAAGCTCTCACCCGCTGGAATCACAAAGCCCTCCTCGACATGCACCATCTTGGCCACGCCCGCATCGTCGATCATATGGGTGTGCAGCTCGACCCGAGCCGATACGTCCGAAGTCGCACTGATCAGGCGATCATCGGTATCACTGGTGTTCTGTATCACCATAAAGGCCGCACCCGCCTTGGCTGCCTTACCAGACGACCGAGCGTATGCGTCGTCTACAACGATGATATCGGCGGCAAAGGCTGGAACGGCCAACACACAAGCGGCCAGTGTTGCGAACAGAGTGGATTTGAGGGACATCGCACCTCTCCTAATTCTTTTGGTCTGATTTGTATCGAAAGGGAATCAGACCTTCACCGGAGGGGCCCGCGCCGGTTTCCGTGGCAACGGCAGCGCGATCAGGCTTTCATCGCGGCTGAGCGGCTGAACACCACCCATCAGCGGAGCATCCGGCACGACCGGAGGATACGGATGAACCGCCCCCAGCAGAGCCAAAGCATAGTCAGGACAATAGTGCGGAGGCGCTGTCGGCTGCCCATCCGCATCCATATAGACGACAACGGGTTCTGTGCCCGTACACAGCACCATCTGCCCGACGGCGCGGTCAACTCCGCGCGAAACGGCCAACCCCTGCCCTGTCAGAACAACCAACAGGCACATCACAACAGGCAGGATTCGAGGCACGAAACGTTTCATTCGGCCTCGATATAGTCCGCTGCGCAAACAGGCTTCAAGCGCCAAACCGTCGCGCCCGAAATAGCTTCAGTATTCCAGGCCGCGCCGCTTTACGGTTCCCTTTGTGAGGCTGGTATGGGACCGGTTCACCCGGCGTTGCATCCGGGAACATGCGGAAATTGTCTTACTTGCCAGCTTACTCAGCAAAAGAAAGAAATAAAAACTCTTAAATGACATTGGACAACACTCGTTGTTGGTAAACCAATAGTGTCAAAAATAGGGCGGGCCGGTCTGTGAACAAGATCACTCAAGAGGATTTTGTTTCCTAAATCTTCACAGTCCCCGCTAATCGTTTCCAAACAAAAAAGCCCCGAACCACTTAGGTTCGAGGCTAAAAACTTTAGTAAGTGTAAGGAGTTATGCCGCGGCTTGTGCCTTGGCGATTTCCTTTTTCACTTTCAGAGCGTTTGCCGACAGCTCTTCGTCCTTGGCTTTCGCCAGGAACGCGTCCAGACCACCACGGTGGTCGACCGAGCGCAGGGCAGCCGCCGAGATGCGCAGCTTAACGCCGCGACCCAGGGTCTCGGACTGCAGGGTAACGTCGTTCAGGTTCGGCAGAAAACGACGACGAGTTCTGTTTTTGGCGTGGCTGACATTGTTGCCAGTCATCGGGCCTTTTCCGGTCAGTTCGCAACGGCGCGACATGGTTTCTTCCTTTGTTTCTGGAGGCCCGGCAGAACGCCTGAGGCCAAATCACAAGGGGCACAACCCGAAGTCGCGCCCGAAAACTGGTTGGATGCGTGTAGTGGGAATCGCTGGAAGGGTCAAGACACGGCGGACGGATTCTTTTCCGAAACCTCTTGCAACGGAACGGCCCGCCGAGCCGCACCTGTGGCGCGCGTATTTTGGAAATGATGAAAGCACCATTAGACCAGGCTCGCCAGCATTTTCTCGGCCGCAGCGGCGGGGCTGAGGCGACCTTGAGACACTTCCGCATCAAGCTGCGCCATCTGCGCCTTCGCTTGGGCTGTTTCGAGGCGCGCAAGCAGCGAATGCCGCACCTCCTGATCGAACCAATAGCGGGCTTGTGCGGCACGGTTGGATTGCCAGTGCCCTGCTTCGCGCCGCCAATCGGTCAGGCTCTGAATTTCAGCCCATGCTTTGTCCAGCCCATGTTCCTCAACCGCTGAGACAGCCATGGCCTTCGGGAAACCTTCGGGGTCCTGAGGCCGCTTGCGCAACAGGCGCAGGGCACCGGCGTAGTCGGCGCAAGTGCGGGTTGCGGTCGCTTTCAGGTCTCCGTCGGCCTTGTTGATCAGGATGATGTCGGCCATCTCCATTATACCGCGCTTCACGCCTTGCAACTCATCCCCACCTGCCGGGGCCAGCAGCAGCAGGAACAGGTCCGACAGCTCCGACACCACGGTTTCGGACTGCCCGACGCCCACGGTTTCGATCAAGACGACATCGTAGCCCGCTGCCTCGCACAGGGCGATGGCCTCGCGGGTGCGGCGGGCGACCCCGCCAAGGTGGCTCTGGCTGGGAGAGGGGCGGATAAAGGCGTTTTTCTCGCGGCTCAGACGCTCCATCCGGGTTTTGTCGCCCAGAATGGACCCGCCCGAGCGGGCCGAGCTTGGATCAACAGCCAGAACTGCAACGCGCAGCCCCTGCCCGATCAGCATCATACCAAAGCTTTCGATGAAGGTGGACTTACCGACACCCGGCGTGCCGGACAGGCCGATCCGCAGGGATTGCCGCCCGGACTGCGCCAGATGGGCCAGCAATTCGGTCGCTTGCGCCCGGTGATCTTCGCGCCGGCTTTCGACCAAGGTAATCGCACGTGCCAAAGCCCGACGCTCACCCTGCAATATCCTGTCGCCCAAGTCAGCTATGTCCATCCGTCCGGTCCCTTTAGAATCCGCCCTAGATGAATGTGCGACGCGGGGTTTGTCCAGAGGCCCTGCGGGATTAACCGCGCTGCTTCTGGACGTCGGGTCCCGCTTTGGCGATAAGGCCGCATGAGCCGTTTGCCGATAGATGACGCCCTTCCGGAACTCTTGGAGGCCCTGAGAACCCATGGCCGTGCCGTGCTGCAGGCCCCACCGGGTGCGGGCAAGACGACGCGGGTGCCTCTGGCGATGCTAGAGGCCGGGTTATGCGCCGGTCGGATCTTGATGCTCGAACCCCGGCGGCTGGCCGCCCGCGCTGCAGCCGAACGGATGGCCGAGACGCTGGGCGAACGCGCCGGGCAAACGGTCGGATACCGCGTCCGGGGCAATGCGAAAGTGTCGAAAGCCACCCGGATCGAGGTGGTCACCGAAGGCATCCTGACCCGCATGTTGCAATCTGAGCCGGACCTGCCCGGCGTCGGTGCAGTGATTTTCGATGAGTTCCACGAACGCTCGCTGAACGCCGATCTGGGACTGGCGCTGTGTCTTGAGGTAACCGGAGCCCTACGGGATGACCTGATCCTTCTGGCCATGTCGGCAACGCTGGATGCAGACCCTGTGGGGAGGTTGATGGAGGCCCCGCTGGTGACCTCGGAAGGTCGCAGCTATCCGGTTGAAACGCGGTGGTTGGAGAAACCATTGGGTACGCAGGCTCGGCGGTTGGATGCGTTGATTGATCTGGTCGTTAAGGCCGAACGGGACAGCCGCGCCATCGGCGGCGGTATCCTCGTGTTCCTTCCGGGCGAGGGTGAGATTCGGCGCGCAGAAAGCGCCCTGTCCGGGCGATTGCCACAGGATTGTGTTGTGCGCCCTCTCTTTGGGGCCATGCCCTTTGCCGCCCAGCGCGCAGCGATTGCACCGGTTGAGAGCGGGCGGAAGGTGGTGCTGGCAACTTCGATTGCCGAAACCTCGCTGACGATCCCCGATACCCGCGTCGTTGTTGATATGGGACAGGCACGGCGGGCGCGGTTCGATCCCGGCTCGGGCATGTCGCGGCTGGTGACGGAACGAGTCACGCGCGCCGAAGCAACCCAGCGCGCAGGCCGGGCGGGCCGGGTTTCAGACGGGCTGTGCTATCGGTTGTGGTCGAAGGGCGAAGAGGGCGCCTTGGCCGCATACCCGCCTGCCGAGATCGAAGCCGCCGACCTGACCGGGCTGGCGCTGGAACTGGCACTATGGGGCGCTGAGGCCAGCGATCTGGCATTTCTGACGGCTCCGCCCGAGGGCGCTCTGGCCGAGGCGCAGGCGCTGCTGACCCTAATGGGCGCTCTGGATGGCAAGGGGCGGATCACGGATCATGGGCGTGCACTGGCTGCCCTGCCCTTGCATCCCCGCTTGGGTCATATGCTGGTGACGGCGGGGGCTCAGGCAGCCCCTCTGGCCGCACTGATGGCGGAACATGACCCGCTAAAGGGCGCTCCGGTCGACTTGTCCTTACGGCTTGAGGCGCTGCGCGACGCCCGTGCGTTTCAGCGCAGCCGAGTGTGGCAAGTCAATATGGGCGTGTTGGACCGGGTGAAGGCCGAGGCCAAACGGTTGCGGGCGAAGGCCGTATCTGAGGCTGAAGACCTAAGCCGTGCGTCAATGGCCGCGCTGGCATATCCCGACCGCATTGGCCAGAGGCGCAAGGGCGAGGCACCGCGCTATGTGCTGTCCGGCGGTAAGGGCGTTGTGCTGGACAATGGCGATACGCTGGCAGGCGCGCCCTATTTGGTGGTCATAGATACCGACGGCAACCCGCGCGAGGCGAAAGCGCGCATGGCCGTGCAGATCAGCGAAAGTGAAATTCGCGCCCTGTTTGCAAATCAGATCGGATGGGAGACCAGCTGCGTCTGGTCAAAACGCGACCGACGGGTCATTGCACGGCGGCAAGAACGCCTCGGCGCAATCACGCTAGAGGACCGGATCTGGAAAGACGTTCCCGAGGACGCGATCACCCGTGCCATGTTGGACGGCGTGCGCGATCTGGGGCTGCGGTTGGAGGGCGCAGCCGCCCGGCTGGCCGCGCGTGTTGAGCTTGTGCGCGCCGATGGGGTCAACCTGCCCGACTTCTCGGACCAAGGGCTGATCGACACGCTGGAAGGTTGGCTGCTTCCCATGCTCGCGGGCGTGCGCAGCGCAGAGGACTGGAAGCGCTTTGACCTGCTGCCCGCGCTGCGGGCCCGTCTGGACTGGGCGCAGACGCAAGAGCTGGACCGCCGCGCGCCGGGATCCTTCGTCACCCCGCTGGGCCGCAAGGTTCCCATCGACTACGGCGGCGATGCCCCTGAAATCTCGGTGCGTCTGCAAGAGCTATTCGGTGTCACGCGTCATCCGATGGTCGGAGGCACACCGCTGAAGATCACCCTGCTGTCACCCGCGCAACGCCCGATCCAGATCACCCGCGACCTGCCAGGGTTCTGGGCTGGCTCTTACACGGATGTACGCAAGGACATGCGCGCGCAATACCCCAAACATCCCTGGCCCGAAGATCCAACACTGGCCGATCCTACGTTGCGGGCCAAACGAAGGCCCGGCTGAGGCATCACCAAGCACCGAATTTTGCCGAATTACCCCAAATTGCGACAAAATTGCCGCCAAATCCCTTAGAAAAGACGTTTTTTCGGGGTTTCGTTGCATTCATCTATTCCGACGACTATCTGAACATGCATTGAGGTAAGATGTTTTCCGAGCGGCAGAACAATGAAAGCGCAGTTGCAGAGAATCTGGGATGAGGTCGGACGACCCATGATACAGCGACCCAAGCGCGTACAGGTGGCCGCCCTCTGTACGCGTCAGACCAAATCGGGCCACGAGGTTCTTTTGGTGACCAGCCGCGACACCGGGCGCTGGATCATTCCCAAAGGCTGGCCGATCGACGGGTTGGACGGTGCCGGAACTGCCCTGCAAGAGGCCTGGGAAGAGGCTGGCGTTCGCGAGGCCAAAGCCAAAAAAGAGCCGGTGGGTCATTTCACCTATGACAAAGTCCTCAAAGACGGCTCGGTCGAGGCGGTGTTGACCAGCGTGTATCATCTGCGCGTGACGAAACTGCTGGATGACTTTCCCGAAGTTGATCAGCGGCAGCGGAGCTGGGTGACGCCGAAGATAGCAGCTGAACGTGTGGATGAGCCTGAACTCAAGGCGCTGCTAAGGCATCTTTAAAGGTCAAGTGGCGTCATGGTTGCCCTCAGGTCGTGAAACCTGTAGTGACCGGCGTCAATCTTTTTGGACCTTATCACACCCATGTCAAACACGAACTCCAAACCGCGCTGGAAGGCGCTGGACAGCGACCTGCATCGGATTTCGCGGGTCGAGACGGCAAATGCGCATGTCGCCCGCCCCTTGCTTGCACCAGGCATCGCTCTGGCCTTCATGGCATTGGCCGGGTTGACGGCGGCGGTTCTGTTTGGGCAGGCGGATGGTGGCGTGATCGTCGTCGCAGCGGCGGCGTTCGGGGCCTATATGGCAATCAATATCGGCGCCAATGACGTGGCCAACAACATGGGTCCAGCCGTCGGTGCAAATGCCCTGACCATGGGAGGCGCGATTGCCATTGCAGCTATTGCCGAAAGCGCAGGCGCTTTGCTGGCGGGCGGTGATGTGGTCTCAACCATCTCCAAGGGGATCATTGATCCGGCCTCAGTCCAGAACAGCAATGTATTCATCTGGGCGATGATGGCGGCGCTGATCTCCTCGGCCATGTGGGTCAATCTTGCGACTTGGCTGGGCGCGCCTGTTTCGACCACTCATTCAGTTGTGGGCGGGGTTATGGGCGCCGGCGTCGCCGCGGCAGGGTTGAGCGCTGTCAGTTGGGGCACAATGGGAGCCATCGCGGCCAGCTGGGTGATCTCTCCGGTTCTGGGCGGCGTGATTGCGGCTGTGTTTCTGGCGCTGATCAAAGCCAAAATCCAATATCAGGACGACAAGATTGCAGCCGCGCAGCGCTGGGTCCCGATCCTTGTTGGGCTGATGGCCGGCGCGTTCGCCACCTATCTGGCAGTGAAGGGACTGAAGAAAATTGTTGCGATTGATCTGAACACAGCTGTTCTGATCGGTCTCGGTGCTGGTCTGCTGGCATGGGCCGTAACTGTGCCTTGGGTGCGCCGCCGCTCGCAAGGGCTAGAGAACCGCACGCGGTCGCTGAAAACCCTGTTCGGGTTGCCTTTGGTGATTTCTGCGACCTTCCTCAGCTTTGCGCATGGGGCCAATGATGTGGCGAATGCGGTCGGACCGCTCGCCGCTATCGTGCACGCGGCCGAGTTCGGAGATTTCGCCGCCAAAGTCACCATTCCCACATGGGTCATGGTGATCGGAGCCTTTGGGATTTCTTTCGGTCTGTTCCTTTTCGGGCCTAAACTGATCCGAATGGTGGGCAGTCAGATCACCAAGCTGAACCCGATGCGCGCCTTCTGCGTCGCTCTGTCTGCGGCCATCACCGTAATCCTGGCAAGTTGGTTGGGGCTGCCGGTCAGTTCGACCCATATCACGGTGGGCGCCGTTTTTGGCGTGGGCTTCTACAGAGAATGGCATTCTGACCGACGCTGGGCACACTCGAACCGCCAACGCCCGCCCGAGCAGCGACTGGCACGCGAAGAGCATCAGCGGCGCAAACTGGTTCGCCGCTCGCATTTCATGACGATCGTGGCCGCTTGGGTGGTGACCGTTCCGGCAGCGGCCGCGTTGTCCGCAGTGATTTTCTGG
Source organism: Ruegeria sp. BG11 (assembly GCF_056538565.1). NCBI lineage: Bacteria > Pseudomonadati > Pseudomonadota > Alphaproteobacteria > Rhodobacterales > Roseobacteraceae > Ruegeria > Ruegeria sp. BG11. Next base: position 256,678 of record NZ_JBQFTH010000005.1, on the reverse strand, counting down.
ATGCTGACTGCATTTGGGTAAGCTGGGGATTTGCGAGGCTCTGCCTCGCGCTCCGAGGTATATTTAGCCAGATGAAGAACGGATCAGGGTCTGATCTGGGCAGGCCGCATGGGTTCTGTGGGGGTTGCGCGGATCAATTCGGCGACCCGACTGTTGATCGGGGTTGGTCTGTTTAGAGACTGGCCAAGACGGATGATTTCGCCTTGCAGACTGTCGATTTCCGTAGGGCGACCAGCGCTGAGGTCATAGGCCATCGAGGTTCGCGCGCTGGGGTCGATGGTCAGCATTTTAGCGGCGATGCGCTTGAACAAAGGTGTCGGTAGGCGCAGGATATGCGGCGTCATCCAAGCGGGCAGCGGTGTAGTAGAGGCGACCGGGTGACCGGCGGCTTTCAAAACCGAAAGCGCCTCGGCCATCTGATCGGCCATCAGGCGACGCCAACTGCGATCCGTCAATTGTTCAACCAGAGTGAGGCCCGATAGTGCATTCAGCGCGTTGTTGAGGTTGATGACGAGCTTGCCCCATTGAACGGCCTCGATCTGGTCGCTCTCGGTGATTGGAAACTGAGCGCTGGTCAGCTGTTCGGCCAAGGATCCAGCGCCCGCCTGGATCACGATATCTCCGGACGTGGCGCGATGATAGGTAGCCGGGCCGGTTGGAACCACGTTGAAAGGCACCATCCCCGCGCGGACATCGTGGTCGGGCAAGTTGGAGCGCAGAGTTCGGGCGTTCTCCATCCCGTTTTGCCACGAAAAGACCAGAGCCGACTGCGAAGCGTGCGAAGCGATCAGCGCCGCCATGTCTTCGGTCGCGCCAGATTTCACAGTGACGATGATCAGATCGGCTTCGGCCAGACAGTCAGGATCTGTGCTGAGTATCAGAGATGCGGCCGGAACCGTGCGGTTGAGTCCCGAGAAATCGGTGACCGTCAGCCCCTTCTCTCGGATCGGGTCCAAGACGCGGGAGCGGCCGAACATAGTGACCGTGTGCCCGGCATCAGCCAGCAACGCGCCACAATAGCAACCGATACTGCCCGCACCTGCAATGACGATCTTCATGGCGATCCCTCCGTTGCCGGAAGGATCACCGGGTTGGCGTGTTGGGGCAAGCCCAGAGCGGGGTAACGTGGCGTTCAGCGGGCCAGTCTGGGTTTGGTGCGCTCCAGTTCCGGCGAGATTGGAATGAACTCCTTATCATCGCCGGGGGGTAGGTGGAAAGCTCCGTTCGCCCAGTCCGCGTTCTTCCATTCGCGTGTTGCGTGTTCGATCTTTTCCTTCGACGAGGATACGAAATTCCACCAGATATAGCGCTCTTCGTTGAGGGTCGCGCCGCCGAGCAACATAAGCCGCGCGCCCATCGGCCCGGCCGTGACCGAGAGCTTGTCGCCCGGACGGAAAACCATCATGCGCCCTGCCTCGAATTTGTCGCCCGCAATCTCGACCGAGCCTTCGGTGACATAGACGCCCCGATCCTCATGATCGTCCGGCAGCGGGAACGAGGCACCAGGGTCCAGTTGGACATCCAGATAGAAGGTCTCGGACAGCATGGTGACCGGGCTTGTCTCACCATAGGCCGAGCCGAGGATCAGGCGGGCGCTGACGCCTTTGTCCTGAATATGGGGCAGCGCGCCTTGTTTGTGATGCTCAAAATCCGGTGCCATATCCTCATGCGCTTCGGGCAAGGCGATCCAGGTCTGGATCCCGAATAGCTTGTTTTCGCGGGCGCGCGTCTCAGCACTTGTGCGTTCAGAGTGGGTCACGCCGCGACCGGCGACCATCCAGTTGACCTCACCGGGGTAGATCATTTGGTGGGTGCCCAGACTGTCCCGATGTTCGAATTCGCCCTGATACAGATAGGTCACCGTCCCCAGCCCGATATGAGGATGTGGGCGGACGTCGATGCCGCCTTCGGTGATGAACTCGGCTGGACCCATCTGATCGAAGAAGATGAACGGCCCGACCAGTTGGCGTTCGACCGATGGCAGCGCCCTGCGCACTTCGAACCCGCCCAGATCGCGGGCACGCGGGATGATCAACGTCTCAAGCGCCGGGTTTTCCGTGACGCAGTCGGGGGTGTGAGTCGGGTTCCAGCTCATGCCTGATCTCCTTTGGTCGGACGGGCTAACTTTCTAACGTTCCTGAATGCACTGTAGCGCAGAGTTCACGACATGTATCGCGCAACCATGCACATACTTGGTGCGGCGTCTGGTTCGTTGAAGCTTGGTGGGCCATGCACCCTCACATAGCCGTGAACATTAAATCGTCCACGCTTGGACCGCGCGCGCTCGGTTTTCCAAACAAGCGTGCTATATTTTGGAATAGGCGAACCCGGCCTGTCAGGTCGGGGTAGAATGTGGGCCACATGACAGGAGAGTTTCCATGACGCGCCTTCATATAACCCGCCGGTCTCTTCTAGTTGCCGGCATTGGCACCCTCGCGACGGGTTTATCGGGGGGAGCGCATGCCAGCGGGCTCGCTGCGACCCCTTCGATGCGCGGTGGGTCCAACAATTATCTCCCCGGCGCGCCGATCGTCGACCGGATCGGTGGCGGAGGGTTCTGGATGACAGGCACCGTGCGGCGCGCCGGGGACGGAGCGCCCCTGCCCGGTCAACGCATCCAGATCTGGGCGCACACGACCGAAGGGCACGAGCGCGATCCTCACAGTCACGGAGCGACCTTGACCGACGCCAATGGCGAGTTTCGGCTGGAGATGCCGCAGATCGTGCCTGCCTTCGGGCAACCGCATGGGCATCTGGCATATGACAGCGGTGAGTTCCAGACGGTGTTCCTGCGGCCCGTGATGTCCAGCGCGAAAGATAAAACGCTGGCCGCACATTTCGTGCTGCAACCTGCCTGAGCCAGGTGATCCGCAACGCTCTGATTTGGCTGGGGATTGGGGCGGCGCTGCTTGTTCCATTGATCACGGCCGCAACCAGCCCTTATCTGGCGTGGCGTGACCCCATCTACATCCTAGCAGGGTTCGCCGGGGTTTTGAGCCTTGGGTTGCTATTGCTGCAACCTTTATTGGCGGCCAGAAACTTGCCGGGACTTGCCCCAATGACCAGCCGTCGCGCGCATAGATGGGTTGGTATTGCGTTGATCGTGGCGATCTTTATCCATGTTGGCGGCCTTTGGATTACCAGCCCTCCGGATGTGGTGGATGCGTTGCTCTTCGTCTCAGCGACCCCGCTTTCCGCTTGGGGAGTGATCGCCATGTGGGCGGCTTTTTTCGCGGCGTTTCTGGGTATCTACCGACAGCGCTTGGCCTTGCGGTTTCGCGTCTGGCGGCTAACGCATACGACGCTGGCTTCTGTGACGATCGTCGGAAGCGTTGTGCACGCTATGCTGATCGAGGGCACGATGGAGATCATGACCAAGACCGCCCTCTGCGTTTTGGTGCTATTGGCGAGCGGGCGGGCGCTCGCCAAACTGCGTGTTTGGGACGTGAGGAGACGGGCTTAAACGCCCAGACACCATCGCATCACTGCCTTTTGCGCATGAAGGCGGTTCTCGGCCTCATCAAAGATCACGGAGTTCGGGCCGTCCATCACCTCGGAGGTCGCCTCTTCCTCGCGGTGGGCGGGCAGGCAGTGCATGAACAATGCATCCGGCTTGGCATGCGACATCAGCTCATTATTGACCTGATAGGGGCGCAGCATGTTGTGGCGACGCTCTTTCGCGGATTGGCTGTCATGCATCGAGACCCAGGTGTCGGCAACCACCAGATCTGCGCCCTCAACGGCCTTGTAGGGATCACGCTCAACGACGATTTGCGAGCCCTTCTGACGGGCAAAGCCCATAAATTCTTCCTCAGGGTCGAACTGCGCCGGGCCGGTGAAGGTCAGGTCAAACCCGAACTGCCCTGCCGCGTGAAGGAACGAGGCGCAAACGTTGTTGCCGTCACCGGTCCAGACCACCTTTTTACCCGCAATCGGGCCGCGGTGTTCTTCGTAGGTCAGGATATCGGCCATGATCTGGCAGGGATGCGTGCGGTCGGTCAGGCCGTTGATCACAGGTACGTCCGAGTATTCGGCCATCTCGGTCAAAACGGTCTCGTCAAAGGTGCGGATCATGATCATGTCCACATAGCGTGACAGAACACGGGCCGTGTCGGCGATGGTTTCGCCATGCCCCAACTGCATGTCCTTGCCGGACAGAACCATGGTCTGACCGCCCATCTGGCGCACACCGACGTCAAAGGACACGCGCGTCCGGGTTGAGGGTTTTTCGAAGATCAACGCGACCATGTGGTCTTTGAGCGGCTGTTCATCATCCAGCGCGGCTTTTGGCCGTCCAAGGCGGGCCTGTTTCATCGCGCCCGCTTGATCAATCATGTTGCGCAGGTCGGCTGCGCCGGTTTTGTGGATATCAAGGAAATGGTTCATATCGTTTCGCTTTTGGCTATCAACGGTCGGGGGCGCTGCCCCCGAGGTATTTGTGAACAGAAGAAGGATCAGACGGTGTCGAGGTTGGCTTCGATTTGCGTCGCGGCCTTGTCGAGGCGGATCATCGCCTGGGCGATATCGTCTTCGGTCAGGGTCAGTGGCGGCAGCAGGCGAATGACGTTGTCGGCAGCGGGAACCGTGATGACCTCGTTATCGTAGCCCGCGTTGACGACGTCGATATTGGTCGCTTTGCACTTCAGGCCCAGCATTAGGCCGGCGCCGCGCACCTCTTCGAAAACCTCGGGGTGATCGGCGACTAGGCCTTCGAGTTTCTGGCGCAGTAAGCCAGCCTTACGGTTGACACCTTCGAGGAAGGCGGGTGTGGCAACTTGGTCGATCACGGCGCAGCCAACGGCGCAACCCAGCGGGTTCCCCCCGTAGGTCGAGCCATGGGTGCCTGCGGTCATGCCGCTGGCGGCCTCTTCCGTGGCCAGCACCGCGCCCAGAGGGAAGCCTCCGCCGATGCCTTTGGCGACCATCATGATATCGGGCGTGATACCCGCCCATTCGTGGGCAAAAAGTTTACCGGTCCGGCCCACGCCACACTGGACTTCATCGAGGATCAGCAGAAGGCCGTTTTCGTCACAGATCTGACGCAGTGCTTTGAGTTCGGCGTCGGGAACGGGGCGGATGCCGCCTTCGCCTTGAACCGGCTCGATCATGATTGCCGCTGTTTTTTCGGAAATCGCGTTTGTGACGCCATCGAGATCTCCGAACGTCAGATGCACGAAGCCCGGCAGCAAGGGGCCGAAGCCTTTGGTCATCTTCTCGGACCCGGCGGCGGCGATACCAGCCGAAGACCGGCCGTGGAACGAGCCATCGAAGGTGATGATCTCGACCTTCTCGGGCTGGCCTTTGTCATAGAAATACTTGCGGGCCATTTTCACGGCCAGTTCGCATGACTCGGTGCCCGAGTTGGTAAAGAACACCGTGTCGGCAAAAGTATGTTCCACCAGCTTGTCGGCCAGCGCCTGCTGCTGCGGAATGTGGTAGAGGTTCGAGACATGCCACAGCGCATGCGCCTGCTCGGTCAGCGCGTTCACAAGCGCCGGATGCGCGTGGCCCAGCGCGTTCACCGCGATGCCCGCTCCGAGGTCCAGAAAACGTCGGCCATCCGCCTCGGTCAGCCAGGCGCCTTCGCCCTTCACGAAAGTCAGAGGCGCACGGTTATAGGTCGGCAGAACGGACGGGATCATCGGATCATCCTTTTAAGATAGCTTAAGCCCTGTGAGTGATACACCGGGGCCATGGTCGTCAACTGATTTGGTGGAGAATGCGCGGATTTGGACAGCGCAAATAGATCAAACGGGCCGGTTACGCGGTCAGGCGTCGGCGTCGGAGGCGCAGGATATGTGCGGTTTTGATCATGGCGGCTCGTATAGCGAGGTTCGATCTGTCTGGGAAGACCAATAATTGGAAAGCCCTGAAATTTCACAATGAGATGAGAAGCCGCTATTTCACGCTTGCTATTTCAATTCCTGTGGCGCACCGCTTGGCCATGACACCTACGCCTCAGAACCCGCCGCTTGCGGCCCTGTTGATTTTTGCCGCCAGCGCCCTGCTGGCAGGGACAACAATGCTGGCCAAAGCGTTGGGGACTGACACGCTTGGTCCTGCGTTGCATCCGATGCAGATCAGCCACGGGCGGTTTCTGTTTGCTTTTGTGGTCATCGTGACCGCCACGGCTGTTCTACGCCCGGCGCTGAGGCGCCCTCATTGGGGGCTGCATATCGGCCGCACCAGTTTCGGATGGCTGGGGATCACGCTGATGTTTGCATCCGTTGCTTACATCCCGATCGCGGACGCCACGGCAATTTCCTTCCTGAACCCGGTTTTTGCGATGGTTCTGGCCATCCCGCTGCTAAAAGAAGGTGTCGGCCCTTGGCGTTGGCTGGCCGCAGCGGTGGCTTTGACCGGGGCACTGATTCTCTTGCGCCCGACGCCGGCCAGTTTTCAACCGGCCGCCCTGTTGGCGCTGACGGCGGCCGCGGTGATCGGGATGGAGCTGATGTTCATCAAAAAACTCTCAGGCCGCGAGATTCCGATCCAGATTTTGTTGGTGAATAACGGATTGGGTCTAACCATCGCCTCGGTCGCGGTGATTGCAGTATGGCAGGCGCCGACCCCTGCACAATGGGCAGCTTTGGCCGGAATCGGGGGGCTGATGGCCTGCGCACAGGCCTGTTTCGTCAACGGAATGGCCCGCGCCGATGCCTCGTTCGTTGCGCCCATCAGCTATGCAACATTGATCTTCGCGGCATTCTACGACTTTGCGATCTTTAGCGTGATCCCGGATCGGATCAGCATCATCGGCTCATCCATAATCCTGACAGGCGCGTTGATTCTGGTCTGGCGCGAAACCCTTCACCGTCAGGCCTTGAGCCGGTAGCCCGTCCGCAACATCTGCCAGGTCACCGCACCAACGAACAGCGTCGCCCCGGTGCAAACTGCCATGCCCAACCAAGGCGAGCTATCGGAGACACCGATCATCCCATAGCGCAGACCGTCGATCAGATAGAAAACCGGGTTCAAGTGGCTGAGTTTGTTCAGCACAGGCGGCAACGCCTCGACCGAATAGAATGTCCCCGACAGGAAGGCCAAAGGCGTGACGATGAAGTTGGTGATCGCCGCCATCTGGTCGAATTTATTGGCAAAAATCCCGGCAAACAGGCCCAGCGCGCCCATGAAAGCGCCGCCCAGAATGACGAAGATCAGGGTGATGAACAGGTTCTGCGGCGCAATCGACAGAAACACCAGAAACGCGAGGGCCACGACACAAGCGATCAGAACGCCACGCGCAATGCCGCCTGCCAAATAGCCAAGTAGGATCTCTAGCGGGGACAGCGGCGGCATCAGGGTATCCACGATGTTCCCCTGAACTTTCGAGATCACCATTGAGGACGAGGTATTGGCGAAAGCATTCTGGATCACCGTCATCATCATGATACCGGGCGCGAGAAAGATCAGGAACGGAACACCCATCACGTCAGGCCGGCTCGGGCCGATGGCAATGGTGAAGATCAACAGGAACAATCCGGCCGTCACCAGCGGGGCCAGTAAGGTCTGGGTCCACACCGCCATAAAGCGCAGGGTTTCGCGTTTGGCCAGGGTGTAGAGGCCCATCCAATTGACCGCGCCAAACCGGCGCGCGTCCTGATCCATAAGATTCTGCATGAGTGCCTCTTAACTGATTCGAAGACCGCTTGTAACTCGGCTCGCAGTGACTAGAATAGGGCGCTGAGACGAATTCCCAAGGCGGTCCGAATCCGGGGCCGCTTTCCGCTTTTGAAAGGCAACCGATGTCCTGGACTGACGAGCGCGTAGAACTGCTGAAGAAAATGTGGGGCGAGGGCCAGTCGGCCAGCCAGATCGCCAAGGAACTGGGCGGCGTGACCCGCAACGCGGTGATCGGCAAGGTCCACCGTCTGGGCCTGTCCAACCGCGCAACCGGTGCAACGCCCGCCAAGGCTGAGCCCAAGGAAAAACCGGCACCCGCGCCCAAGGCCGAGGCGAAACCAAAGCCTACGCCCAAGACCGAACCCGCGCGTCCCGCCCCTGCACCGGCAGCCGAGGCGAAACCTGCCGTACCCGCCCGCCGTCAGATCATTCCGGCCGGTCAACCTCTGCCCCCGCAGCCTTCGGCGAATGAGATCAGCCCCGAGGCACTGGCCAAGGTCAACGAGGTTGAGAAGAAAGCCAAGAAGCTGACGCTGATGGAGCTGACCGAAAAGACCTGCAAATGGCCCGTCGGCGACCCCGCGACTGAGGATTTCTGGTTCTGCGGCCTGCCGGTTGAAGCGGGCAAACCGTATTGCGAGGCGCATGTCGGCGTGGCCTTCCAACCCATGAGCTCGCGCCGCGACCGTCGGCGGTGATTTGGAACGCCAGAACCATATTTCTATTCTGGAATGTGGGAAGGGTACGAGGTTTCTCCGAGCCTCTTATCAGAAGAGTTGCGAAGTCAGAACAACGCTAGGCGTAACGGGCGCTTTCAAAAACACCCTCGCAGCTTTCTGCAAGGGTGTTTTAGATTGGGGCGTCGGATGTGCGGACAAAGCCGACCTCAGAACTTCCAATTCTTTGGGGTGCTCCGACGCCTTATTCACTCTTGGAAGGGAATGCTTGTATAAGCTCCGACTTCGTCATTTCCTGTGCGTTCGTTGAATGCCCTGATCATTTCGTTTGTAGCTTCAGCTGCTCCGATATCCATGCTCTCGAGATCAAATTCGGAGAACGGGAACTCTGCAGCTGAGTCAGGCGGTTGCTTGGGCATTTGCACGGGTGCCGGGAAAGACTCTTCATTGGGCACTCCTTGACGAGTACGAATACTATCTTTGGTTACATTCCAGGTCATGAAATCAGCCGCCAAGTCCAATGGCCCATCATATGTTTCTCGGATTGCTGAATAGACGGCCAGCGCAATGTCATGATCATTTTGGAAGTGGTAGCAAACCGCCAATCTTGGTTCCGTTTCGGACATAATCTTGCCGAATGCTTGCGCGGAAGTGTGCCCTTGAGAACCAACAAAAATTGCTTCGGAAGGGGCAAACCCATATTTCTCGATCATGAAATCTGGAGGGGTGAAACATTCATGAATTGCAAGGTCCGCACCTACCGCATGCTCTCTCCACCATCGCGTAGGTAGCGTGTCGGATGAAAAAGCAAACTTCAGACCGTTCCATTCAAGTAGAAAACTAACTGATTGTTCACCATGTATGGCTGGCAGGGTTCTGACCTGAACGCCGTTTTCGTCAAAAATGACGTTATTTACGATTTTCCAATCGAATTCGTTAACCTCAAGTTGCAGCCCTCTGGGGTCGACCGCCGCCCCACGAGTCGCTTCTTCCCATGCCCACATTTTCTTCATGTGATCTGCCCAAGACTTTGTTCCCCACTCAGGCTTGATGCCTTCGGGCCCCCAAAGACGAACAGGCGTTAGACGGTTGTTTACGGGACCGGTGAAGTAAAAGGCTGGAAAATCGCCAGCATGATCTAGGTGCAGGTGACCCAAGAAGACTTTATCCAGCTGATCCAGTGGAATCCCAAGCGCCATGATCCTTTCATAGGATCCCTCTCCCATATCGAAGATAAACTTTTCGCCATTTCCCAATTCAACTAAGAAACATGCCGCAGCTTGTTTCAGACGCGGCTGAGGCATACCGGTGCCACAGGCGACAACTCGCATTTCGTCAGGACCCAGAGCCTCGGTTCCTGGATAATAAACAGTTTGGTTAGGAAACGGCTCCGTCCTAGACCACTCGGTTGGATCATTACTTTGCGCGCCTAAAGTATTCGCCGCGGCCAAAAAAAACGTAGATATTAACGCCAAAATACAGTTTCTGTTTTGGGCGGAAAAAGCCATTGCAATTGCCTCCGATTAGGACCACCGGGAATTTTCAATAGTTTGAAGCCGACTCATAATTAGATTGCAGATTTTGAATGCGTCTGGCAAGGCTTCAAGAAATCGGCGGATTTAGGGTAGGGCTTTCATTAAATTTCGGTTGCTGCATTGGGCTCGAACCTGACATTGAGGTGGCGGTGATCTTGGAGCCGCGGGCACATGATCGGCATTTTACTGCGCCGGATGGGATGGTAGGTCTGGTTCAGGTTGCCACCCAGGCACATCCTCCGGCGCGACCGAGGCGTGGAGGTGTTCGGACTGGTCCTTGCCCACTATCCGTCTTTTGCGCAGAAGAAAAATCTTGCCCCACCCGCGCCACGTTCCAACCGACGCCCCCTGAGCATTGGTCGGAAAACGAGCGCGCCATCCCTCCGGCAGCGGCAGCCCATGCCGCTCGGCCTTGTCCAGCATCCAGATGAGAGAGATGTTGCTGAGGGCGCGTGCTTCTTCATAGCCGTTCAACTGACCACCCACATCGCCATGGGTGCCCCGGAACCAGACCTGTTCAACATGGCCTTTGAACTCTGGTGTGCATTTCCACAGGACAGGTTCATAGACCTCGCGGGTCTCATTCAAGGCCATCGCGTGATATCCGTAGCGGATCGCGCGGCCCAGCTGATGATTGTGGAAGGCGTGCTTTTCCTCGGCCCAACGCCACAGCAGCGGTAGGCGCAGACCAAGCGCTTTGACCGTGTCCCACACCCCGACCATCTCAATTGCCACATCCTCATGGCAAAATTTGCGGCGGAAATCGCGGGCCGCCGTGCCACTCGGGTTGCATTCATAGTGGCGGTAGGCCTGCTTGATGTTCCGCTCGGTCGCGTGTTCCGCCTTCAGCAGGCCGATCATGTCGATCACGCCCGCAAGGCTGCGAACACCGTAGGCCCCACGCGAATACCCTATGAAGTAAATCCGGTCTCCGGGTTTGTAACGCGAGGCCAGATAGCCATAGGCCCGACGGATCTGCCGATTGATCCCCCGCCCCATCATCACGTCCAGTGAAGACTTCCAGCTTTCCCACTGGACGCCGGCCTCATAAAACACTGAAACCTGAGGCCCCATTTCCTGACACAGGCGAAACGTCTGCCCGGCATGGGTTTCGAGGCCGGGTTCCAGCGTCGACATTGTTCCGTCCAGAATGACAACATGGCTGATCGGCTCACGGTGCAGCGCTTCGGCGGAATGCTCAGAGCGTAAGGGCCGCCCGAGCCATCCAAGTACCTTTCTGCTTAACCGTGACAGAATCATATCTCAGCCACTCCTGTACTCTTCGAGGGTGCGCGCGCGTCTCAGCATTGCGCCGCCCTGGCCTTCACGGTGCATCGGCAACTGAGGCCCATGCGCCCATATCCCGCCTCCGTTCGACCGCCGGCCCATCACTTGCCCGCGCGCCGGTAGAGGCGAGGTATACTCAAGGATGGGTATCATCAGCATGCCGGACAAGAGATCCAACGAAACCGTGAGACGTTGAAGCATAGCTGCAAGCCTAAGCGGGCATTTGGGCATCATCATGACTAAGGTGTGCGGCATGCGTGACCTCATCGTTGCAGCCACCATATGTCTGAATATATTACGAAAGCTCAAACGCATTGCAAAATTTCCGAAACCGTCTGACGACAGATCACGAAATGAGCAGTGAAGCCGCATCTTATCGGATCGCACCGTCTCGTGACTGCACGTTACAAGTGTAGCTGAACAACCCAGTGGCTGTCTGTGGCCTGCTTCACGGTTAAGGCGGACTGAATGCCTTGTGGATTTGAGTGCAAAGCCTTCCCCTTTTGCCATCCTTTCGCTATTGCACGCATTAACCCAAGATTGATGACGCAGGACGCACCCCATGGCGATGGAAAAGACATTCAACGCGGCCGAGGCTGAGGCCCGCATCTACGAGGCCTGGGAACAGGCCGGAGCCTTCAGGGCAGGCGCGAACAAATCGCGTGACGAGAGCTTTACCATCATGATCCCGCCGCCCAACGTGACAGGTGCTTTGCACGTGGGCCATGCGTTCAACAACACGCTGCAGGACATCCTGATCCGTTGGCACCGGATGCGTGGCTTCGACACGCTCTGGCAGCCCGGCCAGGACCACGCAGGCATCGCCACACAGATGCAGGTGGAAAAGATGCTGGCCGCCACACAGCAGCCGGGTCGGCGCGAGTTGGGTCGCGAGAAATTCCTTGAGAAAGTCTGGGAATGGAAAGGCGAATACGGCGGCACGATTATCGAGCAGCTGAAACGTCTCGGCTCCTCCTGCGACTGGTCGCGCAACGCCTTCACCATGGCCGGTGCGGCGGGCGATCCGCGCACAGGGCATGAGAACTCGGCCAATTTCCACGACGCGGTGATCAAGGTTTTCGTCGACATGTACGAAAAGGGCCTGATCTATCGCGGCAAGCGTCTGGTCAACTGGGACCCGCATTTCGAAACTGCAATCTCGGACCTCGAAGTCGAGAATATCGAAGTCGCGGGCCACATGTGGCACTTCAAATACCCGCTGGCTGGCGGCGAAACCTACACCTATGTCGAGAAGGACGAGGACGGGAATATCGTGCTTGAGGAAGAGCGCGACTATATCTCGATCGCCACGACCCGCCCCGAAACCATGTTGGGCGACGGCGCGGTCGCGGTTCACCCCTCGGATGAGCGCTATGCGCCAATCGTTGGCAAACTCTGCGAAATCCCTGTTGGTCCGAAAGAGCATCGCCGTCAGATCCCGATCATCACCGATGAGTATCCGGACCCCGATTTCGGCTCAGGCGCGGTGAAAATCACCGGCGCGCATGACTTTAACGACAACATGGTCGCCAAGCGCGGTGGCATCCCGATGTACCGCCTGATGGACACCAAGGGCGCGATGCGGGCAGATGGTGCGCCCTACGCGGAAGAAGCGGACAAGGCGCAGGAATACGCGCGTGGCAAGGAATTCACCGAGAACGAGATCGACGCGATCAACCTGATCCCTGACCATCTGCGCAGCCTAGATCGATTCGAGGCGCGCGCGAAGGTCGTTGAGGAGATCACCGCCGACGGTCTAGCCGTGATGACCCGCGCGGACGATCCGCGTCTGGGTTCAACCGCTCTGAAATCCGATCATGAGAGCGCGGACAATCTGGTCCCGCTGGTCGAGAGCAAACCAATCATGCAGCCGTTTGGTGACCGCTCCAAAGTCGTCATCGAGCCGATGTTCACCGATCAGTGGTTCGTCGACGCTGCCAAAGTCGTCGGCCCCGCGCTGGATGCGGTCAAGGACGGTACAGTCAAGATCATCCCCGAGTCGGGTGAGAAAACCTACTACCACTGGCTGGAAAACATCGAGCCCTGGTGTATTTCGCGCCAGCTGTGGTGGGGGCATCAGATTCCGGTTTGGTATGGCCTCGATCTCTCGGCTGAGAACTTCAAGGACGACGAAAACGACGGCGACCTTGATCTGGTCGAATTGGGCCGTTTGCTGAACGAAGGCGGCATGTTGCACCGTGGCAATGTCATGGAATGTGCTGCGAGCCTTGAAGCTGTCACCGAGAAATTCCTCGACGACAACGCAAACATCCCCAGCCCGCTGAGCCATGCGACGGTTGTCGAAGTCGCCGACAAGCAAGAAGCGATCCATCAGTTCGCTGAAAGCCTTGCACAATACGCGGTCGAACAAGACCCGACCAAGCTGGTCTACCCAGTTTGGCGCGATCCGGACGTACTCGACACCTGGTTCTCCTCCGGCCTTTGGCCCATCGGCACGCTGGGCTGGCCTGAACAGACCGAAGAACTGGAGCGCTACTTCCCGACGGACGTTCTGGTTACCGGTTTCGACATCCTGTTCTTCTGGGTCGCCCGGATGATGATGATGCAACTGGCCGTGGTCGATCAAATCCCGTTCCACACCGTCTACCTGCACCAGCTCGTCCGTGACGAGAAGGGCAAGAAGATGTCCAAGACCACCGGCAACGTGATCGACCCACTGGAGATCGTGGACGAATTCGGTGCGGATGCGCTGCGCTTTACCAACGCATCGATGGCGGCAATTGGCGGCGTGCTGAAACTCAGCCGCGAGCGCATCACAGGTTACCGAAACTTCGGCACCAAGCTTTGGAATGCCGTCCGCTTTGCTGAGATGAACGAGGTCTTCACCGACGCCGTCCCGCAACTGGACGTGGCCGACCTGAAGCCCAAGGCGGCCGTGAACCGCTGGATCATCGGTGAAACTGCTCGCGTGCGGGAAGAAGTCGATGCTGCGCTGGAAAGCTATCGTTTTAACGATGCCGCGAATGGGCTTTATGCCTTTGTCTGGGGCAAAGTCTGCGATTGGTATGTGGAGCTGTCAAAACCATTGCTGCAAGGCGACGACACCGAGGCACAGGCCGAGACCCGCGCCACCATGCGCTGGGTTTTGGATCAGTGCATGGTCCTGCTGCACCCAATCATGCCCTTCATCACCGAAGAGCTTTGGGCGCTGACTGGCACGCGGCCAAAGATGGTTGTCCACGCCGACTGGCCGACCTACGCCGCTGCCGACTTGATCGACGCCGACGCGGATCGTGAGATGAACTGGGTGATCTCGGTGATCGAAAATACTCGCTCGGCCCGTGCGCAGATGCGGGTTCCGGCCGGCCTCTACGTGCCGATGCTAGTGACCGAGATTGACGATCACGGCCAAGCCGCATGGGACCGCAATGAAGCATTGATAAAGCGCCTGGCGCGGATCGATAGCTTGACTAAGGCTGATGAGCTGCCAAAAGGCACGATTTCGATTGCCGCCCCGGGCGCGAGCTTCGGCGTGCCTTTAGCGGACATCATCGACATCGGCGCCGAAAAGGAACGGTTGGAAAAAGCCAAGGGCAAACTAGCCAAAGAACTCGGCGGTCTTCGTGGGCGTCTGAACAACCCCAAATTCGTGGCCTCGGCCCCGGAGGAGGTGGTTGAGGAAGCCAAAGCAAACCTCGCTGCGCGCGAAGAAGAAGAGGCCAAGCTGAACGAAGCCCTCGCTCGTCTGGCCGAACTCGCCTGATCTTCTTCTCGTTCCAAATACGGAAATCCCGACCTCACCACCCGAACCGGTGGTGAGGTTTTTCTTTGCCCTCAGAGCTTTCCCCTTGTTCGCGCCAGCCCGCGCTTGTTAGCACTTCGGAGCAACAACCCTCCGAGGCCCCTATGGCACGACCTTTCCCTCCGATGCAGACCGTCTCAACCGGACTGGTAGTCGCCATTGTCGGGTTCTTCAGTTCGTTTCCCATCGTGCTGCAAGGGCTGGCTGCAATGGGCGCAACAGCTGCCCAAGCAGCCTCGGGCCTGATGAGTGCTGCAATTGCCATGGGGCTGGCCGCGATTGTTCTCAGCCTGCGTTACCAGCAACCAATCAGCGTGGCCTGGTCTACCCCCGGAGCGGCATTGCTGGCGGTTTCGGCCACCCCTGCCGCAGGCTTCTCAGGCGCAATCGGAGCGTTCCTCTGCGCCGGAGCCTTGACGATTCTGGCCGGGCTTTGGAAACCCTTGGGGCGTCTGGCCGCTGCAATCCCGACCACTCTGGCACAGGCGATGCTCGGCGGTGTTCTTTTACCCCTTTGCATTGTCCCGTTCAAAGCAGCTGTTGAGCTACCTTGGCAGGCACTGCCCGTGATCCTGACATGGTTCATCGCCGGACGCCTCAACCGACTGTTTGCCGTTCCCGCAGCCGTCGTAGCCGCAGCTCTCGTGGTAGTGTTCAGCGCCGAAGGTGCATCCGTCCGGCCCGAGGCTTATCTGGCCGCGCCTGTCTGGACGATGCCCTCATTCTCGTTTGCGTCAGCGATCGGCATCGGCCTGCCGCTATTCGTCGTCACAATGGCAACCCAAAACATCCCCGGCATCGCCGTGATGCGCAGCTTTGGCTACACGCCCGCGCCCGACACGCTGTTCTCCTCCGTCGGCGGGGCAAGCATGTTGTCGGCCCCATTTGGAGCCCCCGCCACCTGTCTGGCGGCCATCACCGCCGCGATGTGCTCGAATGAAGACAGCCACCCAGACCGTAGTTTGCGCTACTGGTCGGCGATCATGGCAGGCGTGTTCTACTGCGTCTTCGGTATCTTCGCCGTGGCAATCACCGGATTTGCCGCCCATGCCGACCCGCTGCTGATGGGTACGCTGACTGGCGTGGCCCTGATTGGCGTTATGGCCAACGCCACCTTCGCAGCACTCGAAATACCCGCCGAGCGAGAAGCCGCGATCCTGACCTTCGCCATCACCGCCTCAGGGATCACGGTGTTTGGTCTGGGCGCTGCGGTCTGGGGCTTGATGGCTGGGGGCGTCGCCTACATCTTCACCACCAAGCTGCGATGATCCCTTTCTCCCCGAGCCTGAAAAAGCTATCCTGAGCCCATGTTCGGATCGCATGGAAAACTGGTGGAACGCCAGATCAAGAAAGCTCAAGCAGAGGGTCAATTACAGGGTCTTGAGGGCGAAGGTGCGCCTCTGCCCGATCGCTCAGGCGAAGCGCAAAGCGATCCCGCCATTGCAGCCGGTCATAGGATCATGGCGCAGGCCGGGGTACTGCCCGAGGAGTTCGACATCAAAAAACAGTTGGACGAGGCCCGCAAGGAATATGCCGGGCTGACCGATCCCGAGACCCGCAAAGCCACGATGTCAAAGATCGCCGATCTCGAAATGCGTTACAACATGGCCCGAGACGCGCGGCGCGCCTTTATGCGGTGATCACTTGAATTCGGGCTTTCGGCCCTGCATCTGTGCCATCACGACCTCCATCTGGTCAGGTTTTCCAATAAGATCCACCTGCTCCGAGGACTCGGCCAGCAACACATCGCCACGCGCATTGGTTTCGGCGAAGTCTATGAGGCGCTTGGCAGCGCGGATGGCCGAGGGGCTTTGCGAGGCGATGTTTTCAGCAAATGCAAGTGCTTCGGTCTGTGGATCATCGGACAGCTTGGTGACCAAGCCCCACTCGGCCGCCTGTGCAGCCCCAATGGGACGCGCGGTATAGGTCAGCAGGCGCAAAACGTCCGAGCGAACCAGCTTCGGAAGCAGAACCATGCCGCCCATATCGGGGATGATGCCCCATTTCATCTCCATCACCGCCAGCTTCGCCTCGGGGTGGGCGATGCGGATATCCGCGCCCAGAGCGATCTGCAGGCCGCCCCCATAGGCCGCGCCTTGGATAGCGCAGATGACAGGAACAGGGATGCGCCGCCAGATCAGGGCCAGTTCTTGCATCTCATTGGCGTCTTCATGGCTGCGTGTCATGAGCCATTCGGTCGGGTCCATGTGGGCCATTTTCGCGAAACTCGCCATGTCGAGACCGGCGCAGAAGCTTTTGCCCTCACCCGACAGGACCACGGCTCGGGCGTCCGAGGCCGCAACCTCTTGCCCAGCGGCCAACAGCGCCTTGATCATCGCCTCGTCCAGAGCATTCATCTTGTCGCCGCGCGTCAGCTTGACATGAGCGATGTGATCCTTGTACTCGACAGATACGCGCGCCATTCCGGACCTCCTTGTTTTGCAGTCTTGATAAGACTGCCCCGAATGCGAGTGCAGTTCCACTGCGACGTTGAGGCATGTTGAGGCGCGGGCTTGCAGCAACCCGTGCAGTGGGCTTATCTGCGGCTATGATCAGACCTCGCTACACATCGCTCGCCCAATCCCTGCCCGCAACCGTCCCGTTTGTGGGGCCGGAAACACAGGAGCGCCAACGCGGTGCCCCCTTCAAGGCGCGGCTTGGCGCGAATGAAAGCGTGTTTGGCCCCTCGCCTCGCGCCATCGAAGCGATGCAACGGGCCTCTGGTGAGATCTGGATGTATGGTGACCCCGAGAATCACGATCTGCGCCATGCGTTGGCGGCACATCACGGGGTTACCCCCGAGAATATTGTGGTGGGCGAAGGCATTGACGGGCTGTTGGGCTACTTGGTGCGACTATTGATCGGGCCGGGCGACGCGGTGGTGACTTCAGACGGGGCCTATCCCACATTCAACTACCATGTGGCGGGCTTTGGAGGGGTTTTGCACAGGGTTCCCTATCGCGACGATCACGAAGACCCTGCCGCTTTGTTTGCCAAGGCCGCAGAGGTTGATGCCAAGCTGGTCTATCTGGCAAACCCCGACAACCCGATGGGAAGCTGGCATTCGGGCGCCGATATCGTGGCCGCGATGGAGACTCTGCCCGCAGGATGTCTGCTGGTACTGGACGAGGCCTATGTCGAATGCGCGCCGGACGGCACCGCTGCGCCTGTTGCCGCCGATGATCCGCGCGTGATCCGGATGCGGACGTTTTCAAAGGTGTACGGGATGGCTGGGGCGCGGGTTGGTTATGCCATCGGTGCCCCCGAATTGATTGCCGCCTTTAACAAAGTACGCAACCATTTCGGGATGAACCGGGCTGCACAAGCCGGAGCACTAGCCGCGCTTGACGATGGCGACTGGCTGTCAGAAGTACAGACTCGGATCACTGAGGCTCGGGATTGTATCGAGCGTATTGCGCAGGCCAATGGTTTGACCCCGTTGCCTTCGGCCACGAATTTCGTTGCGATTGATTGCGGGCGTGACGCGGTGTTTGCGAAGGCCGTTCTGGACTCTCTCGTCGAACAGGGTGTGTTTGTGCGAATGCCATTTGCGGCCCCGCAGAACCGCTGTATCCGGGTGAGTTGTGGTGGAGAGGCAGAGATAGCGGCTTTTGAAGCGGCTTTGCCTTTGGCCTTGGCGCAAGCTCGCGCGGTCTAGGGGGGCTGTCTGCCCCCCATCGCGCCAAGGCGCGATTCCCACCGAGGATATTTTGAGCCAGATGAAGAGGCAGACCTGCGCTATGTGGCCAGTGTCGCGGCGGCGGCTTCCAGCGCGCCTTGGCCGCGGGGGATATCAAGTGCCGCCATGGCGGTTTCCATGCCACCCAGCATCGCCATGATCATCTGCGCGTTGACGTGCCCCATATGGCCCAGGCGGAAGCAACCGTCCCAGTCCTCCATCCCCAAGCCAATACCCAGTGTCAGGCCAAGCTGATTTTCGGTGTAGTTGCGCAGCGGTGTACCGCGCCCCTCGGTCAGGCGTAGGGCGGTGACGGCGTGGCTGCGATGGGTCGGGTCGGTGACGTTGAAATGAAGCGCTCCGCCTTGCGCCCAGACATCGCAGGCAGCCCAGATAGCCTTGGCAAGGCGCTCATGACGGGACCAGACGTTTTCGAGACCCTCACGGTGAATCAGGTCCAGCGCGGCACGCAGGCCGTAGAGGTGATGAGTGGGCGCGGTGCCGTTGAAATACTGATAGAACAGCTCGGGGTTGGCGCGCGGTTGCCAATCCCAATATTGCGAAACGCGGGGCATTGCAGCACGTTTCGCCTTCGCTTTGTCGTTGAAGAAGACAAAGCCGGTGCCCGCCGGGGTCATGAGGCCCTTCTGGCAGGCTGTCACGGTGACATCTACTCCCCAAGCGTCCATCTCGAACCGGTCGCAACCCATCGAAGCGATACAGTCGGCCATTAGCAACGCTGGGTGGTTCAAGTCATCCAGCAGGGCGCGCAAGGCAGGGATATCATTCCGGATCGAGGTGGACGTATCCACATGGACGGCAAGCACAGCTTTGATTTTGTGCTCCTTGTCGGCGTTCAGCGCCTCGGCGATGTAGTCGAGATCCCAGGGTGAAGACAAGCCGAAGTCTATCAGGTCGATCTTTGCGCCGATCCCCTCGGCCATCTCGGCCCAGCCATGGGTGAAACGACCCGAGGCCGGGGCTAGAACGGTTTCTCCGGGGGCGATCACATTCGATAACGCGGCCTCCCACGTGCCGTGGCCGTTGGCGATATAAATGGCGACGTCGTGCTGGGTTCCGGCCACGCGCTTTAGGTCCTGCGTCAGCGCGGGCATCATCTCGATCAACGCGCCATCGTAGATATTGGGCGACGGGCGGTGCATGGCTTGCAACACCGCGTCGGGCATAACCGAAGGGCCGGGAATGGCCAGATACTCGCGCCCATGCACGAGGGAGGTTTGGTTGTTCATGAGGGTAACCTGCTTAACTTGTGGCTTACCCTAGCGTTTCGACTTGCGGCGTCAATCCGTCAGGTGGGTCGCCTCACGCGCAAGCGCTTCGATCCCGGACCAGTCGCCCTCTTGAACCATCTGCTTTGGCGCGACCCAGCTGCCACCGGCGCAGACCACGTTGGACAACGAAAGGTAGTCGTGGGCATTCGAGGGCGATACGCCTCCCGTGGGACAGAAAGTGATCTGAGGCAGGGGCGCCCCTATGGCTTTCAGGGCCGGTGCGCCGCCCGAGGCCTCGGCGGGGAAAAATTTCAGCATGTCATAGCCCTTTTCCAGCAGGGCCATCGCTTCACTCGCAGTGGCCGCGCCGGGTAGAAGGGGCAGGCCTTCGGCTTCGCAGGCGGCGATCAGGGCATCGGTCGCGCCGGGCGAGACGCCGAACTGCGCGCCAGCCTCTTTGGCGGCGCGGACGTCTTCGGGAGTTACCAGCGTGCCTGCGCCCACGACGCCTCCGGGCACAGCGGCCATGGCGCGGATCACGTTCAGCGCGGCAGGGGTGCGCAGGGTAACTTCGAGCGCAGGAAGACCGCCTGCGACCAGCGCCTCGGCCAAAGGCCTTGCGTGGGCGGCGTCATCCACGACCAGCACAGGAACGATTGGGGCCAGCGCGCAGATCTCGCGGGTGCGTTGGGTTTTTGACATGGGTTAAACTCCGAAAATACTGGCACCTGTGTCGGCGGACCCGACATTCTGGCGGAACGCGCCGAAGAGGTCGCGGCCGACGCCGTGCTGGTTGGCAGACAGATCAGCAGTCGCTGGGCTGCGGTCGAGGACGCCAGGGGTGAGGATTTCCAGCTCTCCCTTGACCGCATCAACGCGCAGCAGATCACCGTCTTGCAGATAGCCGATAGCGCCACCATCCAGCGCCTCGGGGCAGACATGGATAGCGGCGGGAACCTTGCCCGATGCACCAGACATGCGGCCATCGGTGACCAGAGCGACCTTTTGGCCCCTACCCTGAAGGATCGATAGTATTGGCGTCAGCGAATGCAGCTCGGGCATACCGTTGGCCTTCGGGCCCTGGAACCGAACGACGACGATGACGTCACCGGTGAACTCTCCGGCCTTGAAGGCGGCTTTGACGTCATTCTGGTCATGGAACACACGGACGGGCGCTTCGACCACTTGGTGTTCGGGCGCCACGGCCGAGACCTTCATGACGCCCGTGCCCAGATTTCCGGTCAGGCGCGACAGGCCACCGGTGGGCTGAAACGGGTCCTTGGCCGGGCGCACGATCTTTTCATTCAGGCTGTGACCCGCACCGTCTTCCCAGACCAACTCGCCGTCTTTCAGCTTGGGTTCCTTGGTGTAGTTGTGAAGCCCCTGCCCCGCGACGGTCAGTGTGTCGGGGTGCAGCAGCCCATCGTCCAACAGCGTGCTTATGGTAAAGCCCAAGCCCCCAGCGGCGTGGAAGTGGTTCACGTCGGCCAGACCGTTGGGATAGACCCGCGCGACCAGAGGGACCACGGCGGAGATGTCGGAAAAATCCTCCCAATCCAGCACGATACCACCCGCGCGCGCCATGGCGATCAGGTGGATCAGCAGGTTGGTGGAGCCACCCGTTGCCATCAGGCCAACGATACCATTGACGAAGGCGCGTTCATCGAGGATCTGACAAACCGGTGTGTAGTGATTGCCCAACGCGCTGAGAGACAGGGCGCGGCGCGCGCCTTCCTCGGTCAGCGCATCGCGCAGAGGCGTGTTGGGGTTGACGAAGCTGGAGCCCGGCAGGTGCAGGCCCATGAACTCCATCAGCATCTGGTTGGTGTTGGCGGTACCGTAGAAGGTGCAGGTGCCGGGGCCATGGTAAGCTGCCATTTCAGCCTTCATCAGAGCATCGCGACCAACCTCTCCGGCAGCGAATTGCTGGCGCACCTTGGCTTTTTCGTCATTCGGCAGACCGCTGGTCATCGGACCAGCCGGCAGGAAGACGGCCGGAAGATGGCCAAAGGCCTGCGCGCCGATGATCAGGCCGGGCACGATCTTGTCGCAGACCCCAAGAAACACCGCCGCGTCATAGGTGTTGTGGCTGAGCGCCACGCCCGTCGCCAGCGCGATCACATCTCGCGAAAACAGAGACAGCTCCATCCCCGCCTCGCCTTGGGTCACGCCGTCGCACATGGCGGGAACCCCGCCTGCGACCTGCGCTGTACCGCCTGCCGCGCGGATCGCCTGACGGATCAGCTCGGGATACCGCTCGAACGGTTGGTGGGCCGAGAGCATGTCGTTATAGGCGGTGACGATGCCAAGGTTCCCAGCCGTACCGGTTGCCATCGAGTTTTGGTCCTCACCCGCGCCGGCATAAGCATGCGCCTGACCGCTGCAGGACAGATGCGCACGGGCGGGGCCTTTGGATTTGGCCTGTTCCATCCGCTCAAGATGCGGGCCACGCAAGTCGGCGCTGCGGTCCATGATCCGTTTGGTGACGTCCGAAATAACTGTATTGACCATGATTACCCTCCGATCTGACGCCAGCGGCGTCCATCGCGATGCATCAGCATCAATGCTTCTTCGGGCCCTGAACTGCCCTGATCGTATTTTGCGGGCTTGTCGCCACGCTCTTCCCAACCGCGAATGATGGGATCAACCCAGGCCCAGGCGGCCTCGGCCTCATCCCCGCGCATGAACAGGGTTTGATCGCCGCGGATCACGTCCATGATCAGGCGTTCATAGGCGTCAGGCGATTGCGCGCCATCGCCCAGCGCATCGGCAAAGCTCATGTCGAGCGCCACGTCGGACAGACGGAACCCGCCCTGCCCCGGTTCCTTTATCGTGGTGCGCAGAGTGATGCCCTCGTCCGGCTGCAGACGGATCACCAGAACATTGCCGTGCAGAGGCCCCACATTGGGGAAAATCGTATGCGGCGGGTCGCGGAAAAACACGGCGATCTCTGACTCGCGCGCCCTCAGGCGTTTGCCGGTGCGTAGGTAGAACGGCACCCCCGCCCAGCGCCAGTTGCCTATATGAGCCTTGAGCGCAATGAAGCTTTCGGTACGGCTGGCGGGATCGCCGACATGATCGAGATAACCGTCGCCGCCCTTATCTGTGCGATACTGACCACGCGCGATATCCTTCGGCTCGACAGGTTCGAGCGCTTCGATCACCTTGACCTTTTCATCGCGCACCGCGTTTGGCGCGAATTTCGAAGGCGGCTCCATCGCGGTCAGACAGAGAAGCTGCACCAGATGGTTCTGGATCATATCCCGCATCGCGCCGGATTGGTCGTAGTAAGCACCGCGCCCTTCGACCCCGACAGTCTCGGCCACAGTGATCTGCACGTGATCGACATGGGTCGCGTTCCACAACGGCTCGAATAGGGAATTGGCAAAGCGCAGCGCCATCAGGTTCTGCACGGTTTCCTTACCCAGGTAGTGGTCGATCCGGTAGATTTGATGCTCTTCGAAACAGGCGCGCAGCCCCTCGTTTAGCGCCTTAGCCGAGGCCAGATCATGACCGAAGGGCTTTTCCACCACGATCCGGCTATCAGGCGTGGCAAGCCCGTGATCGTTCAGACGCTGCGCAATGCCTGAGAACAGGCTGGGCCCAACAGACAGATAGAAAGCCCGCACCACATCCGGGCGCAAGGCTTTGGCCAGATCGGCCCAGCCCGCATCGCCCAGCGCATCCACTGGCACATAGTCAACATGGGTCAAAAAGCGATCCAGAGTGTCCTTGTCGTAGCTCGGCGCGAACTTGTCCATCGACGCGCGCAACTGGTCACGAAACCCGTCACTTTCCATGTCGGACCGGGCGGTCCCGATGATCCGCGCGCCTTCCGGCATCTGACCCATTTCAAACCGGTGATACAGCCCCGGCAAGATCTTGCGCTGTGCCAGATCGCCCGTCGCGCCAAACAGCACGAGGTCGAACGGGTCTACCGGGATGACGCGTGAAACCATGATCAGCTTCCTTTTATGCTTCCTGCCCCAAGAAGCAGAACCTCAATCGCGATGGGGGTCGCAGGTGCGGCCCTGAATGTTATCGCTAACATTTCCACGGTTGATTACGGAACCTTGAACTAAAAATCAAGCCCGGAATCCCCAATAGGTCGACTGGTGCGTCACGATTGCGACCGCAACCACTCCATAACAGCCGGGCGCACGGATTGCTCACCGCGATGACGTGCATCCGCGATGATCTTGCGGACGTCCTGCAGGTTCGATCTCAGCAAAAGGCTCTTGACCGGGCCGATCGAAGCCGGACGCATAGACAAGGTGCGGATCCCCATTGCAGCCAGACACAGCGCCTCAACCGGGCGACCGGCGTCCTCGCCACAGAAACTCAGCGGCGTATCCGAGATGTTGCAGCGTTCCACGATCCGTTCGATGAAGCTGAGGAAGCTGACATTCAATGTGTCATATCGGCGGCGCACCAGCTCGTTTTCGCGGTCGGCGGCAAAGAAGAACTGTTTCAGGTCGTTGCCCCCGATCGAGATGAAATCCACCTCGTCAAAGAACTTTTGCGGTGAGAACGCCAGCGACGGCGTTTCCAGCATCGCCCCAACCTCAAGCGTTTCCGGCAGGATATGGCCAAGACGTTTTTCACGCTCGATGGTTTTGTTGACCTCCCATCGGGCCTCGCGGAACTCCTCGGCCTGCGCAACGAAGGGGAACATGATGGTCAGTGGGCGGCCATTGGCGGCGCGCAACAGGGCCTGCAACTGCATCCGCATCACGCCGCGCTTATCCAGACCAACGCGGATCGCACGCCAGCCCAGCGCCGGGTTCGGTTCCGCCACGTGCTTCATGTAGGGCAGAACCTTGTCAGACCCGATATCGAGGGTCCGGAACACAACGCGCTTTTCTCCGGCCGCGTCCAGAACCCGCTGGTATTGGGTCACCAGCTCAGACCGTTTCGGCATCTGGTTGCGGATCAGGAATTGCAGCTCGGTCCGGAACAAGCCAACCCCTTCCGCGCCCGAGTTCCCGAGCGAGGGCAGATCGGCCATCAGGCCTGCGTTCATCGCCATGTTGATCCGCGCGCCATCCTGCGTAACCGTCGGCGTCTCCCGGATCGAGGCATAGCGTTCCTGCGCCTTGGCCTGCATCGCGATCTTGTCGCGAAACGCGCTGACCACCGAGTCTTCGGGACGCAGATGGACAACGCCATTGTCCCCATCGACCAGAATGTGGTCGCCGTTCAGAGCTTCGGTCGTGATCCGCCCGACATGCACGACCAAGGGGATCGCCAATGCGCGGGCAACAATCGTGGCGTGGCTACCGACCGAGCCTTCCTCGAGCACGATCCCCTTCAGGGACCGGCCATATTCCAACAGGTCTCCGGGGCCGATGTTGCGGGCGATGAGGATCGGATCGGGCGGCAGATCGGCGCTGTCAGTCTTGCCCTGCCCCGTCAGGATGCGCAGCAAGCGATTGCTGAGGTCATCCAGATCCGCCAGCCGTTCCCGCAAATAGGGATCGGTCACCTGCCCCATACGGGCACGGGCCTGCGATTGCTCTTTCTCGACCGCGGCCTCCGCGCTGAGGCCGAGGGCGATGTCTTCCTCCATCCGCCGCATCCAGCCCTTGGAATTGGCGAACATGCGGTAGGCTTCCAGAACTTTCAGCTGCTCTTTGTCGCCGTTCTGCGAGATTTCGAGCATCTTGTCGACGCCGACGCGCAGCTCCTCGACCGCCTCATTCAACCGCTCGCTTTCACGGTGCGGGTCTTCGGCAATCGGGTTGGTCACGACGACGCGCGGCTCATGCAGCCAGACATGCCCTTCGGCAGACCCTTCCTGCGCCGGACCGCCAGTCAATTGCACCGATTGCTGGTGCAAGGGAGAAAGGGCCGCGCCTTCGCCAACGAACGCGCCCAGTTCGGCCATCTCAGCCAGAACCATCGCGACGACTTCCAGCGCATAGATCTCATCAGCGGAGAATTCACGCGCGTCACGGGACTGCACCACCAGAACGCCCAGTTTCTGACCGAGCCGCTGTACCGGCACCCCGAGGAATGAGGAAAAGCGCTCCTCGCCCGTTTCCGGCATGAACCGGAAGCCTTTGGCCGCGGGCGCATCGGCTGTGTTCACGACCTTACCGGATTTGGCCACCCGGCCAACAAGACCTTCGCCCAGACGCATCCGTGTCTGGTGGACGGCCTCGGGCGAGAGGCCCTCGGTCGCGCAAAGCTCAAGGGTTTCTTCGTCACGGAACAGGTAGATCGAGCAGACCTCGCAACGAATGCTATCGGCAATCAGCTGCGTGATGCGGTCGAGACGCTCCTGACCGGCCGCCTCGCTCGCCATTTCCTCGCGCAGCCGAACCAGCAGCTTGCGGGATTCTGTTTCCGTACCGTCCGCCATGGCCCAACCCGATTAGTGCGTCAGGCGAAACCTTTGGCTGATCAGCTTAGGCCGCCTTGTCCAGTTCAAAGGCATCATGCAGTGCCTGAACAGCAAGTTCCATGTATTTCCTGTCGACAAGGACGGAAATTTTGATCTCGGAGGTTGTAATGACCTTGATGTTGATCCCCTCATCCGAGAGAACCTTGAACATCTTGGCCGCAACACCCGATTGCGAACGCATGCCGATGCCTACAACCGAAACCTTGCAAACGTCAGTATCCGCGACCAGCTCGGCATAATTCAGCTCGCCCGCATCCTTGATCGCCAGCAACGCTTTCTCGGCGCGCGCGACCTGATCGGTCGGGCACGAGAAGGTCATATCCGTGCGCCCTTCGTCCGAGATGTTCTGGACGATCATATCGACATTCACGCCCTCATCGCTGAGCGCGGTGAAGATGATCGAGGCGATGCCGGGGCGGTCGGCCACGGAAACGACGGTCATCTTGGCTTCGTCGCGGGAATAGGCCACACCGGCCACAACATTGGATTCCATGATATCCTCCTCGTCGCAGACCAGTGTACCGGCCTCGTCGGATTGTTCTTCGAAACTTGAAAGAACGCGCAGTTTCACCTTATAGCGCATCGCCAGCTCGACCGAGCGGGTTTGCAACACTTTCGCGCCTAGCGACGCCAGTTCGAGCATTTCCTCGAACGAAATCCGATCCAGCTTGCGTGCCTTTTCGCAGATACGCGGGTCGGTCGTGTAGACGCCATCGACATCCGTGTAGATATCACAGCGCTCGGCCTCGAACGCGGCAGCAAAGGCCACAGCAGTCGTGTCCGAACCGCCACGGCCCAGCGTCGTGATCCGGCCTTCGGGGCTGATGCCCTGGAAACCGGCAACCACGGCCACTCTCATGCCTTCGCCGAACTTTTGGTTCAGGTTGTCCGTCGGAATTTCCTCGATCCGGGCCGAGGAATGTGCACCATTGGTCAGTAGAGGCACTTGCCAGCCCTGCCAGCTGCGCGCCGGAATTTCCATCTCCTGCAACGTCAGCGCCATCAGACCTGCGGTGACGTTTTCGCCCGATGACACCACAGCATCGTATTCGCGGGCGTCGAACAGTGGCGAGGTCTCGTTCACCCACCCCACCAATTCGTTGGTTTTGCCGGACATGGCCGAAACGATGACGATGACGTCATAGCCCTTTGCCACCTCAACGCCGATACGTTTCGCCGCGCGGCGGATGCGGTCAAGATTGGCAACCGATGTGCCACCGAATTTCATCACGAGTACGGGCATGGGGGCAAGTGTCTCCGCGCCTTGGATTTAAAGTCCCGAGCCTCATATGCGAGGGGGACACCAAGAGCAAGGGGCGCTGCATAGCAGATATTGCGTCAAGGGGCCGCTTTACTTTCCGAAAACGCAATGTCAGCCTAGCGCTAAAGCAATTCCAAGAGGTTATTCATGCTTCGTTTCGCAACCGTCCTTGCCGTGATCGCATCCCCAGCCCTGTCCCAGCAGGCCAGCGTGGCTGGCACCGATGGACAGAACGCGCTGGGTACGGTTCCCTGCGCCGGTAGAGCCGGTGATCCGCTGCAAAGCTGCAACGCCGAGCTGCGCCGCCGTGATGATGGCACCGCAACATTGGCCGTGATGTTGCCCGGTGGTGATGTTCGCAGAATTTACTTCACCGATGGCATTCCGGATTCCAGCAGCTCGCCCTCACCGATCAACCATGAAGTTCGGGGCGACATCATGGTGATTTTCATCGAACCCGGCGAAGTGTATGAACTGCCCAAGGCCGCGCTGAACACTCAGTAGGCGTGAGGCTTCCCGTCGTAGGTTTCGAAACAACCTGTGCTGTCCAGCGACAGCGCATCGAAACGCTCCATCAGGCCAGCGACGGCCTGATCCACATGGATGTCCGCCGCTGCGCCACCCATGTCGGTCTTCACCCAACCGGGGTGATAAATGCCCACTGCAATCCCATCCGCCTTTAAGTCGGCCGCCAGATTACGCCCCAGATTCAAGGCCGCCGCCTTGGAGGCGCGGTAGATGTAGCTGCCGCCCGGCGCGCGGGTGTGCGAGGCCATCTGAGACGACATGATCGCAATCCGTCCGCCAGCCGCGCGCAGATGGGGCAGCAATGACTGCACAGTCAAGAAAACGCCAGTGACATTGGCCGCAAAACTCTGCGCCCACATCTCGGCGGGGTAGTCATCAATGCTTTGACTTTTGTCCAGATAAACGCCCGCATTGCAAATCAACAGGTCGACCGGCTTCCCTTTTAGCTGGTCCGCCATCGCCGCTTGCTGCGCCGGATCGGCTACGTCCAACTGAACCTCGGCGCTGCCATCACGCGCAGTTCCCGTGACGCCATGACCCTGCGCGCGATATCGCTCCGCCAGAGCCCATCCAATTCCCCGATTGGCTCCGGTAATCACGATATGCATGGGTCAGTTTGTCTTTCTGCTGGGAACAAAGGGAAGTGGCGCAACCGGTACCCCGTCTTCGATCAGGGATTTCGCCTCATCCGGTTTCACCTCGCCGTAGATCGAGCGCTCGGGTGCCTCGCCCAGATGCATCTTGCGCGCCTCCGAGGCGAAGTCATGGCCCACATAGTCCGAGTTTTCTTCGACCTTGCGGCGTAGTTCGGCCAAGACGCGTTCAACTTCAGTGGGGGTACTGGCTACGTTGATATCATCCGATGACGGTTTTGGCATTTGCGCGGTCTTCTGCGCATCCCGCGCAGGCCGGACACGCGGAGTCATGATCGCCTTTTCAACATGCGCACATCCACATACCGCGCATGTCACCATGCCCGAGGCTGCCAGCTTGTCGTATGCTTCGGCAGATTGGAACCAGCTGTCGAAACTATGGCCCTTGCTGCACTTCAACGCGTATTGAATCATGGTCCGTCCAAAATGTCGGTTGGCGAATAGATACCGACCGAAACTCCAATATCAAGTCTCTCAGTATTAAGTTTAGTGTATCCGGGGCGCAAACTTGCGCAAAATAGTGGCAAGATCGGGCGAGTTGACTTTCGATGCGGCCTTTTGAAGCGTACACCATTTGCGTTTCCGCTGCCCTGTCTCGGGAAACTGATTCTGAACCTGATCCACATGCAGCGGGTAGACATCCACCGCGCACAGAACCGGTCCACGCTTGGCGCAGGTTTTGGCCATCGAGAACTGACCAAGCTTGAACGGAACACATGTGCCAATCACACCCGCCTCTTCCCAAGCCTCCTGAGCCGCGGTTTCCGAGGCGCTTAACCCATCAATCAACCAACCCTTCGGGATGATCCAGCGCTGCGCCTTGCGGGAGGTGATCAACAGAACCTCAGGACGACCCAGCGCCAGCCGATAGCACAGCGCGGCTGCCTGAGGCAGGACCGGTACCTGCCCCACATCGAGGTCTAGACTGGACGCCCGAGAAACTTTCATCGCGCCGCACTCACTTTCGCATCAGATCAGTGCCTGTATACCGCGTCTTCTGTTAAGCTTTTATATCGCGGCCTGTTAAACTGAGTATACCACATGATGCGGCAGCGACCAAATTTAACCGCTACATACGCGCACTGAGCCTGCGAACCAGAACATCGTGCGAGATATCAGCGTCCATCGCCAACCGGCGCAAACCAAAGTGAACATGCGCGATCTGCTGGTAATACCGGGTGTAGATGTAGTTCGTCCCACCCCCCGCAAGCGCCCCCAGAACCGGTACGGATTGCGCGGCCAGTTTCTGCCCCAACACAACCGAGAGCTTTGGCGCCACAGCCGCAATCAGTTTGTGCATGGCAGGACCTGTCAGCGTCAAACGCACGGAAAAGAACCCCAGATCCGCTCCGTCATCGTGTGACAAGGGACCCGCTGCCGCCAACACCCGAACACAGTCGAATTTCACGTTTTCTTCAGCCGGATCAAAGCCTTCACGCGCTGCCGCCCCTTGAATTGAGCGCAACAGCATCGCCGTGGTTGCCGGCAACTCGACCAAAGCGGTAGACAGGCCACCTAATCCGCCCGCAGCGCCCATCGCCGTTGTCACCGCAGTGTTCACCCAAGGCGCCTGATCGGGCACGACCTGACGCGATACTTGTGCCGCCTGCATCGCCATCCAAAGGGCTTGCTCGGTCGCTCCGGTCAAGCCGTCGCGCAGGGATTCGGGCAGTTGGTCCAGCAGGGATTCCGCCGACCCGCCCAAAGCATTGAGCAGTTTGACACCCGCCCCACCGGCCGAGCGGTAGTGTTTCGCCAAGCGATCCAATTCCGCATCCGCGTCAACACTGTCGATCAGTATAACATCCTGCATCCGAACCCTCCGTTCCTCAAAAGATCGGTATTTCAGCGCGGTGTTTCAATAGCTCAGCGCGTCCAGCGGGTTACGGCTCCAGTAATATTATCCCATTTTCCGGGGTTCAGGGCCATGCCCAAAACACGCTCTGGGTTGGTTGGCGGAGGCATCTCAACCCCATTCAATGGCGTGAAACCAAAACGGGCGTAATATGGCGCGTCGCCGACCAGCATGACACGATCCCAACCCATTTCCCGCCCCGTTTCAACGCCGGAGTGGATAAGGTATCCGCCAAGCCCCTCGCCCTGATGCGTTGGATGAACCGCGACAGGTCCCAACAGCAAGGCGTCATGATCACCGACATGAACAGGCCAGAACCGGATCGCTCCGGCCAGTATTCCCTGCCCATCGCGCGCAACCAAAGACAAACCAGCCACTGGCGGCACATCATCGCGCAAACGGTAAGAGGAAAGCGCCTCGCGCCCCGGCGCAAAGCACAGATCATAGAGGGCTTCGACCTCCCACCAATCCTGCGGCTCTTCCGGCCTGATCGCGAAGTGCTGCACGCCTGCCCTCTTTTCCTAGCTGGCAATCGCCCTAGCACTTCGTTACGCCTTGGGCAAACGCTTGGAGACCATATGTTCTATCGCCCCGAAGACGGCCACGGCCTGCCGCACAATCCGTTCAACGCCATCATCACCCCGCGCCCCATCGGATGGATTTCGTCGCGCGACGCAAATGGGATTAACAATCTGGCCCCTTACTCTTTTTTCAACGGGGTTGCCTACACCCCGCCACAGGTGATGTTTGCCACAACAGGAACCAAGCACGATCAGGACGGCGGCAAGGACAGCATCGCCAATATTGAGGCAACGGGCGTATTCTGCGTGAACATCGTAGCCTTTGCCCACCGGGATGCGATGAACGCCAGTTCAGCCGGACTGCCAAAGGAAACCGACGAATTTGCCCATGCAGGCCTGTCGGCGATCGAGTGCGAAACCATCGCTTGCTCACGCGTTGCAGATGCACCCGCTGCGCTGGAATGCAAGCTGACCGAGATCACGACCCTACCCGGTGAGGCGAACCGCGTTGTCTTTGGCGAAGTGACCGGGGTCCATCTGCGTGACGATTGCCTGAAGGATGGCAAATTCGACGTGACAACCTTCCAGCCTTTGGCGCGGCTTGGCTACCGAGACTATGCCGTTGTCACCGAGTTGTTTTCACTGAACAGGCCTGATGATTGAGGCCTGCCCCTAGGGGGCGCTGCCCCCGCCGCCCTGCGGGCGACTCCCCCGGGATATTTCTAGCCAGGTGAAGCAGAGGGATCCTTCATTCATCTGGCCAACAAATATCTCGGAGCGCAAGGCAGAGCCTCGCAAATGACTCAGTGGCCGCCCAGGATGCCAGTACGGACCGAGTAGTCCACGGCCAAGCCGTAGTCCGGGTCATCGTCGCTATCGACCATCAAGTGGCCCGCTTTGGTCAGCAGCTTGTGGCAGTCGTGGCTAAGATGACGCAGCATCACACGCTTGCCTGCGGCCTCGTATTTTGCAGCGACGTTTTCGATGGCCTGCAGGGCGGATTGATCGACCACGCGGCTTTCGGCGAAATCCACGATGACCACGTCGGGATCGTTCGGAACGTCGAACAGCTCAACAAATCCGTCCGACGAGCCAAAGAACAACGGCCCCTGGATTTCATAGACTTTCGCGCCCTTTTCCGTCTCAGAGTCGCGGGTGACGGCATGAATACGCTTGGCGTTATTCCAGGCGTAGGCCAGGGCCGAAACGATCACGCCGACGACAACCGCAACCGCAAGGTCTTCCATCACCGTAACGACAGTCACCAGAACAATCACGAAAGCGTCCATCAAAGGCACCTTGCGCATGATCTTGAATGAGTTCCAGGCGAAGGTCCCGATCACCACCATGAACATCACGCCAACCAGCGCGGCCAGCGGGATTTGCTCAATCAGCGGCGAGGCGAACAGGATGAAGATCAGCAGGAAAAGAGCAGCCGCGATACCCGCAATCCGGGTGCGGCCGCCAGATTTCACGTTGATCATCGACTGGCCGATCATGGCGCAACCACCCATGCCTCCGAAGAAGCCGGTGGCGACGTTTGCGACGCCCTGAGCGATGCATTCCTGCGAGGCACCCCCGCGTTTGTTCGTGATCTCGCCCACAAGATTGAGAGTCAGCAGGGATTCAATTAGCCCGATAGCGGCCAGAATGACCGCGTAGGGCAAGATGATCTCAAGCGTTTCGAAGTTCAGCGGTACCATCGGGATGTGGAAGGCAGGCAAGCCGCCCTCGATCGAGGCCAGATCACCGACGCGCGGCACATCCAGACCAAAGCCGATCACGAGCGCGGCAACCACCAGAATACCGGCCAGCGGGGCCGGAATGATACGCGTGATCCGTGGCATGACCCAGATCACCGCCATGGTCAGAGCGACAAGACCCAACATGGTATAAAGCTGCATGCCCGAGAGCCACTCGCCCCCGCTCATCCCGTGGCCGGTGTTTTCCATGGTTCCGGGGACCTTAAACTGGCCCATCTGCGCCAGAAAGATCACAATCGCCAAACCGTTCACAAACCCCAACATCACCGGATGCGGCACAAGGCGAATAAAACGCCCCCAATGCATCGCGCCGGCAATCACCTGCAAAATGCCCATCAAAACAACGGTTGCAAACAAGTACTCGACCCCGTGCTGCGCGACCAGAGCCACCATAACGACCGCCAGCGCACCTGTTGCGCCTGAGATCATGCCGGGGCGGCCTCCGATCAGCGCGGTAATCAGGCCAACCATGAAGGCCGCGTAGAGACCCACAAGAGGATGCACGCCCGCGACAAAGGCGAAGGCCACGGCCTCGGGCACCAGCGCCAGGGCGACGGTCAGGCCCGACAGCAGCTCAATCCGCAGGCGCGACACGGTCAGGCCCTCATCTGGCACCCAACGGAGATCGGGCTTGGCAATACGGTTGGCAAAGCTTGCCAGCATGGCTCGGGGCATGGGACGGTCCTATGGGTCTTTATGTTCGCGCGAAAGGGGGCCTTTTACCTGTCAAAGCACCCAAGAGATACCGCGCCCAGCGGGACCCTGATATGCGTTCATCGCATAGCTTTACAGAGCGACTCGCAGGGAAAAGGTGCAAATGGCTGAGACCACTTGCCAATTTCGTCTGTGACCCGCAGAGTTTTCCCGCATGGATTGAGCAGCGGAGACCCAACGTGACCCAAACAAAAATCGCCGTCATCGGCGGATCAGGCATTTACGACATCGACGGGCTGGAAAATGCGGAGTGGGTTCGGGTCGATACGCCATGGGGGGCGCCCTCCGATGAGGTTTTGACCGGCTCATTGGAAGGGGTCGATATGGTGTTCCTGCCGCGCCATGGGCGTGGACACATCCATTCACCAACCGAAGTGCCTTATCGCGCCAATATCGACGCGTTAAAGAGGCTGGGTGTGACGGATGTGATCTCGGTCTCGGCCTGCGGATCTTTCCGAGAGCATATGGCGCCCGGTGATTTCGTAATCGTGGATCAGTTCATCGACCGGACCTTTGCACGTGAGAAAAGCTTCTTCGGAACCGGCTGCGTCGCCCATGTCAGCGTGGCGCATCCGACCTGCCCGCGCTTGTCGAATGCCTGCGAAGAGGCCGGAATAGCCGCCGGCATCACCGTGCATCACGGCGGCACCTATCTGGCGATGGAGGGGCCGCAGTTTTCGACCCTGGCCGAGTCCAAGATGTACCGCGAACAGTGGGGCTGCGATGTGATCGGCATGACCAACATGCCAGAAGCGAAACTCGCCCGCGAGGCCGAGCTTTGCTATGCCTCGATCGCGATGGTGACTGACTATGACAGCTGGCACCCTGATCATGGCGAGGTCGACGTGACCTCGATCATTGCAACCCTCACCGTGAATGCAGAAAAGGGTCGAGCTTTGGTAAAAGGACTACCGGCCTTGTTGGGCCCGATCCGCACGCCCTGCCCGCATGGTTGTGACAGGGCCTTGGACCACGCGATCCTGACGGCCCCGGAAGATCGCGACCTGACCGTGCTGGCAAAGCTGGACGCGGTGGCGGGCCGGGTTCTGTAGTCTTACAGTGGGGGCAGATTGTCCTGTACGGTCTGCCACAAGCCATGCGACCAGAGATCATTGTGGGTGCCGCCCTCGATAATGAACAATTCCGCTTCGCTTCCTTCGGCAAGCGCTGTTCCGTGATGTGGCGGGACCACGATGTCCTCGGTGCCGTGGAAGATTAGCGTCGGCACCTCGATCTGGCCGATAATGTCGCGTGTGGCGAACTTGTCCTGCATGAGAAGTGAGACAGGTAACCACGGGTAGCGCTCGGCCGCGACATCAACGGTTGCGGTAAACGGTGCCTCCAAAACCAGTAGCTCCGCGTCGGGGCGCTGCGCGGCAACAGCCGCTGCGACGCCGGTTCCAAGGCTCTGACCGTGGAGCACAACGGGTTGGCCCTGCGCGCTTAGTTGGTCATAGAGGGCCAGACCGTCAGCGACGAAAGCGGCCTCGGACGGAGTGCCATCGCTGCCGGGGAACCCTCGATAACTGGGCGCGAGCAGACCAAAGCCGCTGTTCAGGATTTCGCGCAGCCGGTCGGCGCGGTCCCCAAGATTGCCGCTTTGCCCATGGAAAAACAGAACGGTCGGCGCACCCGCAGCCACTGCAGGCGCGGACCAGACCGCCAGGTCGGTGCCATCCGGCATGGGCAGCGACAGGACCTCGACATCCGCCAAACCGACCGAGCTGGGCTCAGGCAACGCGCCGGATGGTTTGAACAGCAGATCGCGCTGATTCACATACATATAAACCACGGCCAACACATAGAGCGCCGCGATCACCGCAATCAGGACAAACGCGCCTTTTCTCAGCCGCGCTGTCTGGTCGTGCGTCATTTTCTGAGTCTGCTCCATCGGGGCCTCCGTTCATCCGTCTTATCAGTCTGGGCATCGATGCGCGGGATTCAAGAGAGATGTATCAGGCTTAATCCGGCCTTTAGAATTACTGGGCGAGGCTGAAACCGCTTGACGCCTGCCCCGTGTGAGGGCTTGCTGCGAGGCGAACAGGAACAGGATGGACCATGTCTTTAGAACTCTGGCTGGCTTTCGTGGCCGCATCGACCGCGTTGCTGCTGATCCCCGGACCGACCGTGCTGCTGGTTCTCAGCTATGCGCTATCAAAAGGGCGCAGCGTGGCGGTTGCCTCGGCCACCGGGGTTGCCGTTGGTGATCTTGTCGCGATGACAGCGTCTCTGCTGGGTTTGGGCGCTTTAGTTCTGGCCTCTGCCACGTTGTTTTCTGTGTTGAAGTGGATCGGAGCCGCCTATCTGGTCTGGTTGGGCATCAAACTGTTGCGCAGCGCGCCATCGGGTGGGTTGAACCCGGTTGAAACAGGGCGTGATGTTACCGCGCGCGGGGTTTTCGGACATGCGGCAGCAGTTACCGCCCTAAACCCAAAATCAATCGCATTTTTCATCGCCTTCGTCCCGCAGTTCCTGCGCCCAGCCGAACCCCTGGGCCCTCAATTCGCGATCCTGATTGCGACCTTCGTGGGCCTCGCCTGGCTGAACGCGCTGGCTTACGCGCTTCTGGCCGATCGACTGCGACTCATGATCGGGCGCGCTAGCGTGATCAACGCGATGACACGGTTCGGAGGTCTGGCTCTGATCGGAATGGGCGTTGCGACGGCTGTTCTGCGGCGGCCCGCCTAGTCGTCTGCGTTTTCTTTCATGAACCCGCGGATAAAGCGGCGGATTTCGCGTGCAGCTGACGTGTCCAGCTCTTTGCACAATTCGACAAAGGCATCACGTTCGTCCTTGTCCAGACGCAACACCAACTGACTGTTTTTCTTGGTAGAACCCTTACCGTCTTTCTTCGCCACGCGCCTTAATCCCGCAAACTACTTGATTCTCTCCGCGATGCAATGTATATACATAGCATATAGGATGTAGATATCGGGCACCTAACAACAAAAAAAGGATTTTGGCAATGAACCTTCATGCGGCTCAAGCATTTCTTTTGAGAGACCAGCGCAATTGGCGCAAACCTCACCTGTCGTGGCTGCCCGCCACGCTGTACCGGTACTACGGGTTAGCAAAGGCCGTTCCGAACCGGCGCAGATAGGCGCAGGCAGCATTCTATCCTTGCAAGGTTGACGCCAATGGGCCAAACACCCCGCGTGTTCTGATGCCAAAGGGGTGCCTCATGTCCAGAAACAACTCGGTCAAGGATTACATCCGAACCATCGTCGATTTCCCTCATGAAGGGATCATGTTTCGCGACGTCACCACCCTGTTTGCCGATCCGCGCGGATTTCGCATGGCCATCGACCAGATGCTGCACCCCTATGCGGGCGAGCGGATCGATAAGGTCGTCGGGCTTGAAGCGCGCGGTTTTATTCTGGGCGGCGCTATTGCACACCAGTTGAGCGTCGGTTTTGTTCCCATCCGCAAAAAGGGCAAGCTGCCCGGCACCACGATCAGCCAAGACTACAAGTTGGAATATGGCGAGGCGATCGTCGAGATCCACGATGACGCCATCCAAGCCGGCGAAAAGGTCTTAGTCGTCGATGACCTGCTGGCAACTGGCGGCACCGCTGGCGCTGGCATCAAACTGATCGAACGGTTGGGGGGCGAGATCATCTCTTGCGCGTTTATTGTGGACCTCCCGGAACTGGGCGGGCGCAAAGTGCTTGAGGATATGGGCATGGATGTTCATGTCCTATGTGAATTCGAAGGTCTGTGAGCCGAAAAAACTCACATATTATTGTATTGAAATTTGAAACAGCGTTGGCTTAGCGCTGTTTCGCGACTGTTCAAGGCAATTCTTTGCGCAAAACGCGTGATCCGTATGCGCAGATCGCCGTATCCCGATTGATGCTGCTTGAAGCATTTCTAATTTGGGAGACCATAAAATGTTCCGCAAACTCGCAGTCGCTAGCGTCGCAACAATCCTGTTGGGCACATCCGCAATGGCAGACGGTCATGGCAAAGACATCGTCGATACCGCCGTCTCAGCCGGTAGCTTTGAAACCCTCGTCGCCGCCGTTCAGGCCGCCGAACTTGTAGACACTCTGAAAGGCGAAGGTCCCTTCACCGTGTTCGCCCCTACGGATGAAGCGTTCGCAGCTCTGCCCGAAGGCACAGTGGCCGACCTGCTGAAGCCCGAAAACAAAGACCAGTTGGTCGCCGTGCTGACCTACCATGTGGTGCCGGGCAAAGTGATGTCGGGCGATCTGTCCGACGACATGACCGCGGCCACGGTACAGGGCGGCGATATCACGATTGATCTAGATTCGGGCGTGATGGTGAATGACGCCAACGTCGTTCAGGCTGATATCGAGACATCAAACGGTGTAATCCACGTGATCGACAAGGTCATTCTGCCCGCGTCATAAAGCAATCAGACACGGTCCGGACCGTTCGGGCCGTGTCTACGCCTTCAGGATCGCTCCGGGATTCATAATCCCTTTTGGGTCCAACGCAGCCTTGATCCCTCGCATCGCCTGAAGTTTGACGGGATCGCCATAGCGCTCTAGGTCCTCGACCTTCAACCGCCCTACCCCGTGTTCCGCGCTGACCGAGCCTTCAAACGCGTGAACCAGATCATGAACCGCGCTCTTCACCACTTTGCGGTGGCCATCAAAGGCATCGCGGCTCTGACCCTTGGGCGGGAAGACATTATAGTGCAGGTTGCCATCGCCCAAATGCCCGAAACAGTTGATACGGAACGGACCTAACGCGCCGATCACCTCGGCCCCTTGCCGAATGAATTCGGGGATGGTCGAGATCGGGACCGAGATATCGTGGCTTGAGACGGACCCGATCAGGCGGTTGGCCTCAGGGATACGCTCACGAACAGCCCACAGCGCGCGGCGCTGCGCCTCGCTCTGAGCAATCACGCCATCGTGGACAAAGCCCCGAGGCTCCGCAGCGGTGAAAATCGCCTCCAAACGCTCAGACGCGGTCTGTCCGGCCGCCAATCCAAGTTCGATCAGAACGCTCCATTCGGGTGGCGTATCGAATGGCTGGCGCACATCGGCCAGCACCTCGGTCAGGAAATCCAACCCTTGCCGGTGGATCAGTTCAAACGAACTGACCGTCTCACCCACCAAATCGCCCGTCAGGGCCAGCAGGTCGATCGCAGCCTCGGGTGAGGCCACCTGAAACATCGCTGTCCCGACCTTGGTAGGCCGAGGAAACAGCTTGAGAGAGGCCGCGGTGATGATCCCAAGCGTCCCCTCGGACCCGATCAACAGATTGCGCAGATCATAGCCCGTGTTGTCTTTTCTCAACCGGCTCAGCCCATGCCAGATTTCACCGCTGGGCAACACCGCCTCTAGCCCCAGACACAGATCACGTGCATTACCATATCGCAGCACGTTGACGCCCCCGGCATTGGTCGCAAGGTTGCCACCGATCCGGCACGACCCCTGCGCGGCCAGAGACAGGGGAAACAGCCTGTCCGCCGCCTCTGCCGCGGCCTGAACGTCCTCTAGAACGGCCCCAGCCTCGGCAATCAAAACGTTTTCGGTGGGATAAACCGCACGAATGGCAGCCATACGCTCCAGTGAGATCAACAACGGTGCCGGACCGGAGGTCATGACCTGCCCACCTACCAAGCCCGTGCCGCCGCCATAGGGCACAACCGGCACGCGCGCATCCGAAGCAAGCCGTACCAGCGCCGCCACGTCCTGCACGTTGCGCGGCAGGGCCAACAGCCCAATTTCGCCTGCAAACCGGTTGCGCGGCTCTTCCAGGTAACGTTCAGAAACCGGACGCAACACATCATCGCCCAATTCAGCGCGAATGGAGTCAGCAAGCTTGGCATCTGCGGGGTTCAAATCCATTCGCCTTCCTTGCCCAACATGCGCGCGACCGGCAAGCCCTATTCCAGATCGATCAGATATTGCGGCTCTAGCACGACAACTGTGGGCCGGTCCGGCAAACTGCGCAGCGAGACGGTCAGCTCTGACACACCTTCGCGTACAACCGGGAAGTCATTGCGAATATCGACGAGAAAGCGATCCAGCGAGAAACCGGAAAACCAATGCATAGGAATAATCACCGAGCTTTTCAGCCGCTTGAGGACCGAGATCATCTCGGGCAGAGGCATGGTTGTCCCGCCATCCACGGCCGCCATCACAACATCCAACCTCCCCAGCGCGGCAAACTGCTCATCCGAGGGCACGTGATGCAAGTGTCCCAAATGACCGATGCACAGCCCTTCGACCTCGAACACGAAAATCGAGTTTCCCTTCTCCTCTACCCCACCATAGGACGACCGGATATCGGTCGAGACATTGCGCACCAGCATCTCGCCCAGATCCAGATGATGGTCGATCCCCTGCCCGAACTCACCCCACCCCGGCAGCACATGCGGAATGGCTGGGTCCGGGTGCGCCGTCCAATGAGTGCTGTGCGCATGGTTCATCGTCACGACATCGGGGATCAGATCAGCGCTGCCGATGAACCCGGTGAAATCCGTGACCGCGTTCAGCCCACCCGCAGTCTGAATCAGAAAGGAGGCATGCGCGATATAGCTGATCCGCACCGAAAACTCCGGCACCGGATTTTGCCACGCTACCTTGTGCAGATATTCAATCCCAGGTGCTGCATCAGCTATGGCTATGCAATGGCTCGGCCGCCGCTCCTGCGCCGCAGCCGCACCCGAGAGAAATATCAATACAGCCACAATCCAGCGCATAGGAAGAGTGTAGCGCATCCCTCCGCCAAGTCATTCCCCTTGTTCATCTGGCCAAAAATATCCCGCGGGAGGCGCGGCGTGCCGCGACGGGGGCAGAGCCCCCTACCCCGCGTCCGTCCTGCCCCGCCGGTCCGACCGCAAGCTGGCGTAAAGAACATGCGTCCGCCACCGTCCGTTGATCTGCAGATAGGACTGCGCCACGCCTTCGTATTTGAAACCCGAGCTTTCCAGCAGCCCGCGAGAGGGTTTGTTTTCGGGCAAGCAGGCCGCCTCAATCCGGCTCAGGTCCAGACGGGAGAAGGCGTGATGAACGACCGCTCCGATGGCCTCTCGCATATAGCCGTTGCGCGCAAAGCTCTGCCCGGTCCAATAGCCCAGGGTTCCAGCCTGCGCAGGACCGCGGCGGATGTTGTCCAGTGTGACCGCCCCCACCAGCACGTCATCTGAACGGCGGAACAGAAACAACGGGATTGCGGTTCCGCTGGCGACCGAGCGCTGCGCCCAATAGACCCGGTTGGTGAAAGACTTGCGGCTTAAATGGTCCTGCGCCCAGATCGGCTCCCAGGGGGTCAAATACTCCTCTGAGGCGCGGCGCAGAGCGGCCCATTCGTTGAAGTCGGAATGCACAGGCGGGCGCAGCCTTAGCCGCGCAGTTTCAAGTCTCAGCTTGCGCCTGCCTAACAGCATCACGCCGCACGCCTCTCCTGCAGTTCTACCAAGGATGGCGCGCCCGAGACCGGACCATAGAGAGCCAAAGCTGCCGGGGCCTGAACGGCCATACGTTCAGCGAAGGCCCGGACATCCTCGGTGCTGACGGCATCAATCTTGGCGACGGTATCTTCAAGCGAAGGTACTCGTCCCCAGATCTGCACCAGACGCGCCAGACGCTCAGCTCGGTTCGAGGGGCTTTCCAGACCCATCAGCATCCCGGCTTTCATCTGCGCAAGGGCGCGGGCTACTTCTTCTTCGCTCATGTCATCAGCAGCGCGCTTCATCTCGTCTATTGTGATGGTTGCCAGCTCTGCGACTTGATCGGCAGACGTCCCCGCGTAGATCGTGGTGGTGCCAGTATCCGCATAGGCCCCGGTCTGCGCAAAGATCGTGTAGCAGAGCCCGCGCGACTCGCGCACCTCCTGGAAAAGGCGCGAGGACATGCCGCCGCCCAACGCTGTCGAATAGATCTGAGCGGTATAGATCTCATCGTCGCGATAACCGGGGCTTTCCAGCGCCAGAGCAAAATGCGCCTGTTCCAGATCTTTCTCCTGCCGCGCCTCACCACCGGTGAACCGAGCGGCTTCGGGGATCAGGCCCTTGCGCGGTTGCAAGTGGCCAAACATCTCTTCGGCCATTTTCATCAGCGCGTCGTGATCCACAGCACCCGCCGCAGACAGTATCATTTGTTCAGGGCCATAGTGCTCGGCCACGAAGCCTGAAAGATCTTCTCGCGAGAAGGAACTCACCCGTTCAGACGGACCGAGGATGGTGCGGCCCAGCGGCTGGTCGTGATAGCTCTGTTCCTGCAGCCAGTCGAAAATCACATCGTCGGGCGTGTCATAGGCCTGACCGATCTCCTGAAGGATCACGCCGCGCTCAACCTCGATCTCGCGCGGGTCAAAGACGGGGTTCAGAACGATGTCGCCGATCACATCCATGGCCAGCGCCACATCGTCTTTCAGAACGCGGGCGTAATAGGCCGTCACCTCGCGCGAGGTATAGGCGTTGATGTACCCGCCCACATCTTCGATCGCCTCGGCGATTTGCAACGCGGAACGGCGTGCGGTTCCCTTGAACGCCATATGTTCAAGGAAATGCGCGATGCCGTTCTGTTCGATCCGCTCATGCCGCCCTCCGGCGGTCACCCAGATGCCGATGGCCGCCGATTGCAGCCCCTGCATATGTTCACTGACGATACGAAAGCCGTTCTTCAGTTGGTCTTGTCTGACAGTCACTCGGCGATATGCCCTTTGATATGTTCCTCAAGGGCACCCAGATCGTTGGCAATCCGCGTCACCCGTTCCGGACGTTCATACAGATCAGACATGCGGGAGGGAAGAGGCGGATGTTCGCCGCTCGCCTTCTCGACCGCAGCCGGGAATTTCGCGGGGTGTGCCGTGGCCAGAGTGATCATCGGCACATCTGCCGCGCGATGCTGCTCGGCCACTTTGATACCGATGGCCGTGTGCGGGCAGACCAGTTCAGCGCTGTGAGCCAACGTGTGTTTGATCGTCTCCAGCGTCTCATCTTCGGACACGCGGCCCGAGTCGAAGCTTTCGCGCAGCGCTTCCATCGCCCCTTGGCTGACGTTGAAACCTCCGGTCTTCAGTTCATCCATCAACTGGGCGACGGCGCTGCCATCCTCGCCATAGGCATAATACAGCGCGCGTTCAAAGTTCGAGCTGACCTGAATATCCATCGACGGGCTGATTGAGGGGATGGTGTCGCCTTTGAAATACCCCTCTCCCGAAAGACACCGATGCAGAATGTCATTCTGGTTGGTCGCCACAACCAAACGGTCAATGGGTAGACCCATGCGCTTGGCCAGATACCCCGCAAAGATGTCCCCGAAATTGCCGGTTGGCACGGTGAAGCTGACCTCGCGATGTGGCGCGCCGAGGCTGACGGCGGCAGAGAAGTAGTAGACGATCTGCGCCAGAACGCGAGCAAAGTTGATCGAGTTCACGCCTGCCAGTTTCACGCTGTCGCGGAAGTCAAAATCGTTGAACATGTCTTTCAGCGCAGCCTGGCAATCGTCAAAATCGCCATCCACGGCGAGCGCGTGGACATTGCTGTCCGCTGGCGTCGTCATCTGGCGGCGCTGCACCTCGGACACCCGTCCGTGCGGATAGAGGATGAACACATCCACCGCATCCAGGCCACGGAATGCCTCAATCGCGGCCGAACCAGTATCGCCACTGGTCGCGCCGACGATGGTCACGCGGTCATTGCGGCGTTTCAAGGCCACCTGGAACAGCTGACCGATCAGCTGCATGGCGAAGTCCTTGAAGGCCAGAGTGGGCCCGTGGAACAGCTCCAACAAGAAGTGGTTTTCGTTCAACTGCTTTAGCGGCGCGCGGGCGTCGTGGCCGAAGCCTTCATAGGCGCGGGCGATGATCTGTTTGAACTCATCCTCTGCGAAGGAACCGCTGACATAGGGCCACATCACGCGGAACGCGATCTCCTCGTAGGAAAGCCCGGCCATGGCGGCGATCTCGTCATGGCTGAGCGTTGGGATTTCAGCGGGCAGGTACAGGCCACCGTCACGGGCCAGCCCGGTCAGCATCGCCTCTTCAAAACTCAGTTCCGGCGCTTGGCCACGGGTCGAGATGTATTTCATTGCGGGTCACTCTCAGAAGGGGCGCGATTGCGCCACAGGAAGTATCCGGTCATTGCAGCCCAGACGAGGGCCAGTCCAAACCATGTGATTGCATATTGAAGGTGGTCATTGGGAATCCCGGCCGTGTCGACCGGTAGCGGGGTCACGCCCGGGTCGGTCTGAGACCGAGCGATCAGCAGGATAGGCTCAGTCCCCAGAGCGGCGGCCAGATTGGGTACGTCGCGGGCGAACCAGATGTTGCTGTCGATATCGGCATCGGGCGTGTAGCTGTCGATCTCATCGGGCCAATGCAGGTTGCCTGTAACTTCCATCGGGCCGGTCAAACGGTAAGTCTGCTTGGCCGTGGTTGGCACAAAACCCCGGTCCACCAAAATGGTACGATCCTCGGTGCTGAACGACTGGATGATGCGATACCCGGCCCCTACTTGCTTGACCGAGACCAGAACGTGGATCTCGCCCGGCTCCATATCACCCGAGACTGTTACGGGCAGATATTTGTCCTCATCCTCTGAAACCTGTTGTGGCAGAGGAACCGGTTCAGCCGCGATGCGGCCGTCAATCTCGGACAGGTTCTCTTGTTTCCAAGCCAGACGCTGGACCTGCCACGTACCAAGCCACAGCAGGACGCCCAAACCGGCGAGACTGAAGATCAGCAGAAACAGAGTGCGGCGCATGGCAGGACTATCGCTCGTTGCAGGAACCGGCGTCTTGTTAAGGGGGGCAAGCACGGGAATGCAACCACGCAATTGTATGGG
This sequence comes from Ruegeria sp. BG11, assembly GCF_056538565.1. NCBI lineage: Bacteria > Pseudomonadati > Pseudomonadota > Alphaproteobacteria > Rhodobacterales > Roseobacteraceae > Ruegeria > Ruegeria sp. BG11. Next base: position 212,410 of record NZ_JBQFTH010000005.1, on the reverse strand, counting down.
GCGCAATCTTGCACTCGAAAATGCAAAAAAGCCGCCCCTAAGAGCGGCTTTTGCAGTTAAAAACCAGTGTCACTTAGAACAGCGGCGCCTGTCCCCAGATGTAGACTGCGAAGAACAGGAACAGCCAGACCACGTCAACGAAGTGCCAGTACCAGGCTGCGGCCTCGAAACCGACGTGTTTCTCGGGGGTGAAGTCCCCTTTCAGCGCGCGGATCAGACAGACTGTCAGGAAAATCGTACCGATCACTACGTGGAAGCCGTGGAAGCCGGTTGCCATGAAGAAGTTCGAGTAGAACTGGTCACCGCCAAACTGCCAGTCCTCATGGGCCAGCAATTCATAGTATTCAAACGCCTGAAGCGCCGTGAACAGGATACCCAGCACGATTCCGATGGCCAGACCGTTGATCAGCGCCTTGCGATCGTTGTCGTGAACCAGAGCGTGGTGCGCCCAGGTGATCGCACAGCCCGACAGCAGCAGGACCAGAGTGTTGATCAGCGGCAGGTGGAACGGATCAACCGCGTGGATATCCGGCTGGATGTATTCGGTGCCCGCATAGTCGTACATCGGGTACATGCGATGTTTGAAGAACGACCAGAACCAGGCGAAGAAGAACATCACCTCGGACATCACGAACAGGATGAAGCCATAGCGCAGACCGATGCGCACAACCGGCGTGTGGTCGCCCTGACGGCTTTCCACAACGACTTCGGACCACCACGCGAACATGGTGTACAGCACGGCAACGAGACCGGCCCAGAACAGCCACGGGGTCACACCGTGCATCCAAAGGACGGCTCCGAACAACATCACAAAGCCACCGATAGCGCCGATCAGCGGCCAGATCGACGGGGCCAGAATGTGATAATCATGGTTTTTTGCGTGTGCCATCAGCGTCCCTCACCTAAAGGCGTTAGTTCGTGTTTTTGTCTTCCTGCGTTTCAAGGGCGGCATAGCCCTCGGGCAGGTCGATTTCGTAGAATGTATACGACAGAGTAATCGTATGCACATATTTCGCTTCAAGGTCTTCGACCATTTCCGGGTCAACAAAGAAGCTGACCGGCATCTCTACTCGCTCACCGGGTTGCAGAACCTGCTCTTCGAAGCAGAAACAGGCGATCTTCTGGAAATACCCACCTGCCGAATAGGGCGCGACGTTGTAGGACGCCTGCCCGGCAATCGGGCGATCGGTCGGGTTGTAGGCCTCATAGAAGGCCAGCCCGGTTTCACCGATGCGCACCTCCATCTCACGCTCGACGGGCTTGAACTCCCACGCCATGTCCTTGGCTTTGGATGCGTCGAAACGGACCGTCACTTTGCGGTCGAGGATATCATCAGGCGCGGCTTCGGCGACGCCGGTGGTGCCTCCGAATCCGGTAACACGGCAGAACCAGTCGTAAAACGGCACAGCCGCCCAGGCGAGGCTGCCCATCAGGACAACAACACCCACGGTTTGCACAACAGTTTTCTGAGGACCGGACAGAGCCATCAGTTCTGCACCTCCTCCACGGGTTGTCCCAGGCTGGTGCCCGAGACCTTGACGATTGTGAGGCCGAAGATGATCACGATGAAGGCCGCAAGTGTCAGGCCAACACCCAGATTTCGGCTGAAACGACGTTCGTGAATTTCGTGACTTTTGCGCAGGCTCATCACCACCCTCCCAAGCCGTAGGGTTTCAGCAGCGCCTCAACCAGAATCGCGCCAAAATGCAGGAACAGGTACAGCAGAGACAGCTTGAAGAAACTCCGCTCGACCTTGAAATTGTCCGCTTCCGCGTCGTCTTCGGTGCGGCGCGAGATCTGCCATGCGCCGCGCAGGAACAGGGCGTTCAGCACCAGGGCAACTGCCAGATAAATAGGCCCACCGATGTCTGAGAAAGCGGTGCCAACGGCAAGAACAGCCAGAAGGCCGGTGTAAACGAGAATATGCTTACGGGTCGCGCGACGACCATGGGTCACGGTCAACATGGGCACGCCCGCATCGTCATAGTCCGAGCGCATGAACAGCGCCAATGCCCAAAAATGCGGAGGCGTCCACATGAAGGTCAAGGCAAACATCAGCCACGGCTCAAGCGTCATTGACCCGGTTGCGGCAACCCAGCCGATCACCGGAGGGAACGCACCTGCCGCGCCGCCGATCACGATGTTCTGCGGCGTCGAGCGTTTCAGCCACATCGTGTAGACCACAACGTAGAAGAAAATGGTGAAGCCAAGAAACGCCCCTGCAAACCAGTTGGTCGCAAGGCCCAGCATGATCACCGACAGGCCCGACAGAGCCAGGCCCAGGGAAAGCGCCTCGCCTTCCTGTACTTTACCGGCGGGAATCGGGCGGCTTTTGGTCCGCTTCATCACCCGGTCGATATCCGCATCCCACCACATGTTCAGCGCACCAGATGCACCGCCGCCAATGGCGATGAACAGGATCGCGCAGAAGCCCACGAAAGGATGCACCGACACCGGAGCGGCCAGCAAACCGACCAAAGCCGTGAACACAACCAGAGACATCACACGCGGCTTCAGCAGGGCGAAATAATCGCCAAAGCTGGCCTCATCCGCGTATGCCTTGGCGGTCGATGTGCTGGCATTGATGCTTGCGTCGGTCATCTCGGGTCCTTTTGGGGCGCAAGCTGCGCGGTTTAGCGCGCAGCTAACGAGTATTCTAAGGCGCGAACGCCCAGTCTACGCTCAGTTCGAGGCCACTTGGAAGTTTTGCGGCGTGCCCGCATATTCTTCGATCGCACCGTTCAGCCACTGTTCATAGGCCTCTTCGCTGACCACTTTGACGGTGATCGGCATGTAAGCGTGGTCTTTGCCGCATAGCTCAGAACACTGGCCAAAATAGACGCCCTCTTTGTCAGCTTCGAACCACAGCTCAGCCAGACGACCGGGAACGCCGTCCTGCTTCACGCCGAAGGACGGGATCGTCCACGAGTGGATCACATCAGAGGCTGTAACCTGCATCACGATGACCTTGCCAACCGGAACCACAACAGCGGTATCTGTGGCCAGCAGCCATTCATCGTCGCTGTAGCCCGCATCAGCCAGTTTGGCGCGCATGGCGTCATCCAGAACGAAGGGGGTCACGTCCGCATCCGCAGGGCGTGCACCCTCATCCAGCGTAGCCGGGTGGCCAAGCAGGTAGCTGTCGAATGCGAAATCGTGATCAACATATTCGTAGGTCCAGTACCACTGGTTGCCGACCACTTTGATAACCACGTCACCTTCGGGGATTTCCTGCTGCTTGAACAGAACCGGCAAAGAGAAAGCGCCGATGAATACCAGAATCAGGATCGGACCCAAAGTCCACGCGATTTCAACCGGGGTATAGTGCGAGAACCGCGCCGGTGTAGGGTTGGCGCGTTGATTGTAGCGCACGATGCAGTAAACCAGCAGCGCAGCAACAAACAGGCAGATCACGGTGATGATCACCAGAATCATCGCGTCCAGCCTGTGAATCCCGTCTGCAAGGCTGGTCGCTGCGGGTTGAAAGCCCATTCCACCGTCAACCGGCTTGCCAATTATCTCAAGCTCCTGAGCCATGGCGGGAAGGCTGGAGAGGGCCGTAGCAAGCCCGGAAAGCATCAAAGCATTCTTCATGTCTTGTCCTGATCGTTTGATCTTTGCGTCTCTGGCGAAAAGGTATGAATCGGTGAAACCACACCCGTTGTCTTTGGCCGCGTTAAAAACCATATTCCTGCGGGTAGATAAAGCAAAATGCTTGCGTCAAACAGACGCTATTTTTGATCTGGATCAAACCGGAAAGGTCACAACCCATGACTCAGGCCCCGTTTCGCCCTTTTGAAAGCGCTCTTCCGCATGATGAAGCGCTCTCCATTTTGCAATCGGCGACCGCCGGGGCCGAGGACGGAGAATTGTTTGTCGAACGGCGGAAATCCGAGTCTCTGGTCTTTGACGATGGTCGGTTGAAGACCGCATCCTACGATGCGTCCGAGGGATTCGGGCTGCGGGCCGTTCAGGGCGACGTAGCGGGCTATGCACATTCGACAGACGTTTCGATTCCCGCGTTGAAACGCGCGTCCGAGACCGCTCGGCTGGCCGTTGGCGACGGAGGGGGCACCTTGGCCGAGCCCCCTATGGCAACAAACAAACGCCTCTATACCGATGAAGATCCCATCGAAACCGCCAGCTTTCCGGTCAAAGTCGAGACCCTACGCGAGATCGACGCCTTCGTGCGTGATCTGGACCCCCGCGTCGTGCAAGTCAGCGCGACCATCGCCGCCGCGGTGCAAGAGGTGGAGATCCTGCGCCCCGACGGTGTGCTGGTGCGCGACGTGCGGCCGATGACTCGAGTGAATGTCTCGGTCATTGTCGAGCAGAATGGCCGCCGTGAAAATGGCTCGGCGGGTGGAGGAGGTCGCGTCGGCCTGAGCGGACTGATCGACCCCGCCGACTGGCAGAACAAGGCGCGAGAGGCCCTGCGGATCGCGCTGGTCAACCTCAAAGCCGTCCCCGCCCCTGCCGGAGTGATGGAGGTCGCCTTAGGCCCCGGCTGGCCCGGTATTCTGCTGCACGAAGCCATCGGGCACGGGCTGGAGGGGGATTTCAACCGCAAGGGCAGCTCGGCCTTTGCAGGTCTGATGGGGCAGCAAATTGCCTCCAAGGGCGTGACCGTAGTGGATGATGGCACGATTGCAGATCGGCGCGGCTCGATCACTGTGGATGACGAGGGAACGCCAAGCTCGCGGACTGTGCTGATCGAGGACGGTATCCTGACTGGGTACATGCAAGACCGCCAGAACGCGCGCCTGATGGGCGTCGCCCCTACCGGCAATGGACGACGGCAAAGCTACGCACACAAACCGATGCCGCGCATGACCAATACGGTGATGCTGGGCGGCGATGCCGACCCGGCCGCTCTGGTTGCTGATATCAAGGACGGGATCTGGGCCGTGGGTTTCGGTGGCGGTCAGGTCGACATCACCAACGGCAAATTCGTCTTTTCCTGTACCGAGGCCTATCGGGTCGAAAACGGCAAGATCGGCGCTCCGGTCAAGGGCGCGACGCTGATCGGGGACGGCCCCTCTGCGCTGAACCGCATCCGTGGTTTGGGCAACGACATGGCGCTGGATCCGGGAATGGGAACTTGCGGCAAGGATGGTCAATGGGTGCCGGTAGGCGTCGGCCAGCCAACGGTTCTGATGGACGGACTGACCGTTGGAGGTTCAGCCGCCTGAGTCGGAATCACATGACGTTAGAAAGGCGCGGGGTTAACCCTGCGCTTTTTTGCCAGAGTGACTGAGGTCAATTGGAATTTCGGATCATTCACCTCGGCGGAATTTTTATTTCTATATTTCAATTGCTTAACAGCATTCTCCGGAGAGCACGCCTAGAAAATTGCATCTAATTTTCAACGATTTACATGATGTTAACCCCGACACCCGTAAACCAGTTCTGCAATCAGGCGGAGCATCGGATGACCGAAGAGCAGCATTCTTCCAATCACCCCCCACTCCCACCCACCACGGAAGAGGATGGGTTTTCGTGGCTTCGCCTGTTGCGCTCACGCAAAGTTGGTCCGGCGACGTTTCGTCGGCTGCTAAGCGAACATGGCTCGGCGCAGAACGCGCTGGCCGCGCTGCCTGAAATGGCACGCGCTGCCGGAATAAAAGGGTATGAAACCTGCCCCCCCGGCGTGATTGAGGCGGAACTCAAGGCCGCACAAGCCGCCAAAGCGCGGCTTGTGTGCCTTGGGTCCGCAGATTTTCCAAAAGCTTTGCAGGATGTATCTGACGCGCCGCCTCTATTTTGGGCCGTTGGCGATCTTATGATGCTGCAGAAACCCGCAATCGCAATGGTGGGCGCGCGCAATTGTTCCTCGCTCGGCGCGCGCATGGCCCGTGGTCTGGCGAAAGAACTCGGGGATCTCGGCCATGTCATTGTCTCTGGTCTTGCCCGAGGGATCGACACTTCGGCCCATCTGGCGTCGCTGGACACCGGCACAATCGCCGTGATGGCCGGAGGGGTCGATGTTATCTACCCGGCCGAGAACACAGAGCTGGCGCACAAGATCGGCGAAACAGGACTGCGCCTGTCGGAGCAACCTATGGGGATGACACCACAAGCCCGCCACTTTCCGCGCCGCAACCGGATTATCTCGGGGCTGGCGCAAGCCGTCGTAGTGGTTGAGGCCGCAGCTAAATCAGGCAGCCTGATCACCGCTCGGGACGCGCTGGACCAGGGGCGCGAGGTCCTCGCCGTTCCCGGTCATCCGTTCGATGCACGGGCCTCCGGATGCAATATGTTGATTCGGGACGGCGCGACCTTGATCCGGTCTGCTGAAGATGTGATCGAAGCTCTGCCCAAAGGAGAAGACCTCTTCCAAACACGCAGTGAGCCTCCTGTTACACCGATACCGACACCCGCTGTGGCGCTACACGATCAAATTCTGGAACGACTCGGCCCATCGCCCATCGCCGAGGACCAACTGCTGCGCGATATCTCAGCTTCGGCCGGCGATCTTGGTCCAGCTTTGGTAGATCTGGAACTTGAGGGCCGAATCCAGCGCCAACCCGGTGGGCTTTTGTCTCTAGCGAGCTGAAAAGGGCGTATCGCCACGCGGCACCCTGTAAGGCTTCGCCTGCCCCAAAGGCGTATAGGGCGCTGAAATCTTGGGGTTTTTCATACTGCAAAAGGAACGCATTGACATTCCGGTCTTGCCCCACACATTTTGCACGACCATAACAGGCGCCCTATTCGTCGAGCGAGGTTTCCCCTTAAATGCCCGTAGTTGTTGTAGAATCTCCGGCCAAAGCAAAAACAATCAACAAGTATCTCGGCCCCGACTACACGGTTCTGGCCTCCTATGGCCATGTGCGGGACCTGCCGCCCAAGGACGGATCAGTCGATACCGACCACGAATTCGAGATGAAGTGGGAGGTCGGCAATGACAGCAAGAAGCACGTCAAAGCGATTGCCGATGCGCTGAAAGAAGACAACGCCCTGATCCTCGCAACCGACCCCGATCGCGAGGGGGAGGCGATCAGTTGGCACTTGCAGGAAGCGCTGACCAAGCGGCGCTCGATCAAGAAAGATACGCCGGTCAGCCGCGTGACCTTCAACGCGATCACCAAAGAAGCCGTCACCGAAGCGATGCAAAACCCGCGCGAGGTCGACATGCCGCTGGTCGAGGCCTATCTGGCGCGCCGCGCGCTGGACTATCTGGTGGGCTTCAATCTGTCGCCGGTTCTGTGGCGCAAGCTGCCCGGCGCAAAATCGGCAGGCCGGGTGCAGTCGGTTTGCCTGCGCCTGATCGTCGAACGCGAGATGGAGATCGAGGCCTTCAAGCCGGTTGAATACTGGTCGGTCAAGGCCCTGTTCGAAACGCCACGCGGCCAAACCTACGAGGCGCGCCTGGTTACCTATGCCGGCAAGAAACTAGATAAACACGATCTGAAAGACGCGACACAGGCGGAGCTGGCTGTTCAGGCCATCACCAGCCGCGCGCTAAGCGTGACCTCGGTCGAGGCGAAACCTGCGGCACGCAACCCCAGCGCGCCCTTCATGACCTCAACCCTGCAACAGGAGGCCAGCCGCAAGTTCGGTATGGGTGCGCGGCACGCGATGCAGGTGGCGCAACGTCTCTATGAGGCAGGCTACATCACCTATATGCGAACCGACGGTATCGATATGGCCCCCGAAGCGGTTGCCGCCACACGCGACGCGATCTCGGACCGTTTTGGCACTGAATATGTGCCGGACAGCCCGCGCATCTACAAGAACAAGGCCAAGAACGCGCAGGAAGCCCACGAATGTATCCGCCCGACGGATATGACGCGCGATGCAAAAGAGATGAAGGTGACCGATGAAGATCAGCGCAAGCTCTACGATCTGATCTGGAAGCGCACCATTGCTTGCCAGATGGCCGCAGCACGTCTGGAACGTACAACCGTTGAAATCGGCAGCGACGATGCTCAGGTCGGCCTGCGCGCGACCGGTCAGGTGGTGCTGTTTGACGGCTTCATGCGCGTCTACGAAGAAGGCCGCGACGATGTGGCTGATGACGATGAAAAGCGCCTGCCTCAGATCATGCAGGGCGATCCTGCGCGGTTTGCCAAGGACTCTCTGATTGGCCAATTCGAAAAAGCGACAGGTGAGGTTCAGGTCACCGAAGGCGCAAAATCTGCGAAAGAAGCAATTCTGTCCGAAAACGAATCTGTTCTGGCGCTGCAGCACCACACGCAGCCGCCTCCGCGCTATACCGAGGCCACGTTGGTCAAACGAATGGAGGAACTGGGGATCGGCCGTCCTTCGACCTACGCCTCGATCGTGACTACGATTCAGGACCGGGAGTATGTGCGTAAGGACAAGAACCGCCTGATCCCCGAAGAAAAGGGCCGGATCGTCACCATCTTTCTGCTGAACTTCTTCCGCCAATACGTGGGCTATGAGTTTACGGCGAATCTGGAAGAAGAGCTGGACGATGTCAGTGCCGGCGATCGTGACTACAAAGATCTGCTGGGCAAGTTCTGGCGCGATTTCTCGGCCGCGATTGGCGAGACGTCTGAGCTGCGAATCTCGGAAGTGCTGGACAAGCTTGACGAGGCGCTGGCCCCGCAATTGTATCCGCCTCGTGAGGACGGATCGGACCCGCGCATTTGCCCGAAATGTGGGACGGGGCAACTGCATCTTAAAACTTCTCGTACCGGCGGGTTCGTTGGCTGCGGCAACTATCCCGAATGCACCTATACTCGCCCCATCGCGGGCGAGGGGGCCGAAGGAGATGAACGTCTTCTCGGTGAGGATGCAGGCGATGAGATCTGGCTGAAATCCGGCCGGTTCGGTCCCTATGTCCAGCGCGGAGAGCCGACGCCAGAGAACAAGAAACCCCCGCGCGCCTCTCTGCCCCGTGGGTGGAGCAAGGATGACATGGACCTTGAGAAGGCCCTGACCCTGCTGTCCCTGCCCCGCCAGATCGGTGAACACCCCGAAGGCGGTATGATTAGTTCGAACTTCGGGCGGTTCGGGCCGTATATCATGCACCAACTGCCGGAAGAGGCGAAACCGGTCTACGTCAATGTCAAAGACCCCAATGACGTGTTCGAGATCGGCATGAACCGCGCCGTCGAGATGCTGGCAGAAAAACGCGCCAATCCGGGACGTGGTCGGCGCGCGGCGGCAGCCCCCCTCAAAGAGCTGGGCGAACACCCTGATGGTGGTGCCATGCAGGTTCTTGATGGCCGCTATGGGCCGTATGTGAAGTGGGAAAAGGTCAACGCCACCATTCCCAAGGACATCAAGCCCGAAGATGTGACGCAGGAAATGGCCATCGAACTGGTCAACGAACGCGCTGCTAAGAAGGGAACGAAGAAAAAGGCTGCCCCAAAGAAGAAGGCCGCTGCCAAGAAAACAGCGAAGAAAACGGCAAGCTAGGGTTGGATAGGTAGAAATACCACCAGCCCCTTGGATTCGTTGACTTCCCCCTGACGCGGCGGCACAACCTGCCCATCACCATGTCATTGGGGGAGTTTTCCATGAAGAAAATCTATGCCAATGCCTCTGACGCGCTCGACGGAGTGCTGTCGGATGGCATGATGATCGCGGCGGGCGGTTTCGGCCTTTGCGGCATCCCGGAACTGCTGCTCGAGGCGATCAAGGAATCGGGTGCTCAGAACCTGACCTTTGCGTCAAACAATGCAGGCGTCGACGATTTCGGTATCGGCATCCTGCTGCAGACCAAGCAGGTCAAGAAAATGATCAGCTCGTACGTCGGCGAAAACGCGGAGTTTATGCGTCAGTACCTGGCCGGAGAGCTTGAGCTGGAATTCAATCCGCAGGGCACTCTGGCCGAACGGATGCGCGCAGGTGGCGCAGGCATCCCTGGTTTCTACACCAAAACCGGCGTGGGCACCGTGATCGCCGAGGGCAAGGAGCACAAAGACTTCAACGGCGAGACCTACATTCTGGAAGAAGGCATCTTTGCCGATCTGGCCATTGTCAAAGCCTGGAAGGCCGATGACACCGGCAACCTGATCTTCCGCAAGACCGCCCGAAACTTCAACGTGCCTGCGGCGACCTGCGGCAAGATCTGCATCGCCGAAGTCGAAGAGATTGTGCCCCGAGGCTCAATGGACCCGGATGCGATCCACCTGCCGGGCATCTATGTGCATCGGATCATTCACGGCGAGCACGAAAAGCGCATTGAACAGCGCACCACCCGTAAGAAGGAGGAAGCATAATGCCTTGGGATCGGAACCAGATGGCCGCCCGTGCGGCGCAAGAGCTTGAAGACGGCATGTATGTGAACCTCGGCATCGGTATCCCGACGCTGGTGGCAAACTATGTGGGCGACAAGGACATCACTCTACAATCCGAGAACGGCATGCTCGGCATGGGCCCTTTCCCGTTCGAAGGTGAAGAAGACCCCGACCTGATCAACGCGGGCAAGCAAACCATTACTGAGCTGTCGCGCACCGCATATTTCGACAGCGCGACCTCGTTCGCGATGATCCGGGGCGGCAAGATTGCTGCGGCGGTTCTGGGCGCTATGGAAGTGGATGAAGAAGGTGACCTTGCCAACTGGATGATTCCCGGTGTTCTGGTCAAGGGCATGGGCGGAGCGATGGATCTTGTGGCGGGTGTCGGCCGCGTGATCGTGGTGATGGATCACACCAACAAACACGGCAAATCCAAGCTGCTGAAAAAATGCACCCTCCCGCTGACTGGAAAAAAGGTGGTGAATCGCATCATCACCAACCTCGGGGTTCTGGATGTGGTCGAAGGCGGTCTGAAGATCGTCGAGATCGCAGAAGGCGTCACCGAAGACGAGATCCGTGCCGCAACCGAGGCGAACATCGTCAACTAAACCAAAATCAGGGCCTGCCGTGACAGGCAGGCCCTAGTTCAGCGTCTGAAATACGCACCCGTCCGAGGCATATACCGGCGGCGTCGCACATAGAGCGCGCGCGACCTGAAAAGCCGCGAGCACCTTGGGCACGTAGTCCCGCGTCTCTGCATATGGCGGCACACCGCTGTGTTTGCGAACGGCCCCCTCACCGGCGTTGTACCCGGCAAGCGCCAATATCGGGTCATTGTCGAACTCACCCATCAGCCAATCCAGGTATTTGACCCCACCCGAGATATTCTGAGAGGGCTGGAAGCTGTCCTGCACGCCAAACCGCTCGGCTGTAGCTGGCATCAGCTGCATCAATCCCTGGGCCCCGGCTGAGCTGACCGCGTCGGCCCGTCCAGCTGATTCAACCGAGATGACCGCCAGCACCAGCGCAGGTGAAACATTGGTGCCAATGGTCGAGCGTAGGATATCGCGCCCCTGATTGTTCACGATGCCCTGTAGGGTCTGCAAACGGGGTGTCGAGACGCTTGTAGCGGCCAGGGCGTCGATCGCAGAATCCAGCCGTCCCGGCCCGGCCTGTGCCAGTTCGGGCGAGATCTTCTCCCAAAAGGCTTTGTAAGCACCTTTCGGTGGGGTCTTGGTCGCAACTACGGGCGTGGTCGACGGCGGCACTTTGGCACGTTTGATGATATCGGGGACCACAAGCTCAGATCCCGTGCTCGGGGCCGAGGGTCTGGAGGCATGTTCTTCAGCAGAAATCTGGATGTTGATCTTTGGCCTTTGACCTGGCTGAGGCGCCTTGATTCTTTTATAGACACCACGCGGTTCGACCTCATCGGCGCGCACGGTGTCTGGCGTGCATACCAGAAACGCCAATACGCCGGCGCATGTGACTGCGTCCCGGAGATTCATTTGCCTGCCTCATGTTTTCGTTTTGATTGATTTGAACCCCGAATCTTCGCGTAAAGCCAGAAAAACCAAGCAAATTGGGGCAGTTTCGCCTCATTTGCCGCAAATTTGCATCGCTCTGGGGTTTCCGCAAAAAACCAAGGGCATTTTTAAACACTTATTTTCAATGACTTACCCATTTGATAACCAAAAAGTTAAGCGTCGGGCGAATTTTTCCCTGTTTGGCCCAATTCCTGCCACGCACAACAGGCAAACATAGATGCATACCGAGACGATCGGGAGCGGACTGAGAGAGAAAGCTCTGGAAGACGCCGAGGTTTAGAAGACTTTTTTAGATCCTTTAGGAGGGACGTAACATGATCAAGTTCATCAAGAACTTCCGCAAAGACGAAGACGGCGCAGTAACAGTTGACTGGGTTGTTCTGACCGCAGCAGTCATCGGCCTGGGTACCGTTGCTTACACCCAGATTTCGAACGGTGCAGTTGGCATGGCGACTGACGTTAACGCTGCCCTGTCCGGCGCGACCATCAGCACTGGTGAAAACGACGGCACCGCAGGTGGTATCGTAACCGCTGGTGAGAACACTAACTAATACAAGACTATCTAGTCTTGAAAACTTGACGTCGCGCCGGAAATCGGCGCGACGTTTTTTTGGGGCCTTACGAAATGCATAGGGTGTCCATTCAATCAATATTTTCCCGCCCCTCTACTTTTTGTGTGGTGGTACAAATCCGGCAAAGAATGCGGCGGACAAATCACTTTTTCGCCAAATTCACGCCATTCCGGCACGCCAACATTGAAATCAGGTGCTAGCAAGAAACGTCCTCGGATTTGTTCGCTCGGAAGGCAAAGCGGATACAAGACGACGTCGATAGGTATGAGATGAAAAAGATGTTTAGGACATTTAGAGCCTCTGAAGAGGGTGCCGTCACTGTCGACTGGGTCGTTTTGACTGCGCTAATTATTGGTCTGGCCACGCTTCTCTACTTTGCCATCCAAACGGCCACGATTGGCCTGAGCGGGAACACGAGCCAAGCTCTCAGCAGCGCAACCATTAGCACGGGAACGTCCACCGGTGGCGGAGGCGGTATAGCAACAGAAGGCACCGCTGGCGGCAACTGACCGCACTCAACTCAACAATCAATCAAACAAATCGGCATCAAAGGATGGCGATTTTGACTTTTGTACATGTCGTTGCTGCGGTCGTTCGCGGCCAGATACTGGCGCGACATGGCTTGAAAAATCTGCACGAAAAGTCTGATTTGTCCCACATTTCGACACAATTCCATCTTACGAATACGATGAACAAATTTGACCCCCTGGCCTTTGGAAGCAAAGCCAGACAGAAATATGAGGTGGATGTATGCGAGCGGTATTCGGACTTGTCCTGATTGTTGGGCTAGCTCTGGCTGGCGGCGCTGTCTACATGGCGCGGAACTATATCTCTGCCTATCAGGACGAACTCGCCCGTGAGCGGCAGGCGACAGCGGCCGCGTTGGAGGCAGCTGCAGCCGAAAACGCTGAGATTGAAGTAATCCCGACAGTCGGTGTTATTGTTTCCAATCGAACTCTGAAATACGGAGAACGCCTGGTAGAAGAAGACGTACGCGTCGTTGACTGGCCAGAAAATGCAATACCGGAAGGCAGCTTTACCGACCTTGCAGTTTTGTTCCCTGCGACTGGCGGCAAAGACCGTTTCGTTCTTCGCACGATGGAGAAAGACGAAGCCTTGATGGAGGTCAAAATCACGAAGCCTGGTGAAGGGGCGGGCCTGACATCTCAACTGGACAAAGGCATGCGTGCTTTCGCGATTCGGGTTGACGTGGCTTCGGGCGTTTCCGGTTTCTTGCGCCCCGGAGACTTTGTTGATGTCTATTGGACTGGTTCGCGTCGCGGGACTACCGCCGAAGCGAACGGCGAGATTACTCGCCTGATTCAGCCCCGAGTTGAACTGATCGCCATTGACCAAATCGCAGGCACGGACGTAACCGGAACGACCATCGCACGCACGATCACCGTTGCGGTTACACGTGAACAGGTTGCTGTACTCACTCAGGCGCAGAACACTGGCAGACTTACGCTTGCCCTTGTCGGAATCGAAGACGAAACCGTGTCATCCGAAGTTATTGAGATCGACCAACGCGCTTTGCTCGGGGTTGTCGAGGAAGAAGCTGCCCCGGTCCCAGAACGCGTAGAACAACCGGTGTGTAAAACTCGAATCCGTCGCGGCGGCAGTGACATAGCAGATGACGTAATCGCCTGCACAAACTGACGCCTATTCAGGACCTTACACCTGCTGAGCCGCGCATTAAGCGCGGCTCTTTTCATTCTTATGTTGCCAATTGCCCACATAAGGAAACTTCCGGAAACCCTTGATTATTGCAATAAATTCTGTTTTCGCGCAGAGTTTCGCCTATAGGGCATAAGACCCATAAAAACGAGGCGTGATCGGAGAGGCAGGTCACATGAAAATACGTTCCTGGATCAGCGCAACCCTGCTGGGGTTGTCGCTCGTTGTAAGCCCAGTCGGCGATGCCGCTTGGGCCGAAACTCTTCGCGTGGTGAAGAAGGGCACAGTGGAAACGCTGGAAGTACCTGTAAACCGCGCGATCGTTGTTGAAAGTGAAGAGCCGTTTGCCGAACTGAGTATTGCGAATGCCGGCATTGCCGACATCTCGTCGCTTTCAGATCGCACGATTTATGTTTTGGGTAAGGCGCCCGGTCTGACGACGCTGACTCTGTTCGATGGCGCGGGCATGCTTCTGGCCAATGTCAGAGTGCGCGTAGCTCCAGACATTACAGAGTTCAAAGAACGCCTGCGGCAGATTCTGCCTAATGAACAAATCGAAGTGCGCACAGCTAATGATGGAATCGTTTTGTCCGGGACAGTCTCGGGCTCAGCCAAGCTTGCGCGCGCTCTGGAACTGGCGGAACGCTATGCCCCGGATCGGGTGTCAAACCTGATGTCGGTTGGCGGCGTTCAGCAAGTCATGCTGAAGGTGCGTTTCGCTGAGATGAACCGTTCGGTTGCCAAAAACCTATCAACGTCGCTTGGCTTTGGTGGCAGTGACGTCACGGCGGGTTTCAACACCCTCAACACCCAGGGTGCTTTGAGTAATGCGCTGGCCAACAACATTCCGATCGCACAACAAAATACCGGCGCCATTCTGTTCGGTTTTGGGGCTGGATCAACGCAAGTAAGACTTCTCCTTGAAGCCTTGGAAACCAAAGGGCTTGCACGCACTCTGGCCGAACCGAACCTCTCCGCCCTCTCGGGTCAACAGGCGACCTTCCTCGCTGGTGGTGAAGTTCCAATCCCAGTGCCGGCGGATGATGGTGTTGTTGCAATCGAATACCGCGCGTTCGGTGTTGAAATCGACTTCATTCCACGCGTAGTCGACGGTGATCTTATCAACTTGGAACTTGGTACAGCGGTATCGAGTATTGATACGTCTTCGGACTTTACGATCAACGGCGATTCGGTTCCAAGCTTCATTACCCGCCAGACCTCAACAACAATTGAGTTGCGCGATGGTGAAAGCTTTGCGATCGCAGGCCTGATTCAGGATGACTTCACGGATCTGAGCAATCAAGTGCCATGGTTGGGAGACGTTCCTGTTCTGGGCACCCTGTTCCGCAGCGCGCAGTACCAGCGCGAACAAAGCGAGTTGGTTATCATCATCACCGCCCATCTGGTCTCGCCGACCCGAGGGGAAACTCTTGCTTTGCCGACAGATCGAGTAAAACCCCCCAGCGAGTTTGATCTGTTTATCAACGGTCGCGTTGCTAGAACCGAACGCGCAGGCGCTGGTGGTGCATCGGAAGTGGCCAAGCAAGACTTTGGCAGCTCCTACGGCTACATTCTGGATTGATGAGGAGGTTAGGACCAATGAAAACGTTGATACTCACCTTAGGTCTTTCGGTCGCAGTCACCGCATGTACGCGCGAAGCCGGGTATGAAATTGATGCGGGCACCTTTGGCAATGCGACACTGAACAACTCGCAGGTCATGAACGGTGAACTGACATACGCTCAGATTCTGAGCCGCCGGTTCGCGGCCGAAGTGCCCAGCCAAGTGAACTTCGCCTTCAACAGTTCACAGCTCGATGCAGCTGCGCAGCGTATTCTGTTGCAGCAGGCGGATTGGATCAAACAATTCCCCGAAGCACGTTTTCGTGTTTATGGCCATACTGACGCAGTCGGCTCTGCCAGCTACAACAAGAGCCTTGGTTTGCGCCGGGCACAAGCAGTTGTGTCCTTCTTTGCCCAACAGGGAATCTCGCGGTCCCGCCTAGAGGCGGTGGTTTCTTTCGGCAAAACGCGTCCACTGGTTGCGACAACAAATCGCGACCGCCGGAATCGCCGGACAGTGACAGAGGTTTCGGGTTTTGTAGACCGCGCGCCGCAGACTCTGGATGGTAAGTACGCCGAGATCATTTACCGCGAATACGTTGAAAGCGCGGCTGCAGGATCGAGTGTCGAGCAGGTCGATGCAACTGGTGGTGGTGGTGGATAATCCCATCTGAACGGGCGACATCGTCGCCCGTTTCCCTACAATTGGTTCTTTTGCGCCAAATTCTCGCCCAAGTTCCAAGCAACATTGTGAACAATAGGGTGACCTGCGGCCAAAATTGACCGCATTGGGGCGACAGCAAATCTACCCGAGCGTAAACGTTCGCAAGAAATGCCAAGCCCTCTCTACGAGGATTGTGTATATGAGTAGCGCGACGCCGCAAGACAACGACTCGGGAATTCTGGCCTGCACGATCAGCCGGGATGTCCAGAACTTTGATCTATTGATCGAAGACATGGAAACCATTCTGGGTGAGCGTTGGGGCGATCTTGGCTTTGCCGAAGCTCTCGCGTTTTTCAGCCAACCCGAAGCGGAAACACTGGAATTCGTTGCCCTGGCCATTGATGGTGAAGATGAAGACAACCTCTCGCTGATGGGCGAAATCATCACCCAGGCAAAAGACAAGAAGATCAAAGTGGTGCTTATTGCCGAGGACGTGACCCCCGCCTCGTTGCATCAGCTCCTGCGCAAAGGCGCGGATGAATTTGTCCCCTACCCGCTTCCCGAAGGCGAACTGAACGAAGCGATTGAGCGGATGAACAAGCCCGATCCCGTGGTTGCAGCACAAGCAGCCGCTGCCAATCTGACCAGTGGCGAATCAAAAGAAGGCGCTCTGTTCGTTGTACAAGGTCTGGCGGGCGGCGTTGGTTCCACGACACTGGCTGTGAACCTTGCCTGGGAACTAGCCACGATCTCGGACAAAGATGCGCCTTCTGTCTGTCTGATCGACCTGGATCTGCAATACGGCACGGTCTCGACTTATTTGGACCTGCCACGCCGTGAAACCGTTTTCGAGATGCTGTCCGACACAGCGTCAATGGATGATGAGGTCTTCTCGCAAGCCCTTCAAAGCTATGAAGAAAAAATGCAGGTTTTGACGGCCCCATCCGACATGGTGCCGTTGGATTTGATCACACCCGAGGACATCCAGCGCGTGATAGATACGGCGCGCAAGCATTTCGACTATGTGGTCGTGGACATGCCCAAGACATTGGTTTTGTGGTCAGAAACCGTTCTTCAGGCTGCTCATGTTTATTTCGCCATGATCGAACTGGACATGCGCTCGGCTCAGAACGCATTGCGTCTGAAACGCGCCTTGCAGGCCGAAGAGCTGCCGTTCAACAAATTGCGTTTCGCCCTAAACCGGGCCCCGAAATTCACCGATCTGAACGGCAAGGGGCGCATTAAACGTATGGGCGAAAGCCTCGGAATCTCGATCGACCTGCAATTGCCCGATGGCGGCAAGCCGGTGATGCAAAGCGGCGATCATGGCCTGCCATTGGCCAGTTCGGCCGCTAAAAATCCACTGCGTCGCGAAATTGCCAAACTTGCAAAGTCGCTCCACAGCCTCGGCAGCAACGACGCCGAGGCCGCATAACACAACCCCAAGGGAAGAGCCGCCATGTTTTCCAGATATAAGAAAGCGACTGATGCGCAGCCGGTTGAGACTCCGGCCAAAGCGCCCGAAGCGGCCACCGCAGCGCCAACGGCAACAGCAGTTGCACGTAAGCCCGTTCAAAAGAAAGCAGGCGAGGTCACGAGCGCCGACCGCGACCGCAAACGGAAAGAGCGCCTGAGTGAGATCAAGATTGAGCTGCACCGGGAGCTACTGGAAAACCTGAACCTCGCCGCCCTTGAAAACGCGGGTGAGGCCGAGCTTCGCACCGAGATCAGCGCAATTGCCAGCGAGGTTCTGGAAGCCAAAAGCATCGTTTTGAACCGAGACGATCGCACACAGCTGAACAAAGAGCTTTATGACGAGGTCACTGGCCTCGGCCCACTTGAAACCTTGCTGCGCGATGAAACGGTCAACGATATTCTGGTGAACGGCCCGCAACAGATTTTTGTCGAACGTGCGGGTAAGCTAGAACTCAGCGATATTACGTTTAAGGACGAAAAACACCTGATGCGGATCATCGACAAGATCGTGTCCGCCGTGGGTCGTCGTGTTGATGAATCCAACCCATATGTTGACGCCCGTCTGGCCGATGGCTCGCGTTTCAACGCGATGGTCCCTCCGATCGCTGTTGACGGCTCGCTGGTCTCGATTCGTAAGTTCAAAAAAGACAAGCTGGGCATCGATGATCTGGTCAATTTTGGCGCGTTCACCGAAGAAATGGCCGCCTATCTTCAAGCCGCAGTTTCGACGCGCCTGAATATCATCGTCTCGGGCGGTACGGGCTCCGGTAAAACCACCACTCTGAACGCTCTTTCGAGTTTTATTGACGACGCGGAACGTATCTTGACCATCGAGGATACGGCGGAACTTCAACTGCAGCAGACTCACGTTGGCCGGATGGAAAGCCGCCCGCCAAACGTTGAAGGAAAAGGTGAGGTCAGCCCTCGCGATTGTCTGAAAAACGCTCTGCGGATGCGTCCCGACCGCATCATCGTGGGTGAGACCCGTGGTGCCGAGGTGATCGACATGCTCCAGGCGATGAACACCGGCCACGACGGTTCAATGACCACAATCCACGCGAACTCGGCGCGGGATGGTATCTCGCGTCTCGAGAACATGATCGCAATGGCGGGGATCGAAATGCCGATCAAGGCAGTTCGCAGCCAGATCTCAAGCGCTGTGAACTTGATCGTTCAGGCCAGCCGTTTGCAGGATGGCTCGCGTCGCATGACCTCGATCACCGAAATTACCGGGATGGAAGGTGATGTGATTTCGATGCAAGAAATCTTTCGTTTCCAACGCGTTGGCCTGACACCCGATAACAAAATCATCGGTCACTTCACCGCCACCGGCGTGCGCAGCCACTATTCTGAGCGCTTCCGCCTGTGGGGCTTTGACCTTCCCTCGTCCATCTACGACCCAACCACAATGTAGGAGATCACGACATGCAATTGCCTATGGAGGCTCTCATCTATGTCGCCATCTTCGTGGGTGTCCTTGCCCTGGTGGAAGGCATCTATCTTGTGGCGTTCGGCAAATCCATCAGCCTGAACAGCCGAGTCAACCGACGCCTAGACATGCTCGACAAGGGCGCGGGCCGCGAGCAAGTTTTGGAACAGCTGCGCAAGGAAATGCAGCAGCATATGAAAACGCAGAGCATCCCTCTGTATTCGTTGCTTGCAGACAAGGCCCAAAAGGCCGCCATCGCGTTTACGCCAAGACAACTGATCATGATCATGGGTCTTGTTTCGGCCGCGGCTTTTGTAGCTCTCAGCATTGGTACGGCAACCGACACTGTCTTGCGTACGGCGATTTCAATTGCCATCGGCGTCGGTGCTGTTTTCATGTGGGTCAGCAGAAAAGCCAATAAACGCATGAGCATGATCGAAGAGCAACTTCCCGATGCGGTCGAGCTGATGGTCCGCTCGCTGCGGGTCGGTAACCCTTTCGTATCTTCGGTTCAGATCGCGGCGAACGAGGTTCAGGATCCCCTTGGGACCGAACTGGGCATCATCGCCGATGAATGCGCCTATGGTCGAGATGTGGGCGAGGCGCTCAAAGACATGGCCGAGCGTTTGGACATGCAGGATTTGCGCTTTCTCGCGGTCGCAGTCGGTATTCAGCAACAGTCAGGTGGTAACCTGGCTGAAATTTTGGCCGGCCTGGCACAGGTGATCCGCGCCCGTTTCCGCTTATTCCGCAGGGTCAAGGCAATCACCGCCGAGGCGCAATGGTCCGGAAAGTTCCTGTCGGGGTTCCCAGTAGCGTGCCTCGTCTTCATTCTGGTCAAAGACCCCGGCTATTATGACGAAGTTCTGGATCACCCGTGGTTCATACCGCTGTGTTTCTTTGTCGGCATCATGCTGACACTGAACCTGATCGTCATGAAGATCATTACCAACATCAAGGTTTGAGGTCAGTTCAATGGAATTCCTAACCTCCATCAACAATGTCCTAACGCAACACCTTGGTGAGTTCGGCCCTCTGATCGTGGTCGGTGTACTTGGTTTCGTGTTGATTGCCGTGGCCGTTCTGCTGATGCTGAACCAGCCAGAAGATCCACTAAAGAAGCTGCAACGCAGCACGACGGCTCCGCGGAAAGAGAAAAAACCCAAAAAAGACCAACTGCGTAACGGCGGGCGGAATGAACAGCTCGAGAAATTCGCCACCTTTCTAGAGCCCAAAAGTGAAGAAGAACTTTCCGCTGTTCAATTGACAATGCGGCAGGCTGGCTACCAGTCGAAAGATGCCGTTCGTTTCTATCACTTTGCGCAGTTCGCGCTTGGCATACTAGGCATTTTGTTCGGAGTGCTGTGGGTAACGGTGTTCTCGGGTGGTCAGGAATTTACTGGAACTCAATTGTTGATCCGCGTTCTGATCCCCGGCGCGATTGGCTACTATATCCCCAAATATTGGATCACACGCCGCGTGGAAGAACGGAAACAAGCCATTACTGCGGCCTTTCCGGACACTCTGGACTTGATGCTGGTCTGTGTTGAAGCCGGTCAATCCCTGGATCAGGCGATCGTTCGAGTGGCGGCCGAGATGAAAAGTTCCTACCCCGAGATTTCGCAAGAATTCGAGGTTGTGGCCTACGAGATGAAGGCCGGTAAAGACAAAGACACAGTCCTGCGTGATTTCGGAACCCGCTGCGGGGTTCAAGATGTTCGGGCCTTTGTGACCGTGATGATCCAGTCCGCCACATTCGGTACTTCCATTGCCGAAGCTCTGCGGGTCTATGCCGGTGAAATGCGTGACAAACGTGTGATGCGCGCGGAAGAAGCCGCAAACAAGTTGCCTACCAAGATGACTCTGGTCACAATGGGGCTGACGGTACCACCGTTGCTTGTCATTCTGGTCGGGCCGTCTGCAGGTGTGATTGCTGAGTTCGGAGGATGATTTAGCTTCGATGCAACCAGAAAAAGGCTGTGCCTTGCGTAGGCTTCGCCGAAGTTTTCAGGCCATCATGGTTTTCGCCATGGTGGCCTCTTGCACGGAAGGGAGCCTGTCGGATGAACTCGATGCGCCGGGTATAGATCCGATGGGACAGGCCGAAGACAACATCACCGTAGGAAACCGCCTAATGGCCGCCGGAGAATACGAGCTGGCCCTCGACAGCTTTACCCGCGCCGCGCTGGAACAAGGGATGACGCCGCAGGTTCTGACATCATTGGGGACCGCAAATCTGGGGCTGCGTCGGTTGGGGCAGGCCGAGACCCTTCTACGCCGCGCGGTCGAGGATGACACGGACTGGCCCATCGCTTGGAACAATTTGGGTGTTCTACTGATGGAAACCCGACAATACCCCGAAGCAGAACAGGTGTTTCGCCGGGCCTTTGCGTTGGACAATGGCGAAAGTGACGCAATCCGCGACAATCTTCGCTTAGCTATCGCAAAAATGGAAAATCCTGTTAATAATACTGACCAAGAACAAGAATATACGCTGGAGCAGCTAGGCGACGGGCAATTTTCGCTACGCAAAATCCAGTAACCGAGGCAAGAGCAGTAAAAGGACGCAAAAATGCGCCAACAATTCTTGATTCCGTCACTCGTGGTCACTGGGTTGATCCTGTCCGCCTGTGCAAAAGAAACCGAAGAGGAAAAGGTTGAACGTACATTTCAGGAAGTGAACGTCATTGACGAAACCAACCTGAACGACGTGCTTCTGACCGCGGCCGACCCCAACGAGGCAGTCACCTATTTCCATAATGCCGCCGCCAAAAACCCGGACCGGATCGACCTGCAGCGCGGGCTTGCGATCTCGCTGGGTCGCGCCAAACGCTCGACCGAGGCGGCCGCTGCGTGGAAACGCGTGACGACCATGAACGGTGCCAATGCGGCCGACCGGGTCGAATACGCGGATGCGCTGGTGCGCAATGGGGATTGGAACACAGCCCACACCGTTTTGAACTCGGTCCCACCGACTCATGAGTCGTTCAAGCGCTACCGGCTTGAAGCCGTCGTCGCAGATTCCCGCAAGGAATGGAAACGCGCCGATCACTTCTATGAAACGGCCGTGGGCCTAACCACGCGCCCAGGTGGAGTGATGAACAACTGGGGCTATTCCAAGCTGACCCGCGGGCAATATGCCGAGGCCGAACGCCTGTTCACCGAAGCCGTCCGCCAGGACAAGAGCCTGTTTACAGCCAAGAACAATCTGGTTCTGGCCCGGTCGGCGCAGGGGAATTACAGCCTGCCAGTGGTGCCCATGACACAGGTTGAGCGCGCTCGGCTGTTGAACACGATGGCAATTTCCGCTGTGAAACAAGGGGATATGGCAACCGGCAAGAACCTCCTCCGCGAAGCGATTGCGACCCATCCCCAGCATTTCGATGAAGCTGTCCGCTCGCTTCGCGCACTCGAGGAAAGCTGACACATGGCGATACCGGCCTATGTGGCAGCATGGTTTCTGCCCTTTGTGCTGCCGATCTGCTTTTACGTCGCGTTCACGGATATGCGTGAAATGAAGATCAAGAACCACGCCGTAACGGCGTTGGTTCTGGTCTATATCGTCGTTGGGCTGTTTGTGCTGCCTCCGTGGTCGACGGGGCTGATTGGAGGTCAGATCGGCCCTCTTGATATCGCATTGCCTATCTATGTCTGGCAATTCCTGCATATCTTCGTGGTTCTGCTTGCCGGTATCATCCTGAACGCCGCCGGAGCGATGGGCGCCGGCGATGCCAAATTTCTGGCCGCAGCCGCTCCGTTCATCTGGTTCGCAGATATGGTTCTGCTCATGGCTATTTTGATGGCCTGTACTTTGGGGGCGGTAGCGACCCACCGTTTGGCCAAGCACACAAGGCTGCGCACAATTGCCCCACATTGGGATAGTTGGGACAAAGGCAAAAAGTTCCCGATGGGGCTGGCCCTGTCCGGTTCGCTTGCCATGTATCTGATTCTTGGGACTGTTCTCGGATCGTAAACTATCATCTGCGCGCCTTGTCGCTGCCTTGGTCCCGCCACAAAGCTGCGCCAGATTTCACACAACTGGCCCGCTTTGGGGCTTTTGGTGTGACATCAGAACAGACGAGTCCCGCTCATGAATATGCAGACCTCAGCAGTTATGGCGCCCCCTGCCCCGAAGGGCCTGGGTGAAATGCAGCTCCCGCTTGTGATGATGCGGGACATTTTGCTGAAGACGATCTTTCGCAAGAATGCCAGCACCGTGACCGAAGTGGCCGAGGCTATCTGCCTGCCCGGCTCAGTCACGCAGGAACTGATCGACATTGCGCGTGACCAAAAATTGCTTGAAGCCACAGGCACCCTGAACGCCAATAGCGGCAATGAGATGGGATATCAGCTGACCGACGCCGGCAAGGCCCGTGCGTTGGACGCGCTCAGCCAGTCGGAGTATTTCGGTGCGATGCCCGTACCACTGGATGTGTATCGCGAGCAGGTCAAACGCCAGTCGATCCGCAATATTCAGGTCACGCGAGACCAACTGACCAATGCGATGGGCCATCTGGTTTTGCCCGACAGCCTGCTGGATCACCTCGGCCCCGCGGTCAGCGCAGGCCGTTCGATCCTGATGTATGGCCCTCCGGGGAATGGTAAGTCCTCGATCTCGAACGGTATTCGGGATGCATTGGGTGACAATGTCTATGTCCCCTACGCTATCGAATATGCCGGTCAGGTGATCACCGTTTATGACCCGATCGTACATACCGCGATTGAGCAGGAGCCTGACGACCCCAACAGCCTGCGCCGCCGCAAGCGGTTCGATTCGCGCTATGTTCAGTGCGAGCGCCCAACCGTGGTGACTGGTGGTGAATTGTCGCTGAGCATGCTGGACTTGGTCTACAACCCCACCGCGCGGACCTATCAGGCCCCACTGCAGCTGAAATCGACCGGCGGTATCTTTATCGTGGACGACCTTGGACGACAGGCCGAACCCCCTCAAGCCCTCGTCAACCGCTGGATTGTTCCACTGGAAGAGAACAAGGATATCCTCGGCCTGCAATCGGGTGAAAAGTTCGAGGTTCCCTTCGACACGCTGGTCATCTTCTCGACCAACTTCCACCCGAATGAGATCTTCGACCAAGCGGCCCTGCGCCGGATCTTCTTCAAGATCAAGATTGATGGTCCGAACCAAGAGAACTTCCTGAAGATCTTCGCAATGGTCGCCCGCAAACGCGGCATGCCGCTGGATGAGGCCGCGTTGGTGCATCTTTTGAAGGTGAAATACCCGACCATCGACAACATCTATGCGAACTACCAGCCAATCTTCCTGATCGACCAGATGATCTCGATCTGTGAGTTCGAGGGCATTCCTTATCAGATGAGCCCCGACCTGATCGACCGTGCCTGGGCCAACATGTTCGTCAAAGACGAGAAAATCGTCAAATAACGCCGTGCCATTTCCGGAGTGACAGGGGTAGTCTGCGCACATGACGCAGATTCCCGCCCGGATCGGCACTTGGTTCAACACCAAGGGCTGGACCATCCACCCTCATCAGCAGGACATGTTCGATCGGGCGCAAGACCCGGCCACTTTACTGATTGCGCCAACGGGCGGCGGCAAAACGATGGCGGGGTTTCTGCCCTCATTGGCCGAGTTGGCGGACGGTACACGTGCCGGGTTGCATACTATATACGTCTCGCCCCTCAAGGCCCTTGCAGCAGACATCAAACGGAACCTGCGCACGCCCGTGGAAGAGATTGGCTTGCCCATCCGCATCGAGGACCGCACCGGCGATACCTCGGCCACGCGGAAAAAACGCCAACGCGCCGACCCGCCGCATATCCTACTTACCACGCCCGAGAGTCTGGCTCTTCTGACCTCATATGAGGACGCTCCGCGCATGTTTGATGGGGTGCAGCGCGTGATCGTCGATGAAATCCACGCTTTGGCCGAAAGCAAGCGCGGGGATCAACTTATGCTGGCGCTGGCGCGGCTTCAGACTCTGTGCCCGAACATGCGCCGTGTGGGCTTGTCGGCCACGGTCGAGGACCCTCAGGCCATTGCCCGCTTTCTGGCCCGTCACCCCGATCCGTGTCACATCATTCAAGCCGATCCCGGCCCCGATCCCGATATCGCGATGCTGGAAACTGCCGAGATGCCGCCATGGTCGGGCGGAGGTGCAGCTTATGCGATACCCGCGGTGCTGGACCAAATTCGCCAACACAAGACGACTCTGATCTTCCACAACACCCGCGCGCAGGCCGAGATTTTCTTTCACAATCTGTGGCTTGCAAACGAAGACAGCCTGCCCATTGGAATCCATCACGGCAGTCTTGATCGCCAGCAGCGCGAAAGGGTCGAGGCGGCCATGGTCCGAGGTGATCTGCGCGCCATCGTCTGCACCGGCTCTCTCGATTTAGGCATCGACTGGGGCGATGTTGATCTGGTGATCCAGATCGGCGCGCCCAAGAACGTCAAGCGGCTGGTGCAGCGAATCGGAAGGGCAAATCACCGCTACAACGCGCCGTCCAAAGCCTTGCTGGTACCTGCCAACAGGTTTGAAGTGGTCGAATGCGTGGCCGCCCTTGAGGCCGCAAAAGCCCATGATCTGGACGGAGAGCCGCGCGGCGCAGGCCCCCGAGACGTGCTGTGCCAACATATCCTGATCGCAGCCTCTGCGGGGCCATTCAATGCAGATGCACTGTTTACCGAGATGACCTCGGCCGGGCCGTTCGCGCAATTGACACGGCCCGAGTTTGACGACTGCCTCGATTTCTGCGCGACCGGCGGCTATGCCCTCCGAGCCTACGACCGATGGCAACGGTTGCAGCAACGCGCCGACGGTTTGTGGCAGCTAAGGGACCCCCGCGCTGCAGCCCGGATTCGGATGAACCTCGGCACAATTCAGGACAGCGATACCCTGAAAGTCCGCCTGAAGCGCAACCGGGGCGGTAAGCCATTGGGCGAGGTGGAGGAGGCTTTTGCAGCCACTTTGACCCCCGGCGATACCTTCCTGATCGGCGGTCAGATCGTGCGCTACGAAGGCCTGCGCGAGCTTGTGGTCGAAGTCAGCCGCCGTGCCGACAAGAAGCCCAAAATCGCCACTTTTGCGGGGACCAAGTTCGCCACCTCAACGCAGCTGAGCGACCGTATCCTGCGCATGTTCGCGCAGACCGACTGGCCTCAGCTGCCGCAACACACGGCCGACTGGTTGAAGTTGCAGCGGCATGTCTCTCGCCTGCCCCAACGCAACCGCCTGCTGGTCGAGAGCTTTCCCAGCGACGGGCGCGAGCATATTTGTGTCTACGGCTTCGCCGGACGCAATGCGCAACAAACCTTGGGCCTACTCCTCACCAAACGCATGGAGGAAACAGGCCTTGCCCCTCTTGGCTTTGTTGCCACCGACTACGCGACTCTGATCTGGGGGTTGGACGCAGTGACCGATCCAACGCCTCTGTTTCGGATCGATGCGCTGCGCGACGGGTTGGACACATGGCTGGCTGGCAATGCCGTCATGAAGCGCACCTTCCGCGCCTCGGCCACCATCGCAGGATTGATCGAGCGCAACACAGGCGGGCAACGCAAGAGCGGACGGCAGGCTACTTTTTCGTCAGATATCCTCTACGATACGTTGCTGAAATACGACCCCGACCACATTTTGATGCAGATCACCCGTGAAGAGGCCATGCGCGGCCTCGTCGATTTTGGCCGGATCGAAGCAATGGTGGAACGGATTGGCGACCGGATTGATCTGGTTCGGCTGGACCGCGTGTCACCTCTCGCCGCACCCTTGTTCCTAGAAGTTGGAAAAGTTCCGGTAAAAGGGGCCGGCGAAGAACGTTTGTTGGCGGAGGAAAGTGCGCGAATGCTGCAAGCGGCCGGGCTGGATACCCTCTGATCCACCTTGCGCACGCGCGCAAAACGCGCGAAGAACGTTCCATGAACAAGGTTGAATTTTCCTTTGCAGGGCAGAACCTGAGCGCCCTACCCTCCGGCGCATTGTGGTGGCCTGAGCGGCAATTGCTGTGTGTATCCGATCTCCATCTCGGCAAGTCCGAACGCATGGCCCGGCGCGGTGGTGCGATCCTGCCGCCCTATGAGAGTCAGGACACGTTGGACAGGCTGGCCAAAGATCTGGAGTTTACGCGGGCCGCAACCGTAATCTGCCTGGGGGACAGCTTTGATGATCTGGACGCCTCTCTGTCCCTGCCCGGCGCCGAGAGGCTGCGCATTGCCACCCTGCAAGCCGGGCGTCGCTGGATCTGGATCGAAGGCAATCACGACCCCGGCCCGGTTGAACTCGGCGGAACGCATCTGGCCGAGTGGACTTGCGACACGCTCACCTTTCGCCATATCGCGCAGTCCGGTGCAAAAGGTGAGATTTCGGGTCACTATCATCCAAAGGCCACGCTGCGCGCGAGTGGCCGCAGCATCACGCGCCCGGCCTTTCTGTTCGATTCAAATCGTCTGATCCTGCCCGCCTTTGGCACCTACACAGGCGGGTTGCGCAGCTCGGATCAGGTTTTGACCGCTCTGATGAAGCCGAAGGCGCTAGCGATCATGACGGGATCTAAACCGCAAATGATCCCGATGCCTCGCTAAGACGGTCGGGCATCGTGCAGCGCCTCAGATCAAGCCGTCCTCTTCCAGCATCGGCCGATACTTACGGCTGACCGGGACGAGATCGCTATTGACCAGACGCAGGAAGATCTTGCCCTCGGACCGCTCAACACCCGCCACGGCATCATCGCAAACCCAATGCGACCGGTGCGAGCAATGGCCCGCAACAGGCTCCATCTCATCAATGGCATCGGTAAAACGAGAGCGGATCGTAAAAGTTCCCTCGGATGTAACAACGTCCACATTGTGGTCGCGCACGGTCAGGCGGTAGAACTCACCCTGAAAACTCTCGGGCAGACGGCGCGCAAGCCGTGGCATCGGCTTTAGCTCAGGTTCGGCTTCGACCTTGCCATCATGCCATTCGGCCCGACGCACCAGCAACAGGCCTGTGGCAAACAATATGCCGTAACTGGCAACAGTAGCCATCTCAGGCGCCATATGACCACCCCAGGTGAACAGCAACCACGCCAAAAGCCAGAGGGTCGGAGTGAACATCGCAAGAATCACAACCGCATAGGCCAGATCTCGTGCGGGCAGCTGCTCCAAAACCTGATGTCGTTCAATCACATTCCGCGCCGCCCAAATGGCGGCCAATGCCAAAACCAAAACGCCGGCCCAAAACAGCAAACGCAGGGGAAAAGACAGCTCTGCAGCCAGAAAAGGGGGGAATACGTAGGCAAGCAAGGGCAGGAACACAACGCCTGCGACCACCCGCTGTGGGGTGCAATGAGAACGCAATAGCCCGATGTATAACGTCATACTCACAGAACAGCGCCCAAGACCCAGTCAGGACATCTTGGACAGCCACGGTATTTACTCGGCAACTGACTGGGAAATAACGGATATCATGAATTGAGGTCCTGTAAAACACAATTCATGCATGGGCTTGAACGCAGGCCGCTGACCCCGGCCCGCGTCTCGTCAGAGTCGGACCGCAAGGCACGGTCCGACGACGTCGTGGATCAGGCTGTCAGGCCTTCAGGCTCTGGCAGGCCGTTCGCGCGGCAGCACGCGGTCAGAGTGTTGGCCAGCAGGCAGGCGATGGTCATCGGACCCACGCCACCCGGAACCGGAGTGATCGCGCCTGCGCGCTCAGCGGCGCTGGCGTAGTCGACGTCACCGACCAGCTTGTTTTTGCCGTCACGCTCGATGCGGTTGATGCCCACGTCGATCACGGTTGCGCCTTCTTTGATCCAATCGCCCGGAACCATCTCAGGGCGGCCTACAGCTGCGACAACGATGTCAGCGCGGCGTACAACGTCCGGAAGGTCCTTGGTGCGCGAATGCGCGATGGTCACGGTGCAGCTGTCACCTAGCAGCAGTTGCGCCATCGGCTTGCCCACTATGTTCGAGCGGCCAATCACAACCGCATCCATACCCGACAGCGAGCCGTGGTAGTCGCGAAGCATCATCAGGCAGCCAAGAGGGGTGCAGGGAACCATCGACTTCTGACCGGTACCCAGCAGACCCACATTCGAGATGTGGAAGCCATCAACGTCCTTGGCCGGATCGATAGAGTTGATCACCAGATCTTCGTTCAGGTGCTTGGGCAGAGGCAGCTGCACCAGAATACCGTGAACCGCAGGATCGTTGTTTAGCTTGTCGATCAGCGCCAGAAGGTCATCTTCCGAGGTGTCGGCGTCCAGCTTGTGCTCGTACGAGTTCATGCCGACCTCAACGGTCTGCTTGCCCTTTGAGCGCACATATACCTGGCTTGCCGGGTCTTCGCCCACCAGAACCACTGCCAGACCGGGCGTGATGCCGTTTTCTTCTTTCAGCTTTGCAACCTGATCGGCCACTTGCGCGCGCACTTTCGCCGCAAAGGCTTTGCCGTCGATAACCTGGGCTACCATCCTGTGATCCCTTCTTTCCAAAAACGGATCGGGCGCAGAGCGCCCGGGTGTTCAGTCAGGGCCAATCACGCGCTCTTCGCGGGCAATCGACCAGTCAATCAAAATGCGCCAAAGCTTTTCGGCCAGATCCGGGTCCATGCCCAACTGATCCGAGCTTGCGCGCACACGTTGCACCACCTCTTCGACACGGTCCGGTATTCGGGCCGGAAGGCCTTCGCCTGGCTTCAACTGTGAGGCGCGATCGATATATTCCGCGCGCATCACCAACATCTCGATCAGTTGGCGGTCCAGCTTGTCGATCTGAACGCGCAAGTCCTGCATCGTCTCACAGTCTTGCGGCGGTGTCAGAGTGGGCATCGTGATCTCCTCATGGCCCGGGGTGTAATCCCCGGACCACGAGATGGTTCAAAAATCGGCTTAGAACAAGCCCTCAATCTGACCTTCTTCGTTGAGACGGATTGTCTCAGCGGCAGGTTTGCGCGGCAGACCCGGCATGGTCATGATCTCACCGCAGACAACCACGATGAAGCCGGCACCTGCGGACAGACGAACTTCACGTACCGGAACCGAGTGGCCGGTGGGTGCGCCACGCAGGGTCGGGTCGGTCGAGAACGAGTATTGGGTTTTCGCCATGCAGACCGGCAGGTTGCCATATCCGGCTGCTTCCCATTCCTTCAGCTGGTTGCGGATCTTGTTATCTGCCAGAACCTCGTCCGCGCGGTAGATGCGCTTGGCGATGGTTTCGACTTTCTCGAACAGAGGCATGTCGTCGGGGTAGATCGGCGCGAAGTTCGCGGTGCCACCTTCAACGATTTCAACAACTTTCTCAGCCAGAGGCGCCGAGCCTTCGGAGCCCAGCTCCCAGTGACGCGACAGTACCGCTTCAACACCGTGCTCGGCGCAGTAGCTCTTGACCGCTTCAACTTCAGCATCTGTGTCGGTGACGAAGTGGTTGATGGCGACAACAACCGGCACACCGAAGGACTTCACGTTCTCGATGTGACGGCCGAGGTTGGCACAGCCAGACTGAACCGCGTCGACGTTTTCGGCACCCAGATCGGCTTTTGCAACGCCGCCGTTCATCTTCATCGCGCGCACGGTGGCGACCAAAACAACGGCCGACGGTGCGATACCGGCTTTGCGGCACTTGATGTTCATGAACTTCTCGGCACCCAGGTCAGCACCGAAACCGGCTTCGGTCACGACATAGTCAGCAACCTTCAGAGCGGTTTTGGTCGCGATGACCGAGTTACAGCCGTGCGCGATATTCGCAAACGGGCCGCCATGGACGAAGGCCGGGTTGTTTTCCAGCGTCTGCACCAGGTTCGGCTGCATTGCGTCCTTCAGCAGAACGGTCATTGCGCCTTCTGCCTTGATGTCGCGGCAGTAAACCGGGGTCTTGTCACGGCGGTAAGCAACGATGATGTCGCCCAGACGCTTTTCCAGGTCTTTCAGGTCGTTTGCAAGGCACAGGATCGCCATAACCTCGGACGCAACGGTGATGTCAAAGCCTGCTTCACGCGGGAAGCCGTTCGACACGCCACCCAACGACGCCGTGATCTGACGCAGAGCACGGTCGTTCATGTCGACCACACGACGCCATGCAACGCGGCGGACGTCGATCTCAGCTTCATTGCCCCAGTAGATGTGGTTGTCGATCATCGCCGATAGCAGCGAGTGCGCCGAAGTGATCGCGTGGAAGTCACCTGTGAAGTGCAGGTTCATTTCTTCCATCGGAACAACCTGAGCGTAACCGCCACCCGCAGCGCCGCCCTTCATGCCGAAGTTCGGGCCAAGCGAGGCTTCACGGATACAGATCATCGCGTTTTTGCCGATGCGGTTCAGGCCGTCGCCCAGACCCACGGTGGTGGTGGTCTTGCCTTCACCCGCAGGGGTCGGGTTGATCGCGGTGACCAGGATCAGCTTGCCATCTTCGCGGTCCTGGACCGAGTTGATGAAGTCCTGGCTGACCTTCGCTTTGTCGTGGCCGTAAGGCAGCAGATCGGCAGATTCGATACCGATCTTTGCGCCGATTTCCTGAATCGGCTTCTTGTTCGCTTCGCGCGCGATTTCGATGTCAGATTTGTAGCTCATTGGGCAGGGTCCCTGATTGAATGCCGTGCAAAACCGACGCGGCGCGTCGGTGCTGTCAAACCCATACAGTTGCATACCCAAGCAGTGGCTAAGGATTCCGACATATTCGTGCCGCGAAACGGCGTCGCCCGATTTCAAGCGTTTCCAATCGGAAACGAATGAGCGCTATGGCTGCCAGAGCGGCTGATCGGGAACAAACAGCTGCAAACGATCGCCGATATGCAGAACTCCGGGCCGTTCGACCCATCCCGTGATCCCCCGCCGCCCCTGCGCGGCCGGTTTGAAGGCGGCACCGTAGCCGCTGTGATCCGCCTCGATCTCACGTCCGGGTAGGACACAAGGTGCATTTTCCATATCGACGGTAATCGTCAAATCCGCCTCGGACCGAAGGCGCGAAGACGGCGGGATATGGGAAAAATCAGGAATACCCTTCAACACGATCGAAGCCCCTAGATAGGATGGATCAAGCTTGTCCATTTCCATCGCGGCGGCGATCTCCGACAGCTCTTCGGCTGACAGAATCGACACCTGACGGACATTCCGAATCTCGGTGCCTTTCGGGTAAACATTGCTGACACGCACGCAGGAAGCACGGTTGAGCCCCTCGTGCCGTGCGCCCTGCACCCCGTCAAAGCCAAACTCCAACCCCTCAACGGGCTGAGCGCGCAGCGACTCACCGGCCGGGACGCGCCCCAACCAGACGACCTCGGCAGAGTATTCGGTTTCACGCAGGAACGGCATGGGGTTTTCCTTCTTCATCCATCTGCCCGCATAATGACCAGCAGTTGGCGGATGAAAAGAAAAAACCCGAGGTTTGGACCTCGGGTTTTTCTTGTCTATGCGGTTGGCTCCGGCTCCATCCCACCTTCGGGCGGAGATTTCTTGGGTTTGGTCTTGGGAATGGCCGTGACGCTGGGCGCGCTGCCCTGATCCGGGCTGTCGCCCTCGTCATCGCCTTCGGTCGGCGCATCGCCATTCATGACCCGCTTGATCTCGTCGCCGGTCAGGGTTTCGTATTCCAACAGGCCCTGCGCCAGGCGCTCCCATTCCTCACTCTTGTCGGTCAGGATCTGGTGGGCGCGCTCATAGCCCTGTTGGATCAGGCGCTTCACCTCTTCCTCGATCAGCTCTTTGGTATGGGCAGAGACCGAGAAACCAGCGGTGTTGCCCGAGTAGCCTTCATGGGCTTCGGCGTAGTCGATATTGCCGACCTTGTCCGACATACCCCAGCGCATCACCATCGCGCGCGCCAACTGGCTGGCCTGCATGATGTCACCCGCCGGACCATTTGAAACATGGTCTTCGCCATATTTGATGACTTCGGCCGCCTTGCCCGCCATGGTCATGGCCAGCTTCTGCTCACACTCATCACGGTGATAGTTCAGGCGATCCATTTCGGGCAGCGAGACAACCATACCCAGCGCGCCACCACGCGGGATTATCGTCGCCTTGTAGACCGGATCGCACATCGGCAGTTCCAGACCAACAACAGCATGGCCAGCCTCGTGATACGCGGTCTTTTCTTTTTGATCCTGGGTCAGCACCATCGAGCGGCGCTCTGCCCCCATCATCACCTTGTCCTTGGCGTTCTCGAAGTCCTCCATGGTGACAAAGCGGCGGCCCACACGGGCGGCCATCAGCGCGGCCTCGTTCACAAGGTTCGCTAGATCGGCACCCGAAAAGCCCGGAGTACCGCGCGCGATGATGCGCAGGTCAACATCAGGGCCCAGAGGCGTCTTGCGCGCATGCACGCCCAAGATCTTCTCACGGCCTTTGATGTCGGGGTTCCCAACGGTCACGTTCCGGTCGAAACGGCCGGGACGCAGCAGAGCCGGGTCCAGAACGTCTTTACGGTTGGTCGCGGCCAGAATGATCACACCTTCGTTGGCCTCAAAACCGTCCATCTCGACCAGCAATTGGTTGAGGGTCTGTTCGCGTTCGTCGTTACCACCGCCATAGCCGGCACCACGATGGCGACCCACGGCGTCAATTTCGTCGATAAACACGATACAAGGCGCGTTCTTCTTGGCCTGTTCGAACATGTCACGGACACGGCTCGCACCAACACCCACGAACATTTCAACGAAGTCAGAACCCGAGATGGTGAAGAACGGCACACCCGCCTCCCCCGCAATCGCACGGGCCAGGAGCGTTTTACCAGTACCCGGAGGACCAACCAGCAACGCACCTTTTGGGATCTTGCCACCCAGACGGCTGAATTTCTGCGGGTTGCGCAGGAACTCAACGATCTCTTCCAGCTCTTCCTTGGCTTCGTCGATGCCAGCAACGTCATCAAAGGTCACGCGGCCGTGCTTTTCGGTCAGCATCTTAGCCTTGGACTTGCCAAAGCCCATCGCGCCGCCTTTGCCGCCGCCCTGCATCCGGTTCATGAAATAGACCCAGACGCCGATCAGCAGCAGGAAGGGCAGCAGAGTGATCAGGAACGATTGGAAGCCTGATTGCTGCTGCTTGACCGCTTCGACAGGGATCTGTTCGTCGATCAGTAGCTTCGTGACCTCGGCGTCACCGGGTTTGATCGTGGTGTAATTCGCGCCGCTTTGTGTGGTGTAGCGAATTTGCTCACCATCCAGCGTGACGTTCTTGACTTCACCGCTTTGAACGGCGCTGACAAAGTCGGAATAGGTGCGTTCATTGCCCTGAAGTGTCCCGCCCGGTCCGCTGAACAGGTTGAACAGTGCAAGGATCAGCAGGAACAGAACGACCCAGAAGGCGATATTACGAGCGTTGCCCAAGGAAATTCTCCTAAAAGATTTCGGCAGACAAGGACCTGCCGGGTTGCTTCTTAAAATAGAGAGGATTGGCTGAGGTTCAATGCGATAAAAAAGATGCGTGAAACTCAGGCCAATCAGGGGCCAGATCAGCGCGCCAGCCATTGGCGAATCCGGCTAGGGGTGCGGCCTCAAGAATATCGCCCCTCCAAACCGCCGGAGACGCTTGCAAAGCAAGCCGTGGACGCCCCGTGGCACGCCAGTCGGGCAGCATCTGTAAGCCGTTTTCACCAAGTGCCCGAATCTCGGCCCCCGGATTATCGGCGCCGGACAGCACCCAGCGCGCGTCCCATGTACCCGTGATTTTCGCGGTCAGGCCGTCAACCGCGTTGAATTCCCTGCATATCCACTGTTTTTCTACCTGAGAAAACAGCAAACAGCCCCCAATCGCGCCGGAATTTCCGCTCAAGATGGCCTGCAAGGCCTGATCCACAGTCGATTGGCGCGGCGGGTAACCTGGACCAGCGATCCATGAAACAGCGCCGACCAGAACCCGTCGGCGGATTTCTTCGGGCAGCGCGGCAAAGCCCTCGCGATCCAGCACAACGGACCCGGCATCGACCGTGGCAACCCGTTGGGCGGAGTCCTGCGCATAGCGTTCCAGCGCCTCACGCGCTTGTGTGAGGTTGTCGGCAACGCGCGTCAGGGTTTCAGCCGAAATACCAAGCGGCTTTAAATCAGATACGGCTTGCCGCGCCTTGATCCGATCAAAGCGGGTATCCTGATTCGAGGGATCCTCGACCCACTGCGCGCCGATCTCGGTTAAACATGTCCGCAGCCGGTCCCGAGTGACCCCCAACATAGGACGCAACAGGTCGACCCCATCGCGGGTTCGGATGGTCGGCATACCCGACAGTCCCGTCACCCCGGCCGAACGGGCCAGTCGCATAAGAAGTGTTTCGGCCTGATCTTCCGCCGTATGGCCCAATGCAATAGCGCTGATGTCGTTGCTCTTCGCCCACTCGGTCAACAAGGCATACCGCGCCTGCCGGGCCTGATCCTGCAGGTTGCCTGCACCATCCCAGCCCTGCCAACGCAAAGTGTCGTGGGGGATACCCAACGCGGCGGCCTGTTTTGCAACCGTTCGGGCCTCATCCGCGGACTCAGCGCGTAAACCGTGGTCGACCGTGGCGGCGAATAGCTCCACCCCCTCATCCAACGCAATGCGGTGCAAAAGGTGCATAAGTGCGACAGAGTCCCCTCCGCCCGAGACCGCGACGCCCAGACGCTCTGGCAACCGTTCAGGCAACCTGGCGCGCAGGTCTGTTGCCAGTGTGTCGACTGGCGGGGTCAAGAACACCCCAAAGAGGCCATTTCCTGCACTGCACTGGTGGCTTGACCCGAGGCCGGGAAACGCACGCCAACCTCGGACAAGGTGATACAGGCTTGATCGGTCTGGCCCAAGCGACCCAAAGCAGCGCCAAGTTCGAACAGAGCTTCGGGCGCCACAGCTCCTTCGGAATCTCCGGTGAAGCTGGCGAGGAATGCACGCGCGGCCTCGCGCGTGTCCCCAAGCCCTTCGAGCGCTTTGCCGCGGTTCAAATGCGCCTCGGGCGCAAGCGGGCTGCCGGGATATGAAGTGTCAAATTGTGCGAACATCGTGGCAGCAGTCTGGAAATCACCATCGGCCAGCGCCTGCGACGCATCGTCAAAATCCGCTCGCTCGCCAACGGCCAGTTCGCCCTGGTCCGAAGTGTTCGGTTCCGTTGGAGCGGGTGTGATGGCAGCGGTGGATTCCCCTTCGCCACCTAAGGTGGAGGTCTCACCCAGTGTCGACAGATCGCCGCCTTCCAGCTCGACCAGACGGAATTCAAGATCGCCGATCCGGTTGGTGCCGTCGGCCACGATGTTCTGGACACGCTGGTTCAGTTGCTCGGTCTGACGAGTCAGGCGCTGCAGCTCGGCCTCAATCGCATCCACGCGTTCAAGGATCGAGCTACCAGACAGGTTCGGCGCAGGAGAGCCGGTGGTCGAAAACTCACGCTTCAGGCGCTGTATCTCGACATGCAGCACGGTCAGCTCCTGACGGATATCCGCCAGGGTCTGCTGATCCTGCGCCTGCGCCACGCCCGCTGTTGCCACAACTGCGGCCAGAACCCATCCTGCAACTCTCATCGTCTTACCCCAAGGTTGAACCGGTCAGCACCGTCACCGCGCGGCGGTTTTTGGAATAGCAGTCTTCGGTACTGCAAATCTCGATCGGGCGTTCTTTTCCGAAGCTCACGGTCGTCAGACGGTTGCCCGCCACGCCACGCGAAATCAGGTATTCACGCGCCGCGTTGGCCCGACGTGCGCCCAGCGCAAGGTTGTACTCCCGCGTGCCCTGCTCATCCGCGTGACCTTCGATGGTTGCCACGTAATCCGGGTTGGCCAGCAGCCATTCCGCCTGCCCTTGCAGAACCGTCTGCGCCTGCGGCGACAGGGTGGACTGATCGACCGCGAACAGGACACGATCCCCGACCGTCTGCTGGAAATACGCGGGCGAGCGCGGATCACTAGGAGAACCCGCCACGATCGAACCGCTACCACCAGCGCCGCCGCCACCCAAAGCCGAAGGATCGTTGTTTGTGCAGGCCGCGACCACGCTCAGCGCGCCCAAGGCCAGGATTTTGCCCAATACGTTCATCTCAAGTGCCTCGTTGTTTTGTTTGTTGCCGCCTGTCTATCACAGCGACTGTTTCTTGTGAACTTTGCCGCGCATTGGCGGCGATCAATTCTGCAATGGCCCCCAGGACGGGTCGCTACCGCCATCCGGCGTTCGCACGGGGCGCAGGTTCCGACCCGAGATATCCACGGAATAGAGCGTCGCCCGACCGCTTGCGCCCTGTGTTTCGCGGGTGAACATGATGACGCGACCGTTTGGCGACCAGGTCGGGCCTTCGTCCAGGAAGGAGGATGTAAGCAGGCGTTCCTCGCTGCCATCGGTGCGCATTACTCCGATATGGAAGCGGCCTTTGTTCTGCTTGGTGAATGCAATCAGATCACCACGCGGCGACCAGACCGGGGTACCATACCGCCCCTGACCAAAGCTGATCCGCGTCGCTTCGCCGCCGTTTGCCGCCATCACATAAAGCTGCGGCGTACCTGAGCGGTCGCTTTCAAACACGATCTGGCTGCCATCTGGCGAATAGCTGGGCGCGGTTTCGATCGCAGGCGTATTGGTCAAGCGCGTACTCTGACCCGAGGCCAGATCCATCCGCCACAGATCGGTATTGCCACCCTGAATCAGTGAATACACAATCGACCGCCCGTCCGGCGAAAAGCGCGGAGAAAAGCTCATAGTGCCGTCTTGCGTTCGCAGCTCGCGCCGCTGCACACGACCGACATCCAGAATGTAGATCCGCGGGCTGCCGCTTTCGTAGCTGGTGTAGAGCAGTTGCTCGCCCGTCGGCGAAAAGCGCGGGGCCAGAACGATGGCCGCGCTATCCGTCATATACTGAACATTGGCCCCATCATAATCCATGATCGCCAGACGCTTGAGGCGCTGGTTCTTCGGGCCGCTTTCTGACACGAACGCAACGCGACTATCGAAATAGGCGCCTTCACCGGTGATACGGCTGTAAACCTGATCAGCAACCTTATGCGCCATGCGCCGCCAGCCATCCGTGGTGCCCGCCAGCTGCAGACCGTTCCCAAGTTCCTGCCCCGAGAACACATCCCAGACCCGGAACCGAACCGTCAGCCGCTTGCCCGAAACATTCACCGCCCCTGTCACCAATGCCTGTGCGTTGATCGCTTTCCAATCTGCGAACTGGACCGGAGCGTCAAAGCTGCTAACTCGGCTGATAAACGCGTCTGAGGAGATTTCGCGGAACAACCCCGTTCCGGTCAAATCCGCCGCAACAACACGCGAGATATCGTTGGCGAACTGCGTCGCTGCTGGGCCGTCGGGCACGAAGTTGGGAACCGCAAAGGGCATCGGCTCGATGATGCCTTCGTCGATTTCCAACCGCAGGGGGCTGTTCTGAGCGTAAACCGGGGCCGACACCAGGGTCAGCCCAAGAAAGAGGCTGGTCAGAAGTTTCATCATTTGATCCGCATCCTCTCGGGATTGAATGTAATCTCAATATCCTGCCAGTGATCGTATTTGTCAGCAGGCAGATCATATCCACGCGCGCCACAGCGCAAAATTGCGCGTCGGGCCGCCTGATAGGCTTGATTTTCGGCACCCGAAGCACCGCCAGAGCTGTTCAGCAACCGAATGCTCTCGCTGATAATCGTGCCATCACGATTGAGCGAGAACGCAACCGTCACCACCACGTTCAGCGCATCGGTCGACAGCGATCCGACATTCCAGCACCGCGACACGGCAACGCGCATCGCGTCTTTTTCACCGCTGGTGAGCGGTGGGCCGGCGGGTTCAGTTCCGCCCGCCAATGCCTCGGACAGTGCGTCATTGATTGCGTCACTATTATCCGGCGCAGGCGTTGGCGTGGGGGTTTCCGCGGTCGGTTCCGGAGTTTCTGCAACCTCAGGCGCGGGTTCAGGACGGTTGGGCCGCACACGCGGACGCGGAGAGGTCAGTGGCGCTGGCTCGTTGGTCTCTTCGGCCTCGGTCACAATCTCGGGCGCGGCTTCTTCCGGGGCCGTCTGATCCTGCTGCTCTTGCTGCGTCTCAGCGCCTTCGTCCAAGGAAACCGGGGGCGTTTCCACCTCATCCGGTTCAGCCTCGGGCGGAGGCGGCGCGATGGCCTCGGGGGCGACACGCTCAGCCGGGCTGGGTTGCGCTTCAGGTCCCGGCGGCACCGGCAAGGCGGCCGTTTCCGGTTCCGTCAATGTCGGAGGTTCTTCGGGCAACTCAGGTTCAGGCGGAACCTCGACCGTTTCGGGGTCAGTTTCAGGTTCCGGCTCTTCGGGTGTTACGGGTTCAGGACGTGGCTGTTCTTCCGGTGTCACCTCAGGAGTGCTGACCTCAGGCTCTGGCGCGTCGGGTTGTTCCAGAGTGCCCGGAGACTCCGGCAGCTCAGGCGCATCGCGCTGCGCCGTGAGCGCTGCGAATTGCTCAGCCGAAATCACGGAAACATCCTGCACTTGTGTCGGCAGCGGCTCGGACCGGAAGGTGCCGCCGAACAACGCCCAGCCGATCAGGCTGACATGCGCAATCGCTGAAATCTTGGTGCCGGTATCCACCGCGCGACCCCACCTTTACCCATCGTCCAGCGTCGGCCCGCCGGTATCCGTCACCAGACCCACATTGGAAAATCCGCCCGCATTTAGTGCGCCCATCACCTGCATCACCTGAGCGTAGGGGATCGCCCCATCCGCCCGCAGGAAGACACGGTCACTGCTGCGCTCTGCCGCGATGGCGCGCAGCCGTCCAATCAACTCTTCGCGCGCGATATCCGTGGTCTGGATCTGAATGCGGCCATCGGCGGTCAGCGTGACGGTCAGTGGTTCCTCACTATCGCCAGGTAAGGCGCTTGCTGCAGTCTTGGGCAGATCAACCGGCACACCAACGGTCAGCAAAGGTGCTGCGACCATGAAGATGATCAACAGCACCAGCATGACGTCGACAAAAGGCGTGACGTTGATTTCAGCCATAGGCTGAGCGCGACCGCGTCGCCGTCCGCGCCTGCGTCCGTTCCCGCCCGAGCTTTGCTGAACCGCCGCACCCATCGCTTAGCTGTCCAACTGGCGCGACAGGATGGTGGCGAATTCATCGGCAAAGGCCTCATAGCCTCCAACGATCCGGTCACTATCCGCGCTAAGCTTGTTGTAGAAAATCACCGCCGGGATCGCGGCCAGCAGGCCGAGACCAGTTGCCAGCAGCGCCTCGGCAATGCCGGGCGCCACAACCGCGAGGTTGGTATTCTGCTGCTCGGCAATCTCGATAAAGGCGTTCATGATGCCCCAGACTGTGCCGAACAGACCAATGAACGGAGCGGTTGAGCCGACAGTCGCCAGGATCGGCAGACCTTTCTGCAGTGTCTCCGCCTCTTTCGCGATGGCCACATCCATGGACCGGTCGATCCGAGCTGTCGCCCCGGCGATCAAGCCTCCATCTGTGCGGTGCGACCTGCGCCATTCGATCATGCCAGCCGCAAATATCTTCTCGGAACTGCCATCGGGCTGCGAACCGATCTGCCCAAACAGCTCATCCAGAGGGTTCCCAGACCAGAAGCTCTCATCAAACTTTTGCGCCTCACGACGGGCCGCGCGATAGTTGATGAGTTTCTGAATGATGATGCCCCAAGACCAGATCGACGCCGCGATCAGCATCAGCATCACCAGTTTTACGATAAAGGTCGCGCGGGCATACAGCCCCCACATGGAGAAATCGATCTCCTGCGCCAGCGCCAGCGTTTCAGCTTCCATGAACCTGCTCTTTTTTGCCTGATGGCCGTTTGTTTGGCCTTGTTTTGCCAAACGCTAACGCAGTTGGGGCTGAAAAGCCAACAGAACCACCCCGGGCTGCGAAAATGTTACATCAATGCGCGAATCTCTGCCGGGAGGCGGATCGGCTTTCCGTCTTTGTTGATGCAAACCGCCGTGACCGAAGCGCGGAAAATATCGGTCTCACCCCGTTTCACCAGTTGCGCCATGGTCAGGCGCACGCCGGAAATCTCGGTCACTTCTGTTTCGACGATCAATTCGTCATCAAACTTGGCAGGCGACAGGTAGTCAGCCTCGACCCGCCGTACGACCCAAACGATCCCCTCATCCCGCATGGCGTTCTGGTCATTGCCCAAACGGCGCACCCAATCCGAGCGCGCACGTTCGATGTAACGCAGGTAGTTCGCGTGATAGACGACACCGCCCATGTCGGTGTCTTCATAGTAAACGCGAACCGGAAAGATATGCTTCATTGCGGCAGCTCCAACCGGGCAAACAGGCGCAGCGCGTGCGAGGCATCCTGCGCCGCCCCCGGCAAGATCGGATCGTAAGCGGCCCGGATCAGGCCTGCAATATCCGGACGCAGGATCGTCGCCTCACCCGCCACAGCCAGAGGCGACTGGGTTCGAAACGCCTTGTCCGACCACAGCAGAATGGTCTGCACCACCTGACTGAGCGCCAGAGTCTCGGCCGGGACTTTGGACAGTTCTTTATCCATGCGGAGAAATACAAAGGCCGCGCGGATCGCGCCATCTTCTTCGAACCGGAAGATCCGGTACTGATTGGCATCCGCCGCGACCAGACGCTCAACCAAAGGCGCAAGATCGGGGATAAGGCGATCCAGATCCGGGACCTCCAGCAGTTCCTGCCAGTCGCGGAAGAAAAAGACCATGCAATTGGCGCCCAGCTCTGGGTCCGTTTCGGCCATCTTGTGACCGGCCAGCGTCACCACGGCCTCGAACGCGCCTTTGACGGTTGCCAGCGTCTCATCCTCGACACCGAAAACGATCGGTACGATGGGACGACCCCACCGCGCAAACAGGAACTCTCCGCTTTCGCGCGTAAACAGCGCCTCGATCTCGTCCGTTGTCACGCCCAGCCTTTCATCTTTATAACAATGCTCTCACAGAAGGCTTAAAATCTCTGGGCGCTGCCTTCAACCAAACAGATCGCTCTGATCCTTTGGCGCAGCCATGCCCAAATGCGCCCAAGCCTTTTGCGCCAACATCCGCCCGCGTGGTGTGCGCTGGATCAGCCCCTGCTGCAGCAAATATGGCTCGATCACTTCCTCAAGCGAGTCGCGACTTTCCGACAAGGCCGCCGACATCGTCTCAATCCCAACCGGACCACCACCATAATTCTCGGCGACCAGTTTCAGATACCGACGGTCCGCGCCGTCCAACCCGAGATGATCCACACCCAAGCGGGTCAGCGCCCCATCGGCCAATTCGCGCGTAATCCGCCCGTCGCCTTCGACGATGGCAAAATCCACCACGCGCCGCAGCAAACGACCCGCGATCCGAGGCGTCCCACGCGACCTGCGCGCAATTTCACGCGCGCCGTCGTCGTCTGCTGGCGCGCCCAGTTTGCGTGCGTTGCGGGTGACGATCTCGTGCAATTCACCGACCGTGTAGAACTGCAACCGAGTCGGAATACCAAAACGGTCGCGCAGCGGCGTGGTCAGCAGACCCATCCGCGTGGTGGCTCCAACCAGCGTAAACGGCTGCAATTCAATCCGAACGGTTCGCGCTGCTGGACCTTCGCCAATGACCAGATCGAGTTCGAAATCTTCCATCGCAGGATAGAGAACTTCCTCAACCGCCGGGTTCAAGCGATGGATTTCATCGATGAACAGAACATCCCGCGCTTCCAGATTGGTCAGGATCGCCGCCAGGTCGCCCGCCTTGGCCAGAACCGGGCCGGAGGTCATACGGAAATTCACGCCCAACTCGCGCGCCATGATCTGCGCCAACGTGGTTTTCCCCAAACCCGGGGGACCATGGAACAGCGTATGATCCATCGCCTCGCCGCGCTGCTTGGCGGATTGGATGAAGATGCGCAGGTTTGCACGCGCCTCGGCCTGCCCAATGAACTCATCCAAGCCCTGCGGGCGTAGGGCGCGGTCATTATCCTCGGGCAGAGGGTCAGGCCGCAGCGTGGGATCGGCGTCTACCATTCAATCACCCTTTCGGAGCCAGCAGCTTGAGCGCCGCGCGGATCAACTCAGCCTCGCCCGCGTCGGGCAGATTGGCCGCCGCCTCCGCCACGGCCGAGGCCGCCTCGGATGGGCCATATCCCAGATTAGACAAGGCCGACAACGCCCCCGCAGAGGCCGCCGCCGACCCCGAGGCCGGTTTTGCGGTCCGTTTCGGTGCTGGTTGCGGCTCGACGGGTTCAACAACTTCCAACGCTGGGCCATCCATCGCCTCGGTCACAGTGCCGCCCATCGCCATAACGCCCGGCGCCTTGTCCTTGAGGTCCAGCACGATGCGCTGCGCGGTCTTCGGACCGACCCCCTTGGCAGCCTTCACCGCGCCCCAATCGCCCAGAGCAATCGCGCGGCTTACCCCATCCGGTCCCAACGCGCTGAGAATGGCCAGCGAGACCTTGGCCCCGACGCCCTGAACCGAACACAGCAGTCTATGCCATTCCTTCTCGATCAGTGAGAGAAACCCGTAAAGCTGCATCAGGTCCTCACGCACAACCATGTCGGTGTAGATCGAGACCGCCTCACCCACGCCCGGCAAGGCAGCCATGGTCCTGTCCGAGCAGTAAACGATGTAACCCACGCCCCGCACGTCGATCAGGACGTGGTCTGCGGCGCGATAGTCCAGACGCCCTGTCAGTTTACCGATCATGCCCTCACCTCTTTCACACGCGGCTGTTGTGTCTTGCCGTAATACGCATGACAGATCGCGATCGCCAATGCATCCGCCGCATCCGCGCCCTTGGGCAAACACCCTGGCAGCTGCAGCTTGACCATGTGCAGGACCTGCTCTTTCTCGGCATGCCCAACGCCAACGACGGTTTTCTTGACCCGGTTCGGGGCATATTCGCCCACCGGCAGCCCGGCCTGCGCCAGCGTCAGCAAGGCCACGCCACGCGCCTGACCGAGTTTGAGCGTCCCGGCACCATCCTTGTTCACGAAAGTCTGCTCAATCGCAGCTTGGTCGGGCCTAAATTCGGCGATGACCTCGACAATCTGATTGTGCAGAGACAGCAGCCGCTCACC
This sequence comes from Ruegeria sp. BG11, assembly GCF_056538565.1. Lineage (NCBI taxonomy): Bacteria > Pseudomonadati > Pseudomonadota > Alphaproteobacteria > Rhodobacterales > Roseobacteraceae > Ruegeria > Ruegeria sp. BG11. Next base: position 168,399 of record NZ_JBQFTH010000005.1, on the reverse strand, counting down.
CAGATCATCCCCGTCAGATTTGCACAAACCGTTCGAAACGTGGCTCAACCGGCTGCCATTTGATTCGATGACGCCCCATCCCATGGTCCTAAGACCCGGATCAATGCCCAGAATTCGCATGCTTCGCCTCAGCCCGCTCGGGTTTTGTGATCTTTTTTCAACGGATAGCACGAAGCGTGAACATTTTCCAAGCGAATTGACCCTAAGTCTGAAAACGACGCCGCCATCCTGCGCGCGACACAAAGGACGGTTTGCGACTTCGAAAAGTCTGAAATCGACACTTTTATGAACCCATTTTAATCAAGTTTTTAAGGTGCTTACAGATTCAGCAAGCGTTGCAAAAACTGCATAGGACACATGCAAAAATTGCTATTGCGGAGACAAATCTTCGACACTAGATGCCGCTCAGATCGCAAGATCAAATGTTCACACAAACCAGAAGGAAACAGGATATGGCTGCACTGGACTCGACCCGCATCGCCACCACTGGCTCATTCGGCCTCGTTGGCCGTATCGGCGCATTTTTCACATCGGTTGCACATGCCGCCGTCGATTGGAATGACGCCCGCGTAACACGCAACGTGCTGACCGGTCTGAGCGACCGCGAACTGGATGATATCGGCCTGTGCCGCGGCGACATCGACGTCATCGCCGAAGGCCGCCGGTAAGACGACCCTCTCGCTATACGCCCCTTTCTCCTCCCTGTGAGGCACAAAGAAACACCGCGAGCCGAAAGGCCGCGGTGTTTTCTGTTTCAGCTGGTGCTTAGTAGAGAACTTTGTTGAGCTGAACCGAGAGGAACTGTGAAACCGGGTCGATCTGCATGATCCAGGCGCCTGCCTGTTCGACCTGTGTGCCCTCTTTCAGGCTGTCGATGCGGTATTGATATCCTGAGGGGCCAAGGTTGGACAAAAGAAACGCTTTGAACGCGAAAACTGCCAGCAGACTAAACAGCAGAACTTTGGCCGGAACCGCAGAGCGAACCCTTTGCGGCTTCATCACTACCAAGCCATCTTTGCGCATCGTCGCGCGATAGCCTTTGCTGAGCTTCGAGTGCTTCTTGTTCAGACGCTGAACGCGCTGATCGAATTCCAGTTGTTTTCCCGCCATGGCAGCCTCCACAAACCGCCCCCCATCAAAATGATTAAAAAAGGGTAAGCACAGATTGCGACAAAAACGTGGCGCGACTCTAGAAAACTCCTGTAAATGGCCCTGATTTAGCCCTGTTTGCTTAAGATTAGCGTCGTCCATTCACCAATCTCACCTCGATGGTGCAGATTGAAGCCATTCTGAGAATAGACCTGAACCACGTCATCGGCCTGTTCGTTCAGGATTCCCGACAGGATTGCATAGCCCTCAGCCCGCAGATTCGCCGAGATTTCCGGCGACAGAGCGACCAGCGGACCCTTCAGGATGTTGGCGAAAATCAAGTCATAGGGCGCGTGCGCGTTCAGGTCCGGGTGATCGAAGCCAGCGGCCTCGACACAGTGAACCTGACCGGACATGCCATTGGCCTTCAGGTTCGCTTCGGCCACATCAACGGCAACTTGATCAATATCACTGGCGATGATGTCGCCTTCCCAGACACGCGCAGCCGCCATGGCCAGCACGGCAGTCCCACACCCGATATCGGCGACTTTGCTGGCCGAGAACCCTTCGTCCAGTAACTGATCCAGCGCCTTCAGACAGCCCAGAGTGGTTCCGTGGTGGCCGGTACCAAAGGCCATCGCGGCCTCGATCAACAGGGGGATGCGGTCTTCGGGCAGTTTGTCGGCATCGTGGCTGCCATAGACAAAGAAACGGCCCGCTTCGACCGGGGCCAGTTCGCGGCGCACATGGGCGACCCAGTCGGTTTCGGGCAGTTCAGACACCACAAAGCGCTTGGCCTCAAACGCCGCAGCCAGCACGGCCAGCGCCGTCTCATCAGGGGCTTCGGTGAAATACCCGCCAACCTCCCACAGGCCTGAGCCATCTTCGACCTCAAAAACGCCAACGCCAGTGGGTTCGGGATCCAGACGCTCCATCGCTTCGCCAAGACCTTCGGCGGGTTTCTTGCCGGTCAGCGTGGTAAGAGCGGTGAATGTGGGCATGGGGGCCTCCTGTCTGGGTCACGACAGCGCCTAGGGCGTGGGCCGCGCGAGGTCAAGCTCTTGCGCCTATTCGGCGGGGGCCGGCGCGTACTTGGTCAGGATCGTCTCATTGCCCGGTTCAGGATGGCGCGGGATCAGCAGAGACAGGGCGAGCGAGATCATTGCCATCGCCGCCGCCAGTGCAAACACTGCACCCGGTGAGGCCACCCAAAGCAACCCAAGCAGCGCAGGCAGGAACACGGCCGCGATATGGTTGATGGTAAACGCCACGGCGGCCGTCGGTGCGATATCGGCGGGATCGGCGATTTTCTGAAAATAGGTCTTCAGGGCCAAAGCCAGCGCGAACAGTACATGGTCGATCACATAGAGTGTCGCGGCTAAAACCACGCCCCACCCAAACCAGTAGATGCCACCATAGGCTGCGAAAACGATGGCCAGCCCGGCATATTCGAAGATCAGCGTCCGACGTTCACCAAATTTGGACACCGCTTTGCCCAGCATCGGAGCCGCGGCCATATTGATCACGAGGTTGATCAGATACAGGCTGGTGAGTTCGTGCACCTCGAACCCGAATTTCTCGACCATCATGAAGCCAGCAAACACCACAAAGATCTGACGGCGCGCGCCCGCCATGAATTGGAGCGCGTAATACAGCCAGTAGCGTTTGCGCAGGATCAGCTTTTTGGTCTGCGGCGTCGGCGCGTCGAATTGCGGATAGGCTAGCAGACAAAACAGAGCCAGCAGCGCCGTCGCACCGCCCGCCATCATGAAGACGAAGTTATAGGACAGGTCGAAACGGTCCCATGTCAGGACGATCAGCCCATAGACCACTGCCGTCGCCGCCGAGCCCATTGCCACCAGCCATCCCAGAATCTGCGGCGCACGGTCCTTTGGCAGCCATTGCAACTGCAGCGACTGGTTGACCGTCTCGTAGTAGTGAAACCCTATCGAGCTGAAGAGCGTTACGAACAACAGCCCACCAAGGCTTGGGAACCATGCAGTCACCGCCGTCGCCACTCCCAACATCATCAGCGAGATCATGGCCAGCACCTGTTCCCGCACAAAGATGATCACAGCGATCACACCTACGGCCAGAAAACCCGGTATTTCCCGCACCGTGTGCAGCAAGCCGATATCCGCGCCATCGAAATTCGCCACTTCGATGACAAAGTTGTTCAAAAGCGCGCTCCACCCATTGAACGCAATGGGCATAGTCAGCGCCATCATGAACAGCAGCGTGATCGGGCGGCGCCAGAACGGCAGGCTTTGCGCCTCGGAAAGTGGCATGGGTTTCAACATGCGACTCCCTCTACGCCGATTTTTGCGCTTTGGCGAGAGGAGAGATCCCGACGCACATCCGCTCTGCGCCTGTGCAGAGGTCAGTAAAAGTTCTGCGGGTCGATATCGACGGTCAGGCGGATATCCCCTTTCAGGCGCAGCGGCGCGATCCAGCGGGCGATGGCGTCCTGAATGGGCGCGCCCTTGGGGGCCTTGACCAAAAGGCGCACGCGATGCCTGCCTCGGATGCGGGCAATCGGTGCAGGCGCTGGACCAAAGACCTGAGCGCCAATCTCACGCAGCGGCGCATCATTGCGCGCCATCGCGTTACCGATGTCAAAGACCGGAGCGACCTCGGGGCCAGACAGCACGATCCCTGCCATGCGCCCATAGGGCGGCACACCAGCGGCTTGGCGACCCGCGGCCTCGGCCTTCCAGAAGCCTTCCTCATCACCCGACAGAATGGCGCGGATCACCGGATGCTCGGGCTGAAACGTCTGCAACAGCGCCTGCCCCGGCTTATCCGCGCGCCCCGCACGTCCCGCCACCTGTCGCATCAATTGAAACGTCCGCTCAGCCGCGCGCAAATCCGCTCCATGCAGGCTGAGATCGGCATCAATAACCCCCACCAGCGTCAGCTTGGGAAAGTTATGCCCCTTGGCTACCAGCTGCGTGCCGATGACGATATCCGCATCCCCTTCGGCGATCTCTTCGATCTTGGCCTTCAACGCACGGGCCGAGCCGAACAGGTCGGAACTGAGCATCGCAATCTTGGCCTGGGGGAACGTCGCCTCGGCCTCCTCCGCCAGCCGCTCGATCCCCGGCCCGACCGGGGCCAGTTTCCCTTCGACCCCGCAAGAGGGGCATGCCTCGGGCATCGGTTTGGTCTCGCCGCATTGATGGCACATCAGGCGTTTGAGGAACCGATGTTCCACCATCCGCGCGTCGCAGTGATCACAGGCGATCTGCTCCCCACAGGCCCGGCACAGTGTCACCGGCGCGTAGCCCCGACGATTGATGAACAGCAGCGACTGTTCGCCTTTTTCGATGCGCTGCCGCACCGCCTGCCGCAAGGACGGAGAAATCCACGTCCCCGGCTGCATCTGCTCGGCCCGCATGTCGATCGACTTCATCTCGGGCAGAACCGCCGCCCCGAAGCGCGAGGTCAGGTCCAGCCGCTCATACTTGCCCGCCTCGGCATTGGCCCAGCTTTCCAACGAGGGCGTCGCGCTGGCCAGAATCACCCGCCCGCCGCAAATGGCCGAGCGCAGAACCGCCATGTCCCGCGCACTGTAATGCACGCCGTCTTCCTGTTTGTACGAGGTATCGTGTTCCTCATCGACCACAACCAGACCCAAGTCACGGAATGGCAGGAACAGGGCCGAGCGCGCGCCTACGACAAGTTGCGCATCGCCCTGCCCGACCATCCGCCAGACACGGCGACGTTCGGTCATTGTGGCCCCCGAATGCCACTCGGCTGGGCGGGCACCAAACCGGGCCTCGACGCGGGTCAGAAATTCTGCAGTCAGCGCAATCTCGGGCAGCAGAACCAGCGCCTGTCGCCCCATGCGCAATGCTTCGGCGACAGCCTCCAGATAGACCTCGGTCTTGCCCGAACCCGTCACACCTTTTAGCAGCGTTGTGCCATAGTTGCCGGTCCGCTGGCCCGCCTGCAGACGCGCCACGGCTGTCGCCTGGTCCTCGGTCAGGTCTTTACCGGGCAACTCGGGATCGAGAAAGGGATAAGGCAAATCGCGTGGACTGTTCTCTTCCCGAACCGCGCCCAGTTTGACCAAGCCTTTGACGACAGAGGTGGTTACCCCGGCCTGCTCGGCCAGTTCCTTCAAGGTGAAGACCAGCCCGCCATATTCTTTCAACACCTCGAGCACCCGGGTGCGGGCATCGGTCATTCGATCAGGCTCGGCAGTCCCTAGCCGGTAGACCTTGCGCATCGAGGGCGGATCCCCCAAGCCCGGCGCGCGAGTCGCAAGGCGCAGCATCGCAGGCATCGGTGTCAGCGTGTAGTCCGCCACCTTTCCCAGAAACACCCGCATCTCGTCGCGCATGGGCGCAACTTCAAGCACCCGGATCACGGACCGTGCTTTGGTCAAATCGAACCCGCCCTGCCCCGGTCCCCAAACTACGCCCAGCACCTTGCGCGGCCCCAATGGCACCTCGACAAACGCGCCTAAAAAGCACCCACCTTCGGGCGCTTTGTAATCCAACGTTCGGTCCAGCGGCTGGGTTGTCAGAACCGCAATCAGCTCTCCTTCGTCGAAAAATCCGTTAGCGCTCACAGCATATCCTATGCAGGGGGTTCCAGCAGGGGTCTCTTTGAGGTAAAGCCATCCGCGACCAAGGCCAACCCATCAAAGGACTGCCCGCATGAAATTCTTCGTAGACACCGCCGAGATCGACGCCATTGCCGAACTGAACGACCTGGGCATGGTGGACGGCGTCACCACCAACCCTTCGCTGATCCTGAAATCAGGCCGCGACATACTGGAAGTCACCAAAGAGATCTGTGATCTGGTCGACGGCCCCGTCTCGGCCGAAGTTGTCGCCACCGAGGCCGACGAAATGATCGCTGAAGGCCGCAAGCTGGCCAAGATCGCGCCAAACATCGCGGTCAAAGTACCGTTGACATGGGCCGGTCTTAAAACCTGCAAAACCCTCAGCGACGAAGGCCAGATGGTCAACGTGACCCTGTGCTTCTCGACCAACCAAGCTCTTTTGGCAGCCAAGGCGGGCGCGACCTTCATCTCGCCCTTCATTGGGCGTCTCGATGACATCAACCTCGACGGCATGGACCTGATCGCTGATATCCGTCAGGTCTATGACAACTACGGGTTCGAGACCGAAATCCTCGCTGCCTCGATCCGCACCGTGAATCACGTGACCGACAGCGCGCGCATCGGTGCCGACGTGATCACCGCACCGCCCGCCGTCATCAAGAAGCTGGCCGACCACCCGCTGACAGATAAAGGTCTGGAAACCTTCCTGGCAGACTGGGCCAAAACCGGTCAGAAAATCCTCTGACCCTTTGCACGACCTCGCGGTGCCGACAGGCACCGCGCGCGGCCCAACTGTGCGGGGCTGATCTCAGATCAGCGCCAAACAGGCGGGAGCGCTCCGGACACAGCGCAAAACGAATTCCACCCAGAAGTGCATTTTTCCCAAGGTAATTCCGGTTGGCCGTGCTATAAGCCGCCAAAACAAAAAACGACCGGACGGGAAATGAGCAGCAACCCAAAACTCGAGGACAACCTCCGAGCCGCGATTCTGGCCAAGCCTGATGCTTTGCTGGATGACAAAGATCTGATGCAGGCACTGGTGGACGCCAATGAACAGGCCCGAGGCGACAACGTCATCGACCTGCGCGGCATCGCCATGCAACGGCTCGAGGCCAGACTGGACCGCTTGGAAGACACGCATCGGTCTGTTATCGCCGCAGCCTATGAAAACCTGGCGGGGACCAATCAGGTCCACCGCGCCATTCTGCGTCTTCTGGAACCGGTTGAGTTCGAAGACTTCCTGCGCGTGCTTGGCCAGGATGTCGCCGAAATCCTGCGGGTCCAGCGCATCACACTGGTGCTTGAAACCACCGCCCTTATGGACGATCCCGCGATCGACAAGCTGGGCGGCACGCTGACCGTTGTAGAACCAGGCTTTGTCGACCAATACCTCACCTATGATCGCGGCGGTCCCGCGCGCGATGTCATCTTGCGCGAAATCGATAGGCCCAACCAACGGGTATTCGGCACTCTTGCCGCTCAACTCAGGTCCGAGGCCTGCCTGAAGCTAGATCTCGGCCCCGGTCGCCTGCCCGGTCTGATTGTCATGGGGGCCTCGGACCCGAGGCACTTCACGCCGCAACTTGGCACCGACCTACTGTCGTTTTTTGCTGGCGTGTTCGAACGCTCGATGCGCCACTGGCTGTCGTGAGCCTGATCTCGCCAGCTTGCCGAGACGCCCTCCAACACTGGTTGGAGAGCCTGGGCGCACTGGCGGGACGGTCTCAGAACACCCAAACCGCATATCGCGGGGATGTCACCGATTTCCTCTCCTTCATGACCCTCCACCATGGAGACCGCCAGGGCATCGCCGCACTCGAACGCATCACAGTTTCGGACATGCGTGCCTGGATGGCCGATCAGCGCCAAAGCGGTGTGGGCGCGCGCTCTCTGGCCCGAAAGCTGTCAGCCGTCAAAAGCTTCTACCGTTGGCTGGCCGAGCGTGAAGGGTTCGAGCCAACAGCCGTCCTTTCGACCCGCGCGCCGAAATTCACCAAAAAGCTCCCCCGCCCTCTGGCCGAGGACGCAGCCCGCGCCATGATCGAAACGGTTGAGTTGCAATCCAGCAATGACTGGGTTTCGGCCCGTGATGTGGCTGTTGTCACGCTGCTCTACGGCTGCGGATTGCGCATCTCCGAGGCGCTGTCACTGACCGGCGCAGATGCCCCCCTGCCGGCAACCCTACGCATTACAGGCAAAGGCGACAAAGAAAGGATCGTCCCGGTTCTTCCGGCCGCGCGCGAAGCGGTGGACCACTATCTCCAACTCTGCCCGTATCCGAAATCGGACAACCTTGCCCTGTTTCGCGGTGTCCGGGGTGGAGCGCTCAATCCCCGCGCGATCCAAGAGGTCATGTCCAAGGCCCGCATGCAGCTCGGCCTACCCGCGACCGCAACGCCTCATGCCATGCGGCATAGTTTTGCTACGCATCTGCTCTCAGCCGGTGGGGACTTGCGCGCTATTCAAGAGCTCCTAGGCCACGCCTCGCTCTCCACCACCCAGACCTATACGGCCGTCGATACCGCCCGCCTGATGGAGGTCTACAACCGCGCCCACCCAAAGGCCTGAGGTTCAAAAGCATACCGTCCTCAATGTCCTTGCAACCAAACTGTCTTTTTGCTTTGCATCTGCCCCTCACATCCTTCATGACACGGGCATGACACTTAGATTCAAAGCGCTTGCCGTTCATCTTTTCACCGCAACCGGAGCCGTTTTCGCAATGCTCGCCATGCTGGCGGCCGTGGATGAAAAATGGAGCCTGATGTATCTGTGGCTTGTGGTGTCCTTCATCGTCGACGGCATCGACGGCCCCTTGGCCCGCCACTATCATGTCAAGAAAAACGCGCCCGAGTTTGATGGTGTCCTGTTGGACCTGATCATCGACTACCTGACCTATGTGTTCATACCGGCTTATGCGCTGTTCAAATCCGGCTTGATGGATGGTTGGACCGGATGGTTTGCGATCATCGTCATCACCTTTGCCAGCGCCATGTACTTTGCCGACACGCGGATGAAGACCAAGGACAACTCATTCTCCGGCTTCCCCGGATGCTGGAACATGTTCGTCATCGTGATCTTCGCGCTCGAGCCGAACTTCTGGGTCAGCCTCGTTCTGGTAACCCTTTTGTCCGTCGCCATGTTCCTGCCATTGAAATTCGTCCACCCTGTCCGCACCGAACGCTGGCGCAGTGTCACCCTGCCCATGGCTCTGGCCTGGACCTTCTTTGCCGGATGGGCGGCCTGGGTAGATTTCCACCCCGAAAGCTGGGCGCATTGGGGACTGGTTGTAACCAGCCTGTATCTGGTCTTCGCAGGCATTGCGCAGCAGATCATTCCGCAACGCAAAAGCGCGGATTACAAAACGTCCTGAACCTCAAACTCCGTCCCGTTATGGGTGAAGACGTCGCCCGCCTGCAGGCCAATCATGGCCAGATAAATCGGGCTCTGGGTTGAGATACCCATATAGGTCTTGCCGTCCACATCGAAGCGAGTGGTCGAGACGCAGACAACAAAACGGCGATTGTTGAACTTGATGACCGCACCGGGCTGAACCGTATCGGTGATACCGAAATTTGTGTTCTCGATCACGTCGATCTTGGCATGATGCGCATGTACTGGCGCGTCAAACGCCGCAGCAAGGTCCGCATTCTCGCGCGACGCGGCGATATCATCCTTGTCATGCCCTTCTCGGTCATCCAGTTGGGCATCTTTCAAAAAGGCGTCGTAATGCGCCTGGGCCGTGGCCAGTTCCTGCGCCTCCAGAGACATCAGACGGTCAATAATGGCTTTCTTTTCTGCGGCGCGTTCTGCTTGGTCGGTCATTCAATAGGATCCTTCGAACTCTCCTTTTGAAACAAGGTGAGGCTCGAGACGATGGAATGCAACAGGTTTTCACCGATCAGATCAACAGACCCGCCGCCTTTTCGTGCAGCAACAGAGCCACTTTGGTCTCAACCCCACCGTCGCCCGAGAACCCGCCCAACCCATTGGCAGCCAGAACACGATGGCACGGAATGATGACAGGGATCGGGTTCGCCCCACAGGCTTGTCCCACCGGCTGAGGCGGCTGACCCAGTTCCCTGGCGATATCCCCATAAGTGCGGGTTTCGCCGAGCGGGATCGCGTTCATCAAATCACAGACCTGCCGCTGAAACTCGGACCCCGAGATATGATAGGGCAGGTCAAACCGCTCAAGCCGCCCTTCGTCATAAGCCCTTAGCTGCGCCGCCGCTTCACGCAACAACGGCGTCTCGGGCCCGTCGCTCACGCCATCCCAGACAAGACGCGTGATCGCCCCGTCCTGTTCCTTGACCCCAAGCCACCCAAACTGGGTCTGTACTGCAATCATCGGCATGACCGAAGGCTGCCAGTCTTTGCAGGCAAAGCGCAACCCATAACGCGCCGCGCTCGCCTCTTCTTCTGTTCAAAAATACCTCAGAGCGCGAGGCAGAGCCTCGCAATGGACTCCGCCCACCGCACTCATGAGGTGCTTCAGCTCAGTGCTTCATCACAGCGCCCACAGACGCCTGCATGACTATGCCGTCCCACGTCCGGCAGGATCTTCCAGCACCGCTGGCATTTGTCGCCTTCCGCCTTCTCAATAACCACACCAACGCCCTCAATCTCGGGCACGCGGAAGGCTTCGGCCGGGGCCGGATCCTCGGAGACCGTCAAGCCCGAGGTGATGCAAAGATCATCCACATCAAAAGTCGCCAACAGCGCTACAGTGTCCTGATCTTCGACATGCACGATCGGAGCAGCCTCGAGGCTAGATCCGATCACCTTGTCCTGACGCTGAACCTCTAATGCGGCGGTCACGGCGCGACGCACGCGGCGGACCTTGGAAACGGCCTCTTCAAGCTCGGCATCACGCCAATCCGCGGGGGTCTCCGGGAAATCCACCAGGTGGACCGAGCTGTCGTCGCTGGGGAACCGCTCCAACCAGACCTCCTCCATGGTGAAGACCAGAACCGGTGCCAGCCATGTGGTCAGGCGGTGGAACAGGATGTCCAGCACAGTGCGGGCCGCACGGCAGCGCAGGCTATCGCCGTCGCAATACAGCGCGTCCTTGCGGACGTCGAAGTAGAAGGATGACAAATCAACCGTAGCAAAGGTGAAGACCGCACTGAACACACCCTGGAAATCGAACTCTGAATAGCCTTTGCGGACCTGCTCATCCAGATCGGCCAGGCGGCTGAGGACCCAACGCTCCAGACGCGGCATATCCTCTGGGGCGACCCGGTCGGCCTCGGTGAAGTCAGCCAAAGATCCCAGCATGAAACGCATGGTGTTGCGCAGACGGCGATAGCTGTCAGCGGTGCCCTTCAGGATTTCCGGCCCGATCCGCTGGTCGGCGGTATAGTCGGTTTGAGCCACCCACAGGCGCAGGATATCGGCGCCGTATTGCTTGACGACCTCCTCCGGCACGATGGTGTTGCCCAATGATTTGGACATCTTGTTGCCCTTGGCATCCAGCGTGAAGCCATGGGTCACCACGTTGCGGTAGGGCGCACGGCCTTTGGTGCCGCAGGCCTGCAGCATCGACGAATGGAACCAACCGCGGTGCTGGTCGGTGCCTTCCATGTAGACATCGGCGATGCCATCTTCGGTGCCGTCCTCACGGTCGCGCAGAACGAAGGCATGGGTGGACCCAGAGTCGAACCACACGTCCAACACGTCGAAGACCTGATCGTAGTCATCCGGATTGGCGATGCCGTCGAGGATCTTCTCTTTGAACCCGTCGGTGTACCAGATATCCGCGCCGTCTTTCTCGAACGCCGCCTTGATGCGCGCGTTCAGATCGGCATTGCGCAGCAGGTATTCCGCGTCGGTTGGCAAAGCACCCTTCTTGGTAAAGCAGGTCAGCGGCACACCCCAGGCGCGCTGACGCGACAGAACCCAATCCGGGCGCGCCTCGATCATCGAATACAGGCGGTTACGACCGGTCTGCGGCGTCCATTTCACCAGTTCATCAATTGATCGCAGGGCGCGTTCGCGGATGGTGTCGCCCATCTCGCCCATGCCGTCGTCCAGCTTGCGGTCAACGGATGCAAACCACTGCGGCGTGTTGCGATAGATGATCGGCGCTTTCGAGCGCCACGAATGCGGATAGCTGTGCTTGATCTTGCCACGCGCCAGCAGTCCGCCGACCTCGACCAGCTTGTCGATGACCGCCTTATTTGCATCACCTTCGCCGCCTTTGCGGGACAGGATGTACTTGCCGCCAAAGAACGGCAGATCGGCGCGGAACGAGCCATCGTCCATCACGTTATAGGTGATGACCTGTTCCAGCATGCCCAGATCGCGGTACAGCTCGAATTCCTCCATCCCGTGCGAGGGCGCACAGTGGACAAAGCCGGTGCCTTCGGTATCGGTCACGAACTCAGCGGCGCGGAAGTCGCGGATGTCGTCCCATTCGCCATTGCCGCCCTCGGCCCCGGCCAGCGGGTGCTTGAGATTGAGTTTTGCCAGCTCATCTGCGGAGACCCCTCTCACACGGGACCACTGGTCGTCGTTCAGACGCGCGCGGCCCAGTACGTCGGCGGCCAGATTGTCGGCCAGCAGGAACTTGTCACCCACAGCGGCCCAGCATTCCTCGGGCGCGCCGGTGACTTCGTAGAGGCCGTAAGAGATGTCCTTGCCATACACCACGGCTTTGTTCGACGGCATGGTCCACGGGGTCGTGGTCCAGATCACCACTTGCGCGCCAACCAAGTCGGTAGAGATCGCAACTTCTGCGGCTTTGTCGGCAAGCGCTTCAGAGGAGATTTCGGAAGTGAAGCCAGCAACCGCTTGCGGGACAACCTTGAACTTCACCCAGATCGTGAAGCTTTCCTTGTCGTGATACTCAACCTCGGCCTCGGCCAGAGCGGTTTTTTCGATGGGCGACCACATAACCGGCTTAGAACCCTGATAGAGCGTGCCGTTCATCAGGAACTTCATAAACTCGTCGGCGATCACCGCCTCGGCATGATAGTCCATCGTGATGTACGGATCGGGCCAGTTGCCAGTGATACCCAGGCGCTTGAACTCTTCGCGCTGGATGTCGATCCAGCCTTCTGCGAACTTGCGGCACTCCTGACGGAAGTCGACGATGTTCACCTCGTCCTTGTTCTTGCCCTTCTTGCGGTACTGTTCCTCGATCTTCCACTCGATGGGCAGACCGTGGCAGTCCCAACCGGGCACATAGCGCGCGTCGAAACCCATCATCTGATGCGATCGCACGATCATGTCCTTGATCGTCTTGTTCAGCGCGTGGCCGATATGCAGGTGACCGTTCGCGTAGGGTGGGCCGTCATGCAGGGTGAAAGGCTTACGGCCTTCTTTCTCGCGCAGGCGGTCGTAGACGCCGATCTTTTCCCAACGCTCCAGCCATGCGGGTTCGCGCTTGGGCAATCCGGCGCGCATGGGGAATTCAGTCTTGGGCAGGTTCAGCGTGTCTTTGTAGTCAGGTGTCTGGATCGTGTCGGCGCACATTTGGGGCGTCCTTTGGATGATCTGGTCGTACTAGGATCGAAGCGGTCGGTGCGAAGTCTCAAACACCTTTGCCCGGCGTCTCAGAGGGTCAGAGCGCCGGGGATATAATTCGAATAATGATGGCCATCCGGTCATACATGGGGGCGCTTATAAGCCGCCCATGCCAGATGGTCCAGAGGCTCCGCCCCATGCGACGAATGGCGCTACATCATCGGGCTAAGGGTGAAACAACGACCCCACGAAATAGGCAATCATGGCCGCCGCGCCACCGATTGCAAACGTCTCAAGCCCCGAGCGCCACCACGGGGTCAGCGACCATCGGCTTTTCAGCGCTCCGATGGCGAAAAACACCCCCATGGTCATACAGACAGAGACAGTGAAAGCGTTGTCCAGAGCCAGCAAAAACGGCAGTAAAGGAACCATCCCGGCCACCAGAAAGGCCAGAAACGTGGCCATCGCAGCCTTCACGGGATGCGGATCGACGCTGCCAAGCCCGTATTCGCCCTCAATCATCAGGTTGATCCAGTTTTCGCGGTCCGCGGTGATAGCCTCTGTCGCATCCTCCAGCACCTGCCCGGACAAACCTTTCTGCGCAAGGATCTCGCGCACCTCATCGCGTTCGCCATCTGGGTAGAGCGCGATATGACGCTGTTCGATGGCTCGAATGCGTTTAATATTGTCCAGTTCGGCCTTGGTGCCTGAATAGTTGCCGACTGCCATTGAAAACCCGTCGGCCAACACATTTGCCAAGCCCAGAGCGACAATTACGAACGAGGACAACCCGGCACCTGCAACACCAGCAACGATCGCGAATGTGGTGACCGACCCGTCGATGCCTCCGTACACGATGTCACGCAAAACGCCCCGCCCGGGCGGGTCGCTAATTCTCTGTTCGATTTCCTGCTGGCTGTGACCGTGATCTGTCATGGCTCGCTTTCTGTCACATTCACTGTGACGAATGGCGTGCCATACCGCTTTGCGTCAGATCAAGTCTTACTGAACAGCCCCTGCAACGCCCTTTTGATCATCGTTCGGACCGACGGCTTGTGACGATCCGAGAAAGGCAAAGGTCGACACACCTCCATCGCGGCCACTCCGACTCGGGCGCTGAGGGCACCGTTCACCAACCCTTCGCCAAAGCGTCGCGACAGTTTACTGAGGACCGATCCACCCAGAACAGGCTCCAGCAGATCGTCGCCGACGGCCACCGCACCGGTCGCCACGAGATGCACGAAAACGGCGCGCGTCAGGCGCCAGCTTCCCAGAAACCCGGCCCGCCCACCATAAATCTCGGCCACCCGCCGGATCATTCGCAACGAGGCCGCAAGGGCCGTGACCACATCCGCAAGGGCCAGGGGCACCAAGGCCGTGACCGTGGCCACCTGCCGGGCTGCTGCCTCAACCTCGCGACTGGCGGCGGCGTCCAAGGGGGCCAGCAGTTCATCCTCGGCCAAAGCCAGCAGGCCAGAGGCGTCGAATTGTTCTGACATACGTTCGGACAGCCGATCACGGCCCCATTTGGTCTCATCCCGGCCCTTGTAGAATGCAATCAAGCGGGTTGTGACCGCCCGCGCTTTGGTCAGATCGGCATCCGCCAAGGCCTCATCCGCTGCGCGGCGCAATCCGTCAACGCGGGACAGGCGGCCAATTGCAGCCAGTTCCCGGACGGCGATGATCAGCGCAACAAGGACCAAAGCTCCGATCAAACCGGTGACAACCCAGCCCAGAATGGGCGCGCGTGCAATCAGCGAGGTCGCGAAATCCCATGCGGCGACCGAAATTGCAGCCCCGACTACCGCCAGCGCCAACCCCCAGAACCAACGCGCCAAGGCCGAGGGTTTGCGGGCGGCAAATCGCGCCGCGCTTTGCATGGCCTGCCCTTGAGGTACCGCCAGATCGGGCACCGGAGGGGCCTTGGCCACGTCAGCGGCGGGTTCGTCTGCTTCGAGATCGATCAGAACCGGACCCTTAGCCATTCTCTGCCCCTTCACTACGCCAGACGAATTTGATGTCTGGCAGGTTTTCATCGTTATCCGCCCCGTCGCTTCGGGCGACCTCGGCAAAGCCGTTGCGTTCATAAAACCTGCAAGCGCCGGTATTGGCTTGAAAGGCAAACAAAGTCAGGCAAGTGTGCTGCGCCTTCGCATGATCAAGCAATCGTTTGCCGATCCCTTGCCCGCGCGCCGCGGGCGTCAAATACAGCGAATGCACATCCGTTCCGTTCAGGGCCAAAAATCCAACCACTCTGTCAGAGACCTCGGCAACGGTAATCCAGCTTTGATCAATCATACGGCCGCAAAAGGCGATGGTTTCGGCGCAGCTGTGGAGGTCGGGCATCCAGCCATTCTCGCGCGAAAACCCGTGCAAGATCTCTCCGGTCGCACCGGCGTCGGTGCTGCGGGCGGGGCGGAGCGTAACCGTCACAGCCGGTCTCCGATCAAAAACTGTGCAGCACGATCCAACCGGATATGCGGCGGGCCGTCTCCCGGGCGCAGCGTCAACTGGGCCGGAGCGAAGGACATGAAACCATAGTCGTCGCCAAGCCATGCCTCGGCCCCGTTTCGGGCCGGGCCGAGCAGATGTGATGGATCATCCGGCAACTCGCCGGGGTAGAACGCGGCTTGTTTGCCACTGTCCAGCAAGGTGCCCTGGACGCAGGGCAATTCCGTTCCGTTGTGGCTGCGCATCTCTTCGGTCGTTGCACGCAGCGAGGCCAGCGACAGGGCTGCCGTTTCAGCACCAGCGAAGCTCGCCCGGTCTCGCGCCTCACGGGTCAAAGCCTCCATGATCGCGGTCAGGCGTGGGTGTTGCGTGTGGTGCAGGTGGTCGGCCTTGGTGGCCGCAAACAGAATGCGTTCGACCCGTTTGCCCAGCAGCAACTGGCTGAGCCACGCGTTGCGCCCCGGGCGGAAGGCCGAGAGGATATCGCCCATGGCGCGGCGCATATCCTCGACCGCTTGCGGGCCTTTGTGGATTGCGCCCAACGCATCGACCAGCACAACCTGACGGTCGATGCGTGAGAAATGATCGCGGAAAAAGGGCTTCACCACTTGAGATTTATAGGCCTCGTAGCGCCGCTCCATCTCGCGCTGCAGGGTGCGACGGCGCGAGGGTTCGGACACAGGCAAAGGCGCAAAGGTCAGAACCGGAGAGCCTGCCAGATCGCCCGGCAACAGAAAACGACCCGGCGTGCAATCGTAGAAACCAGCATCCCGCGCTGTGTTCAGATAGGTCGTGAACGCAGCGGCCAGAGCCTGCGCGGTAGGCTCGTCATGCGTTGCTGTCAGATCAGTGCCGCGGGCCTGCGCCAGAAACTCGGCCGCTTCGGGGCGTTTTTCGATGCGCGACAGCGTCTCCTGCGACCAGTCGGCGTAGGATTTGTCCAGCAACGCAAGGTCCAGAAGCCACTCGCCGGGATAGTCCACGATGTCCAGATGTACGGTGCGCGGTCCCTGAAGCCCTGCCAGCAATCCGGCCGGTCGCGCCTTGAACGACAGGCGCAACTCGGACACGGCGCGGGTGCTTTCGGGCCAGTGCGGCCTTGGGTCTGTGAGGTCGGACAGGTGGGATTCGTAGTCGAACCGCGGGACCGTGTCGTCCGGTTGCGGTTGCAAGTAGGCTGCGTTGATGCGCCCCTCTTGCTGCGCGACAAGGCCGCTCATGCGGCCCCGGTCCAGCAGGTTTGCCACAAGCGACGTGATAAATACCGTCTTACCGGAGCGCGCCAGGCCGGTGACGCCCAGACGGATGACCGGCTCGAAAAACGTCTCGGACACGCTGTCGCCGATGGATTCGACGCCGCGCACAAGACTGTCTGCCAGGGATGAGATGACCAAATTGTCGCCCCGCAATAATCGTTTCGCCCAAGATAGGTAGCCGCTGCCTGACATGCCAGCGCTTTCGCCCCCTTGCCCGTTCGCGCGCCGCGCGCTACCAGCGGCCCATGCCCAGATATGCTCTGAAAGTCGAATACCAAGGGGAGCCGTTTGCCGGATGGCAGCGGCAGAAAAAGTTGCCCTCGGTGCAAGGGGCCATTGAGCTCGCCCTGTCCCGCATCCAGCCGGGTGATCATACCATTGCTGCCGCCGGGCGCACCGATGCGGGTGTGCATGCGTTGGGGCAAGTGGCGCATTGCGATCTGGTCAAGGAATGGGATCCGTTCCGTCTGTCCGAGGCGTTGAACTATCACCTCAAGCCGCAGCCGGTGGCGATTGTACAGGCTGCACGGGTCGATGACGACTGGCACGCGCGCTTTACGGCGGTTGAGCGTCAATACCTGTTCCGCATTCTCATGCGCCGCGCGCCTGCGACCCACGACAAAGGGCAGGTTTGGCAGATCAACCATCCGCTGGATGTCGAGGCCATGCAGGCGGGCTCGGATATGTTGATCGGGCGGCATGATTTCACCACTTTCCGATCCTCAATCTGTCAGGCGGCCAGTCCGGTGAAAACTCTGGATGAGTTGCGGGTGGAGCAGGTGCAGGGCTTCTCTGGCCCCGAGGTGCATTTTCACGTGCGCGCGCGGTCATTCCTGCACAATCAGGTGCGCAGCTTTGTGGGAACGCTTGAACGTGTTGGCGCGGGGTCGTGGTCGCCTGAGGATGTGCGCGACGCGCTAGAGGCCGAAGATCGCGCCGCCTGCGGGCCGGTTTGCCCGCCGCAAGGGCTGTATCTGGCACGGGTCGGTTACCCTGATCCGGTTTTCTAGATCGCTTTAAATCGCGCGCAACAACAGGCCGCTGGCAATCACGACAATCACTAGCCCTGCCACCAGTTCGATGGTCGGGGCCAGTATCGACGCAAATCGCGTGGCCGAGGCAGAGGCAAGCAACCCGCCGCGCAGGCCAAAGGACGTCCAGCCGACCAGCGTTGTGACGGTCGCGGTGCCCAGCGCCATCGCGAAAGCTCCGGCAACTCCGACCATGGCGATTCCCATCTGCCAGGTCAGGATCAGCACGAACAATGCCCCAGTACAGGGGCGCGCAGCGATACCCGCGATCAGCACGAGCGCCTCACGCAGTGACCCGACATTGGCGACCTCTTCCGCGCTGGGACCGTGGCGATGGCCGCAATCCGAGCAGACCTCATCATGGTGATGATGATGGTGATGGTGGTGTTCATCATGGTGGTGGTCGTGGTGATGCTCATGGTCGTGAGAGTGCCCACGCGCGGAATCGCTGCGAGAACGTCGCGCGAAACTGCGCATCCCGCGAAAAACCAGCCACAAACCAATGGCCGCGATGGCCGCATAACTGATTGGAGCCATCACCTGCTCGGTCGTGCCCACAAGCGTCTCACGCGACAACTGGAAAATCAGAACCCCGGCATAGACCAAAACCACCGCCGTTACGGCCTGCCCGAGGCTCGACAATACGCTGATAGCCGAAAGTCGCCAGAAGGCGACCTGACGACCCAAACCGTAGCCTCCGATCAGGACCTTGCCGTGCCCCGGACCAATGGCATGAAAGAACCCGTAGGCGAAACAAACGGTTAGCAGAGTTGCCACCGCCTGCGGTTGTTCGGCGCGGGCCGCCCGAAGGGCACGCGCGATCTGGTTCTGGAATTCGCGCTGTTCGCCAGCCGCCCAAGCAGCAAGGCTGTCAAACCCGCCGCTGCCCCAGAACCACAAAAGCAGGCCACAGGCGATAGCGACCGGAACAATCAGGTATTTGGACATGAAATCAAAATCTCGGTCGCAAAGCTTTCGCCGACAAGCGGGATATCGTTTTCCTCAAGGTCGTATTCTGCATCCAGGGTCAGCAGAAAGGCCTGCATCTGCGCCAATTGGCCATCGATATCCGGATCAATCCGTTCGAGCAGACAAGTCGCCGGGCCGGACACAGTGACAGGGCGGGTGACGTCGTAGGCGGTGTAATAGGTTTCATCGAAGGCTTTTGCCGAAATCGCCTCGGCCGGAACAGATCCGCCTTCGACGGCGCGCAGATGAGTGGTGACGATGCGGCCATCCTCGGTCGTGGCATACGGCTCCAACGGGCCAGACAAGGCAACCGGGGCACCGGCGGCGGTAACAACCAGATCACCGTTATAGCCTTCCATCCATTGCGCATCAAAACCGGTCAGGAACTGCTGCTCACTATCGGTCAGCGCGCCATCGCCATCCTGATCCAACCTCATGTCCTCTAACTGCAGCAGGGAGAACAGCTCATCATAGGCCCAGGTCACGCGGACATGAGTCAGCTGTCCGGCCTCATCCACGATGAACTCCAACCCCGTGTCGATGAAGACATGCGGGTGGGCCAAGGCCGGGATCGGCAGGCAGCAAGTCAGGAATGAGAACAACCAACGCATAAGGGCAAGATAGGCGCCGAGGTGCGCATCGGCAATGCGATTTCCGGTCAAGATGCAGAAACTGGCCGACCAGTCACTTGGGCGGGAAAAGAACAATCGTTTGCAGGGCCGTCCCAACAGGTCCTTGCCTGTCATGCAGCAACGACTGAGACATCCCGATCCCCGAGGGCTGCCAATGCGAAATGGATTGGGAGGCCAACCAGTCCGAGGTGGGCTCCCGGTGGATGTTGATAGTCAGATCGGTGTTCATGAACCCCATCTCAGCCGTTGGGGCATTCCATGAGATTCCATTGCCGCAATCCCCCAAGGCACAGATCGATTGGATCGGAGACTGCACCTCACCCTCCAACAGGTTCGGTGTCCGCATCCATACGGTTTTCGGTCCTATGCCGTGCCTGTCCCCCGCGCCGTATCTGATGTCGCTATAGTGCGCGAAACCGGGCAGGTCATGCCGCAGCTCTCCGATCGGGAAAGGGCCTTCCACCGCATCTTCGAACCGCAATGGCGGCGTTTCGACATTGGGTACATCGCCCAAATCCCGACGCACCAAATGCATCGTGGTTGCGGTTGCGCAAAGGGTATCATCCAGATCATGAACCGTAACTCGTGTGGTCGCGAGCGTTCTGGTATGGCGCCTGGTCTCAGCCGCCACGCGCAGCCCGGCAAGGGGCAAAGGGCGCAGCAGATCAACGGTCAAGCGAGTCAGCATCTTCTCGGGCCCGATCTCGGTTTCAGCCGCGCGTACGATCAGGCCGCTCACCGGCCCTGCGTGACAATGCTCCGCCGACCAGGGACCGCGCGCCGGATCATTGCCGACAAAAGCCCCGTCCTCTCGCTGATGAAAAAAGGAGAGATCTTCGAAATCATAGGTAGCCATCCTGGGCGTCAGACCTTCTCCTGAGTGTATTTCCTAAGCTCCGCACGCGCGACCTGACGGCGATGAACCGCGTCCGGCCCATCGGCGAGGCGCAATGTGCGGACATGGGTCCAGGCATTGGCCAGCGGGGTATCCTGACTGATCCCCTGCGCCCCGAACATCTGTACCGCTTCGTCAATCACTTTCAGCGCGACTTGAGGCGCGATCACCTTGATCTGGCTGATCCATGGCGCCGCCGCCCGCGCGTCACCCTGATCCATGTACCACGCTGCTTTCAGGCACAGCAGGCGGGCCATTTCAATCTCCATCCGGCATTCGGCGATGATGTCGTAATTGGCCCCAAGCTGCGCCAGCTTCTTGCCGAACGCCTCACGCTGCAGCGACCGTTTGCACATCTGCTCAAGCGCGCTTTCGGCCTGCCCGATCGCGCGCATGCAGTGGTGAATGCGACCCGGTCCCAACCGACCTTGCGCGATTTCGAACCCGCGCCCTTCACCAAGCAGGATGTTTTCGGCGGGGATGCGGACGTTGGTGAACCGGATGTGCATATGCCCATGGGGTGCATCGTCGTGGCCATAGACCTCCATCGGCCGCAGGACCTCGATCCCTGGTGCATCAGCTGGCACCACAACCATGGACTGGCGCTGATGCTTCGCCTGATCCGCGCCCCCTGTTTTGACCATCACGATGTAAACCTTGCAGCGCGGATCACCCGCACCCGAGGACCACCATTTCTCACCGTTCAGAACATAGGCATCCCCGTCCCGAACGCACGACATCGACACATTTGTCGCGTCAGATGAGGCCACGTCTGGCTCGGTCATCAAATAGGCTGAGCGGATCTGACCTTCGAGCAGAGGCTTCAGCCATTGCTCTTTCATCTTCTCGGTGCCGTAACGCTCGAACACCTCCATGTTTCCGGTGTCGGGGGCCGAGCAGTTGAATACCTCGGCCCCAAGGGGTGTCTTGCCCATCTCTTCGGCGAAATAGGCGTATTCAACCGTTGTCAGACCAAACCCCTTTTCACTGTCGGTCAGCCAAAAGTTCCATAGCCCGGCCGCTTTGGCCTTGGCTTTCAAACCCTCAAGAATATCCGCCTGACGGTCGGTGTACTGCCAACGGTCTCCCTTGCCGATTTCGGCCTGATATTCCTCTTCCAGCGGCATGATCTCATCGCGGATCATATCTGCGACGCGCTGCAAAAGGGCGCGGTTTTCCTCGCGCAGACCGAATGACATGTTCATGAACGCTCCTCCGTTGCCGATCGGTTCGGGCTTTACCTTCGTCCGAAGAATGGCTTAGCTGCCCGGACCCTGTCCAGTTCCGTGACGGAACGTCACCTCCATCTATTTCCAATACATGAGGCACCCATGGCACTTTTGATCGAAACCGGCCTGTCCAACTGGATCAGCGATGCGGATTTGGCCAAAGAGGTCCTGCACCAGTCGCCCGACGCTGATGTCCGCACCCCAGACACGATCGGGAATCCAACTGAAATCACCATGGTGGCGGTCAGCACGCTGCAGGATGCGCATATTGAGCGCCTGCCCAACCTCAAACTGGTGCAGAAACTGGGCGCTGGCGTGGAAACCATCGTAGGCAACCCCAAATTGCCCGATCATATCCGCGTCGCACGCCTGAGGCCGGACGCCCCGGCACAAGAAATCGCCGAGTGGTTTCTGGCCCATATCCTCCGCGCCCAACGCCATTTGGGAGACTACGAAGCCGCCCAGCGCCGGTCCGAATGGTCCCCCGAAGCGCCGCGCATCACGTCAGAGACAAAGGTCGGTGTACTGGGGCTTGGTACGATCGGCACGCGCACGGCCCTCATGCTGAAAGGCCTTGGCTTCCAGATCATGGGATGGAGCCGGTCACCCAAGCAAATTGACGGCGTGACCTGCTTGCACGGTCAGGATGCCCTGCCTGAACTGCTTGGTCAGTGCGACTACGTCAGCGCCATCTTACCCTCGACCCCGCAAACCGTTGGACTGTTTGGTGCCGACATATTGGCGGCGATGAAGCCCGGCAGCCATCTGCTGAACGCAGGGCGCGGCGATCTGATTGACGAGACCGCATTGATCGCTGCATTGGACGCAGGCACGCCCGGCCATGCCGTTCTAGATGTCACCTCTCAGGAGCCTCTGCCGAAGGACAGCCCCCTTTGGCAACATCCCGGCGTGACA
Organism: Ruegeria sp. BG11; assembly: GCF_056538565.1. NCBI lineage: Bacteria > Pseudomonadati > Pseudomonadota > Alphaproteobacteria > Rhodobacterales > Roseobacteraceae > Ruegeria > Ruegeria sp. BG11. Next base: position 145,892 of record NZ_JBQFTH010000005.1, on the reverse strand, counting down.
ATCACGCCGCATGTCTCAGGCTGGCATCTGGGAGATGCGCTGACAGACGTGGCCAGAAATTTCGAGCGGCTATCCTCGGGCCAGCCGCTGCTGCACGAGATCGACCGAGGCAGAGGCTATTGAAGCGAATCAGGGCGTCAGCAACCAGTTCCCGTTGGCGTCCTTGCACCGGCGCGTTCGAATCTGCCGGTTCTGCTCTTCTCCGCCGGGTTCAACCGAATGCTGTAACGAGACACAGTTCCCCTGTACCGCGGCGATACGCACGGTGCCTTTCGAACCGGTTGCGTCATTGGTCCATGCCCGCTCTTGCCCAACGGCTGGAGCGCCGCTGGTCAACAACGCAGTCGAGGCCGCGCTCAGCACTTCGAAATCCTGCGGGCTAAGGCCCATTTCCGCAATAATCCGTGACAAAGGCTTGGCCTGAACCGCCCCAACCGTCAGAACTACAGCTGTCAAAACCAAAGAAATCCGGGCTTTCATCTGTGCCTCACATGACTAAAATCAATTTGTCCTGAAGGATATACCCCAGCGCGGGCCGGGCCAAGCCCCGAGCGGTTGCACCTTCAGAAAATCAAAATTGAGCGCCTGAAACGCGCAAAGGTTCTGCGAATTTGACCCGAAAGGGTTCACAGCAGCACCTAAATCTGGTGAAATCAGGAAAATTCTCATTTGAATGTAGGAGTTTGCATTATGACCCTGCGCCTGCCCCTTCTGGCTCTGGCCGCGGTTGCCACTTTGACCGTCGCGCCAAGCGCCCCTGCCATCGCCAAGGAAGAGACCAAGTCCGTCGTGGTCCTCAGCCGCACATGGGCGGTGACCCAAGTCGCTGAAGAGCCGGTGATCTACCGCGCCACTCGGGACAACAACAATCTCAACCCTTTCGGCCCGCCACCGCGCCTGCGCACCCTGCAGGCCATTGCTGCAATTCAGCAGGCCACCGGCTGCAGACCCATCGTGGCCAGCATGTATCAGAACATCTCGGGCCAGTTTTTCTCGCAGGTCAGCTGCAACTGAAATTGGTACAATACTTTCATTGAGGTCGTCTGAGACGCCTGCCATAGCTTGCGCATGAAACTCGCGATCAATGGATTCGGCCGTATTGGCCGCACGATCCTGCGGCAGGTTCTGGCCTTGCCGCAGGGATCGAATATCGAGCTGGTGCTGATCAACGACATCGCACCGCTGGCAACCTGTGCCTACCTGTTCAAATACGACAGCACCTTCGGCCCCTATGCAGGAGAGGTCTCTGAGGGAAACAGCGCACTGGTCGTGGATGGGCTGCCCATCCCCATGACCCACAGCTCTGATCTCGCAAATATCGACCTGTCGGGCGTCGATGTCCTGCTGGACTGCACCGGCATCGCGCGGACATCCGACGTGGCACAGCGTGGATTGGCCGCTGGGGCGGGCAAAGTGCTGATCTCCGGCCCCTCTCCCGCCGCCGAGGTGACCGTGGTCCTTGGCGCCAATGAGGATCAATTGGGCGGCGCTCATGTCGTCTCGAACGCGTCCTGCACCACCAACGGGCTGGCGCCTCTTGTCCGGGTTCTGGATGACATCGGCGGGATCACCACGGGGCACATGACGACCATCCATTGCTACACAAACAGCCAACCGATGGTGGATGCCCCACGAGGCGATCTTGCCCGCTCGCGCGCAGGCGCGCTGTCGATGGTCCCAACCACGTCAAGCGCGATCCACCTGATCGACGTCGTGCTTCCGCATCTGGCAGGGCGCATCTCAGGCGCGGCGGTACGGGTGCCAACGGCCAGTGTTTCGGCCATTGACCTGATCGTCACGCTGGACCGCAGCCTTGACGCAGAGGCCTTCGACAAAGCTCTGCGCGATCAGGTCAGCGCGTCGCCGGTTCTAGGATGGACCGACATGCCACTTGTCTCCTCTGATCTGCGCGCCCGGCCCGAGTCGCTGGTCATCGCCGGACCAGAGACCCGCATGGTCGGCGCGAACCAGGTCCGCGTCTTTGGCTGGTACGACAATGAATGGGGCTTCTCCGCCCGTATGCTGGACGTCGCCCGTTTGATGACCGCCGCCTGACCCGTCGCAACCGCAGCGCGCCCCGCGCGCTGCCTGGCCCAACCGGGTTGGGTGCATCTACGATGCGACCAAACCGGGCGGGAGCCGCCCCAAGCCGTCGACCTCGACGCAACACAACTGTGGACCTTATTCACTAGCCACACATCAAAAGCCTTTTCCTGAACGGCCTCAAATGCTCTAACATGAATTTAATCGACCGCGATCCGACAGCGCGGTCGAATAGTATTCGAGTTGAGGCAGTTGGAGCCATTTAATGCAGGGCAGCAGACCGCAACGCCGTCTGACGGGTTGGCTTTTGGCCGCAATGACAGCTTTGGCCCCAACCGGCCTTATGGCCCTTGAAACCAGTCTCGTCGCTCCAGGGGCCTCAAAAGAGTTAAGAGAACGCATCGAGGAAACCTCGTCCGTCACGACCGCTGACTCCCGTGGTCTGGACACACCTCTGGAAATCCTCTCGGCCGCCCTGTCCGACTATCGCACCATTGTTCAGATTCTGTACGACGAGGGCTATTTCAGCCCCGTGGTCAGCATCAAACTGGACGGCAAAGAGGCGGCAGACCTCAGCACCCTAAGCGTTCCCGCACAGATTAACCGCGCGGTGATCACCGTCGAAACTGGCCCAAGCTTCCGGTTCGGCAAAGCAATCGTACAGCCCGTCGCCCCGGACACGGTACTGCCGGAAGAATTCGCGCCGGGCAAACTGGCCACTACAGGGGCAATCCAACAGGCAACCTCGGCCGGGGTGCAGGGGTGGAGAGATGCCGGTCATGCAAAAGCCCAACTTGCGAACCAAACTATCATCGCTCGCCATGCGCAGGCTCAACTGGACGCACAGATTGATCTGGACCCGGGGCGTCGCCTGACCTTTGGCAAGATGTTCATCAAGGGCGACACTGACGTCAAACACCGTTCAATCGAAGATATCGCAGGCTTCCCAAGCGGTGAGGTCTACTCTCCCGCCAAAATCCAGAAAGTCGGCACGCGCCTGCGCCGGACCGGTACCTTCAGCGTTGTTTCGATAACCGAGCGCGAGACCCCCAACCCCGATGGAACGCTGGATTTCGATGCCACCTTCGAAGACCTGCCTAAACGCCGCCTAACCTTCGGGGTCGAACTGGCCTCTCGCGATGGGTTGGATGTGACGGCCACATGGACCCACCGTAACGTTTTTCGCCGGGCCGAGCGGCTACGATTTGAGGCCGCCCTGCGCAATATCGGCGGGGCCGAGGATTTGGACGGGCGGATCGGTCTACGACTGGACCAACCCGACCGTTTGGGACCCGATGACAACACGTTTTGGAACGCTCTGCTAGAGCGGCGCAACACGGAAAACTACAACGTCACCGTGGCCTCATTGGCTTATGGTGCGCGGCGCACGTTTTCAGACAGGCTCTATGCCGAAGCGTCTGTCGGTTTTCAGTGGTCGGATGCCGATGACGCCTACGGAGATGGGCGAAAATTCCGATACTTCATAATCCCCTTTCGGTCAGAATGGGACGAGCGCGATAGCAAGATCAGTGCGACACGTGGGTTCTATCTGGACGCGCAGGCCACTCCCTTCGCCGGGCTCTCCGGAACCGAAAGTGGCATTCGCCTCTTCGGAGACGGACGGGCCTACACCAGTCTGGGTACTGGCGGAAAACTGGTCTTGGCCGGGCGCGTTCAAATCGGGTCAGTCATCGGCCCGTCAGCGGATGGGGTAACGCCGGACTTCCTGTTCTTCTCGGGCGGTGCGGGAACTGTTCGCGGGCAACCGTTTGAAAGCCTCGGTATTCCGGTAGGCACCGGCATCGCAGGTGGCAAATCGTTTCTGGGCTTTTCCGGCGAGGTACGCGGCAAAATCACCGAAAGCCTGTCGCTGGTCGGGTTCTACGACTACGGTACCGTGGATACATCTTCGTTCATCGGCAGCGATGCCGAAAATCACGCCGGTGCCGGTCTGGGTGTGCGCTATGATCTGGGCGGATTCGGACCACTACGCTTTGATCTGGCCTACCCGGTTCAGGGCGATACAGGCAACGGGCTGCAATTCTATATCGGGATTGGACAGGCATTTTGAAACGCTACCTCGCATATCTGCTGCTGATCGGCACGCTGATCTGTGTGCCCCCAACCCTGCACGCCCAAGAGGACGAAGGCGGCAGCATGATCGAGCGGTTCTTGCAGGACACGCTGTCAGGTGATGATCAGAACGTCACCGTCAAAGGCCTGCAAGGCGCGCTGAGTTCCCGCGCCACCATTGCCGAGATCACAGTGGCCGATGATGAAGGTGTCTGGCTGACCATCAAGGATGCCGAGCTTGACTGGAACCGCCTGGCACTGATCCGGGGGCGCTTCTCGGTCAACGCGTTGACCGCACAGGAAATCGACATCGCCCGTGCCCCTGGCACCACAACCAAGGAGGCTCCGGCCCCTTCGGCTGAGACCACACCGTTCCAACTGCCTGAACTGCCCGTCGCGATTGAAATCGGAGAGCTTCGGATTGATGAGCTGGCCTTGGGCGAGCCTTTGATCGGCGTTGCCGCTGACCTGAACGTCACCGGCAACTTGTCGCTGGCCGATGGAACATTGGATACCAGCCTTGATATCACCCGCCTTGACCGCGCCGGAGACGAAATCAGCCTCAAAGCCGGCTTCCAGAACGCCAGTAGCCAGATTGACCTGGACCTGAGCGTTGTCGAAGCCTCCGGCGGCCTCATCTCAACCGCGCTGAATATCCCCGACAGCCCTCCCATTGGTTTGACAGCCAAAGGCTCTGGCCCAGTTACAGACTTCACCGCAGATATCAGTCTGAGCAGTGACAACCAGCCGCGTGTGTCGGGTCAGGTGCGTCTGCGTGCCGCCGAAAGCGGTGCAGCGGATGGGATCGCGTTCACCGCCGATCTGGGCGGTGACCTGACGCCCTTTGTCGCCAGCGATATGGATGTGTTCTTTGGCTCCGACACGCGCCTCTTTGTCGATGGCCAGACCCAGCCGGAAGGCGCGCTGAACATCAGTGATCTGGAATTTACGTCTCAGGCGCTGAAACTGGAAGGCCAGTTAGAGCTAGCCTCGGGCGGCACCTTGCAACTGGCCGCTCTGCAGGGCCGCATCACCCCACCTGAGGGCGACAAGGTGGTCCTGCCCGTCTCGGGCGGAGGGACGTCGATCGAAGCCGCGCAAATCTCGGCCCTGTTCGACCAGAAGAACGGCAATCTGTGGGACCTGAGCCTGACAGCCAATGGGTTGACCACAGACCAGATCAGCCTGCGGCGCGCGCAAATTGCGGCTCAGGGGAGCTTGGAACAGGGGGATGCCCTCAGCGTGGATGGTGACCTGCAAGCCGCGCTTGACGGCTTAGATCTGTCCGACCCCGCCCTGAACACCGCGATAGGCGACAGAATCACGCTGGACGGCGTGTTCGAATATGGCAGCGACCAAACGCTGAACCTATCCGGGTTTGAGTTGATCGGGGCGGACTACACACTTGATCTCGACGCGCTGATCAGCGGGCTGACCAGCGGCCTGAACATCGACGGTTCGGCGAAGCTTGACGCCTCCGACCTTTCGCGGTTCTCGGATCTGGCCAAGCTTGACCTCGGCGGAGAGGTCTCGGCCACCGTCGAAGGCAGCGGGTCGCCACTAGAGCGCAGTTTTGACGGGAAAGTCACCGTCAAAGGCAGCGATCTTTCCACGGGTCGAGACGACATCGATCCGGTGATCACGGGCGAGACCACGATCACGCTGGATGCAAAACGCGGCTCGGACGGTGTGACAATCCGGGACTTCACATTGATCGCAGATGCCGCCCGGGCTCAGGCTGCAGGAACCGTGACCACGCCCGAAGGGAACCTGTCCATTGACGGGCAAGCTACGGTCAGCGCCCGAGATTTGTCGGTTTTCTCAGGCCTCGCCAAGCGTGATCTGGGCGGTTCGGTACAGGCCAGTCTGGACGGCAAGGGCACAGTCCAAACGCTGGAGTTTGACGGCACGGCCAGTGTGACCGCGCGGGATATTAAGACCGGGATGGATGATCTGGATCCGCTTCTGGCCGGGCAGACCTCAATCGAATTCGACGGAGCCTTGTCGCAAGAGCAGATCGAGATTCGTCAGGCCACGATCAACGGGCGCGCTCTGACGGCCGAAGCCGTTGCGACGATCACAGATCCCACCAGCGATCTGGCCGTCGACGGACAAGCCAAGGCGAACGTGCCCGACCTGTCGCTGTTCTCCGGCCTTGCGGGGCGGGATCTGGCTGGGTCTGTGAAGGCCGATATGCAGGGCAAAGGCGCTATGGGCAGCAAGCTGTTCGATGTGCAGGGCACGGTCGAGGCCAATGACATCCGCACTGGGATCGACCAGTTGGACACGCTGGTTTCGGGTCGCACGACTCTGAACGTGGATGCCGAAAACACTGACGCCGGTATGAACATCCGCACGTTCCGGCTAAACGGGACGGCGCTGACGGCAAATGCCTCGGGCCAGCTTGATCGTGAATCAGGCGGGCTGAACTTTTCGGCGATGCTGGATGACCTCAGCCGCCTTTCCACTACGTTGTCCGGTCCTTTGAAACTGGATGGCAATGTCGCGCCTACTCAGTCGGGGCTCGAAGGCACCGCGCGCCTGCAAGGGCCTGACAGCTCGTATGTAAACGTTGTCGGAACGGTTGAGACGGATGGCTCGGCAGATCTGGACTACGAGGCCAAGTTCAACCGGATCGAACGCTTTGTGCCGGACTTCCCCGGCACAGTGACGGCCGAAGGCACTGCTAAACGCGACAATGGAGTCTGGACGATTTCCTCAAACGCGACAGGCCCCGCGGATCTCAGCACCGAGCTGTCCGGAACGTTCGATGAGGGTACGGGTCTGGCAGATGTAACTGCCCAAGGTGGGATCAATCTGGGTATCGCCAATGCATTCATCACGCCTAACAAGATTGAAGGCTCAGCCCGTTACAATCTGGCGCTCAAGGGTCAACCCGGGCTGGAGGCTCTGTCGGGGACGATCACAACCTCGGGCACGTCCTTTGCGATACCGACTGCAGGGCAAACGATCACTGGGATTGGCGGGTCGGTCGATCTGGCCCAAGGCCGCGCCACGATATCGATGAACGGGGCTATGCGCGCGGGTGGGGGGTTCACCGTCAGCGGACCCGTCGACCTGACCCCGCCGTTTAACGCGCAGATCACAACGACGCTGAACAATCTCGTGCTGACCGACCAGCTGCTCTACGAGACCACGCTGAACGGTCAGATCGTGTTGGCGGGCGCTTTGACAGGGAATAGCAGCCTGGCGGGGCAGATCACATTTGGCGAAACCAACATTAACCTCGCTGCCGCATCAGGCGCCGTCGGGGCAGCTCCGATCCCCGAAATACAGCATATCAACGAAAGCCGTCTGGGCTATGTCACCCGCGAACGGGCGCAACTGATCCCCAAGGAAGAGCAAAGCAAAAGCAACTCGCGCATTGCGCTGGATATTAGCCTGCTGGCCCCAAAAGCCGTCTTTGTAAGGGGGCGCGGCGTGAATGCGGAACTGGGCGGGAACATCTCAATCGGCGGCACAACGACATCGGTTGTCCCTTCGGGTCAGATCGAACTGCTGCGCGGCAACCTGGACATTCTGGGGCGCAGGCTAACCCTGACCAAAGGGATCGTCACGCTGCAAGGCGATCTGACGCCCTATATCGAGTTCGAATCTTCGAGCAGCACATCGGACGGGACCGCCACGATCGAGATCGCCGGGCCTCTGGATTCGCCCGAAGTCAATGTTTTCTCAGACCCCGAACGCCCGACCGAAGAGGCGCTGGCCATGCTGTTGTTTGGCAACCGGTTCTCGGAGCTCTCACCTTTTGTCATCGCACAGATGGCGGCCTCTCTGGCGCAACTCAGCGGGGCTGGCGGCGATGCGACCAAGGGCCTGCGCGACTCGACCGGTGTTGACACGGTGGATATCGGTGCGACCGAAGGCGGCGCGGGTCGCTTTGGCGCAGGAGCATATCTTGGGGACAATCTGTACACGGACTTCACCGTCAACACAGACGGCGATACCGAGGTAAACCTGAACCTGGACGTCACAGACAGCTTCACTGTCCGGGGCACTGTTGACGGGCGCGGAGAAACCGGGATCGGGCTGTTTTTCGAGCGCGATTACTAACAGACTACTTTCGGCGAATACCAATCAGCTGGCCGATTTGTGGTGCCGCGGGAAGCGCCTCGTGATCGGACACCATCCGCGCCAGCCGCCTGACCGCCCAATCCGGGTAAGGCGCAGACCGCCCCGTCGCGTGGCTGACATTCATGAACAGCACCTCTTGCGTGGCACACACCGTTTCATCCGGCATTGAGACCATCTGCCCGAAATAGTGCCCTCGTTTCTGATCTGCATCCAGAAGCCGAAACCGAAAGTTTATCGTCATGTCCGGAGTGACCTCCCGCAGGAACTGCATATGCGACTGCAGAACATATGGCCCCTGCCCCATCGCGGCGACCTGTGGCTCACCCAAGCCTAGATGATCGACCAGCAGACGTTCAAAAGCCATGTCGAACGCCACGCCATAATAGCCGATGTTCATATGCCCGTTGTAGTCGACCCAGTCCGGCTGCAAAGCAAAGCCGTGGATTTCGATCGGTGCATCATACGGGCCATCATGGCCGCCAAGAGGTTGTGTATCTTGCGACATGTTGGTGATTTTCACTCCTCGGGGTCCTCAAAGATCGCGACGGCGCGGATGAACCCGGCTGACGCTCCTTTGATCTTGAAGGGAAAACAAGAAATCTCAAACCCCGTTGCGGGCAGTGTTTCGAGATTGGTTAGCTTCTCCATGTGGCAATAGCCTATCTCCATCGAGGCGCGGTGCCCCTCCCAGATGATCGAGGCATCTTTGGTTTCCGCATATTCCTGTGCGGTCAACGGGAAGGGCGCGTCCCAACTCCAGGCATCCGTGCCTGTGACGCGCACGCCGCGTTCTGTCAGATATAGGGTTGCTTCGCGCCCCATACCGCAGCCCTTCATCAGATAGTCGGGCTGGCCATATTGCGTCCCGGCAGAGGTGTTGACGACTACGATTTCCAACGGTTTCAGCGTATGGCCGACCCGTTTCAGTTCAGCTTCGACATCCGCTGCTGTGACCACATAGCCATCCTCGAAATCGCGAAAATCCAGTTTAACGCCGGGATTCATGCACCACTCCAGCGGCACCTCATCGATGGTGATCGCCCGCTCACCTTTGTCCATTGTGGAATGATGATGATAGGGCGCGTCCAGATGGGTCCCGTTATGGGTCGCGATTTGTAACCGTTCGATGGCCCAGCCCTCGCCGCCAGGCAGGTCATCCTTTTGCAGGCCGGGAAAGAAGGATATGACCTGCTCTGCAGTCTGGTCATGGGTCATGTACTCGATCTCAGGCAGCATGATCGGCGGGTCCGACACGATCCCGGTTTCCAGCGGAACGGACAAATCGACGAAACGGCGGGGCATCGGCAACTCCATCATGAATGACGGTGACAGGGTTGGCCGCGTGTAAGCCGCTGTCAAGACGCGAAAAAGGCGACCCAATGGGCCGCCTTTTCCGAGCGTCTGGAATGGAGTTTACTCTGCCGCGATGGCGTCTTCGATCTTTTCGACCCGGATTGCCGAGAACTTGAACTCGGGGATTTTGCCATAGGGGTCGATGGCCGAGTTGGTCAGGATATTCGCCGCTGCCTCGACATAGGCAAACGGGATGAACACCATATCTTGGGCAATCGCACGGTCGGCACGAACCATGATCTCGATCGAGCCACGACGCGTGGTCAAACGGACCATCTCGCCCGGTTCGATCCCCATCAGTTTGAGCGTCCGCGGGTTCATCGAGCAGTTCGCCTCAGGCTCAACCGCGTCCAATACCTTGGCGCGACGAGTCATCGACCCAGTGTGCCAATGCTCAAGTTGACGACCGGTGGTGGCGATCATCGGGTATTCGTCATCAGGGGCCTCATCCGGCGGTATGACGCTGGCCGGAGTGAACCGGGCCTTGCCGTCCGCACGTGGGAAGCCATCACCGAAGACAATCGCCTGACCCGGGTCTGTCTCGGACAGGGACGGATAGGTGATGGTCTCGGTCTCCAGACGCTCCCACGTGATGTTGTTGAGCGAGTTCATCGTCAACTTCATCTCGTTGAACACCTGCGACACATCGGTGTAGTCCCAGTTCAGCCCGATCCTCTGCCCAAGCTCGACGGTGATCTTCCAATCCTCACGCGCCTCACCCGGAGGGGTCACGGCCGGACGCACACGCTGCACCTGACGGTTGGTGTTCGACACGGTGCCGTTCTTCTCATAGAGCGCCGAGGCAGGCAGGATGATATCGGCATAGTTCGCCGTTTCCGTCAGGAAGATATCCTGCACGATCATCAGCTCCAACTTGGCCAGAGCGTCGCGCGCGTGACCAACATCGGGGTCGGACATGGCCGGGTTTTCGCCCTGAATATACATCCCCTTGATGTTGCCCGCATATGCCTGATCAATGATCTCGGTGACCGTCAGGCCCTTCTCGTTCGAGAAGTCACGCTCATCATTCCACACAGAGTTGAACTTGGCGCGGATGTCATCATCCATGACCGACTGGTAATCCGGTAGGAACATCGGGATCAGACCGGCGTCTGAGGCCCCCTGCACGTTGTTCTGACCCCGCAGAGGGTGCAGACCCGCGCCGGGTTTGCCGACATTGCCGGTCATCAGCGCAAGGCTGATCAGACAGCGAGAGTTGTCGGTCCCGTGGATGTGCTGGCTAACGCCCATGCCCCAGAAGATCAGGCCGGCCTTTGCCTGCGCAAAGGTGCGCGCGACACGGCGCAGCTGCTCGGGCTCGATACCGCAGATCGGCGACATCGCCTCGGGTGTGAACTGGCGCAGATGCTCTTTCTCGGCTTCCCAGTTCTCGGTCCAGCGGTGGATATACTGGCTGTCATAGAGCTCTTCTTCGACGATCACGTTCATGATCGCGTTGAGCATCGAGACATCCGCCCCCGGACGGAACTGCAGCATTTCGTCGGCAAACTTGCGCATACCAACGCCGCGCGGGTCCATCACGATCAGCTTGCCGCCGCGTTTGGCGAACTGCTTGAAGTAGGTCGCTGCAACGGGGTGGTTCTCGATCGGGTTCGAGCCGATGATGATCGCCACATCCGCGTTTTCGATCTCGTTGAAAGTCGCGGTCACCGCGCCCGAGCCCACGTTCTCGATCAGGGCCGCAACCGACGAGGCGTGGCACAGACGGGTGCAGTGGTCGACGTTATTGTGGCGGAAGCCCTGACGGATGAACTTCTGGAACAGATAGGCTTCTTCGTTGGTGCATTTGGCCGAGCCAAAGCCCGCAACGCTGCGCGGGTCTTCTTCGCGCAGGGCCATCAGCTTTGTGGCGGCCAGATCCATCGCCTCTTCCCAGGTCGCTTCGCGGAAATGGGTCGACAAGTTGCCCGGATCGACGTTCAAACCTTTTTCAGGCGCGTCCTCACGACGGATCAGCGGCGTGGTCAGGCGGTGCGGGTGGTGGATGTAGTCGAAACCAAAGCGGCCTTTGACACACAAGCGGCCTTCGTTAGCGGGGCCGTTGATGCCCTCGACATATTTGACCTTGCCGTCCTTGACCTTGAGCGAGACCTTGCAGCCTACGCCGCAGAACGGGCAGACGCTTTCGGTTTCGCTATCATAATCCTTGCTGTCACCCTTCTGCTGGTCGTCCAGCACGGTGGCGGGCATCAGCGCGCCGGTGGGGCAAGCCTGAACGCACTCACCACAGGCCACACAGGTCGAATCGCCCATCGGGTCGTTCTGGTCGAACACCACCTGAGCCGTATGGCCGCGACCGGCCATGCCAATCACGTCATTCACCTGCACTTCACGGCAGGCACGGACGCAGAGGTTGCAGTTGATACACGCGTCCAGATTGACACGCATCGCAACGTGGCTGTCATCCAGTAGCGGAATCTTTTCAGCCTCTTTCGCCGGGAAACGGCTCTCGCTGACATCGTTCAGCTTGGCCATGTCCCAGAAATGGCTGGAGGTGTCATGCGCCTCTTCGGGCTGATCGGCGACCAGCAGTTCCATGACCATGGCGCGCGATTTCTCGGCCCGGTCACTGTCGGTCTTGACGACCATACCGTCTGCGGCAGGGCGGATGCACGAGGCGACCAGCGTGCGCTCACCTTCCACCTCAACCATACAGGCACGGCAGTTGCCGTCGGGGCGGTAGCCTGGTTGCGGTTTGTGGCACAGGTGCGGGATGGTGAACCCCTGGCCCTTGGCGGCTTCCCAGATGGTCCAGCCCTCGGGCACGGTGACATCTTCGCCGTTCAGGTTGAAGGTGACGGTCTTGGTTGGGCTTGCGTCTAGCATGGCTCTGTCTCCCTTCAGATTTCGTCAGCGAAATGTTTCATGACAAGGCGGATCGGGTTCGGGGCTGCCTGCCCCAGACCGCAGATCGAAGCGTCGCCCATGACCTGACACAGATCTTCCAGCAGATCGGTGTCCCATTTGTCAGCCTGCATCAGCTTGACCGCCTTTTCGCAGCCAGCACGGCAAGGCGTACACTGGCCGCAGCTTTCATCCTCGAAAAAGCGCAGCATGTTCAGCGCCGCATCGCGGGCGGTGTCCTGATCGGACAGAACCACCACAGCTGCCGAGCCGATAAAGGTGCCATGCGGTTGCAGCGTGTCAAAATCCAGCGGGATATCATCCATCGATGCAGGCAACAGGCCCGAGGACGGACCACCCGGCTGGTACGCCTTGAAGGTCTGCCCTTCGGCCATGCCACCGGCAGCCTCGATCACGTCCAGAATGGTCGAACCAGCGGGCAGCAGGTAAACACCCGGCTTCGTAACGCGACCCGAGATGGAGTAGCTGCGCAGGCCCTTGCGGCCATTCTTTTCAACCGAGCTCAGGATCCGCGACCCTTCGCGGCAGATTTTCGAGACCCAATACAGCGTCTCAACGTTGTGAACCAAGGTCGGGCGGTTGAACACGCCAACCTGCGCCACGAACGGAGGGCGATGGCGCGGCAGACCCTTCTTGCCTTCGATCGATTCGATCATCGCGGATTCTTCACCGCAGATATAGGCACCGGCCCCGCGGCGCAGGTCGATGTAGCCTTCTTCGACAATCCCGGCCTGCTCCAGCGCGGCAATTTCACGGCGCAGGATTTCCAGAACCGCGGGGTATTCGTCACGCATGTAGATAAAGCAGGTTTCGGCCTCGACCGCCCATGCGGCGATCAGCATGCCTTCCAGGAAGACATGCGGCGTGCGCTCAAGATAGTAGCGGTCTTTGAACGTGCCGGGCTCGCCCTCATCACCGTTCACGGCCAGATAGCGCGGACCTTCGTTCATGCGAACAAAGCCCCATTTCTTACCCGACGGGAAGCCAGCACCGCCCAGACCGCGCAGGCCCGAGGACAGAACGTCTTCCTGCACCTTCTCCCAATCGCCGCCCTCGCGCAGCTCTTTCAATTTTGCGTAACCGCCTTCGGCCTCATAGGTCGCGAAGGTTTCGTAGTCGGGCAGATGGGTATGGGTGTCACCCGCTGCAATTGCAGCCTGCACCTTTTCGGGGGTCGCATGGTCGATATGGTTGTGACCGATCTCAAGCACCGGCGCGGTGTCACAACGGCCCATGCAGGGCGCGCGAACAACACGAACCTCGGACGAGTCCAGACCGTCCTCAAGCGCCTTTTGCAATTGCTGGGCGCCGGCCATCTCGCAGGACAGGGAATCACAGACGCGGATCGTCAACGCCGGAGGAGGCGTCTCACCCTCTTTCACCACATCGAAATGGGCATAGAAGGTCGCGGTTTCATAGATCTCGGCCTGACCGATGCGCATCTCGACCGCCAAGGCGGCGATGTGGTCGGCGCTGATATGGCCGTGCGCGTCCTGAATCAAATGCAGAAATTCGATCAACAGATCGCGGCGACGGGGGCGATCCCCCAGCAGGCGCGAAATCTCCGCCTGTGCCTTATCCGTGAACTGACGGCCTTTAGGCGTGTGTCGCCCTTTGCCTTTACCTGACTTCCAAACGCCCTTGGGTGCGCCTGATGGCTTGGTATCTAATGGTGCCATGATGCCCTCCGATTGAGGCTCCGTGTTTCATCAGATGAGGATATCGTCAAATCGTCATATGCAATCGCACGATAACGACACCTTATCACCGCAAAGACGTCACAACCGCCCTCAGGGCCTCGACCGTTGGCAATTCCGGATCTCGGGTCAGGGTCGCCAGGCAAATCGGTTTGCTGACCACTGGGTCAATCAAGGGCAGCACTTTGGTCCCCTTCAGATCACCCAGAGATCGCAGCAGAACACGCGGAACCACAGTGGCCGCCAACCCCTCGCGCGCCATCACCATCGAGGCGGTAAAGCCGCTGGTTTCAGCCACTACATCCGGGTGCAGCCCCTGATCCAGAAAGATCCGATCCAGAATACGCCGGTTCTGCATTTGCGGTACAAGCAGGCTTAGGGGGAAATCTGCGACCTTGGCCCAAGGGATCGGTCCCGTATCCTCCACCATATGCGCAGGGGCCAGGAGGACATAAGTCTCCTCGTAAAGAGGCTGCACCTGCCGCAAATCGGTGCCGATACTGTCGCCATAGGTCACGCCCGCATCCAAGCTGCCTTCGTCCAGCCGATGCTGAATGGCTGAGGCTGACATGGTCTCGATCCGGGTCACGATCCGCGGATGCGCCTTACGCAAATGTTTCGTCAGTCGTCCGGTAAAGGCGATGGCGGTCGGGATCACACCCAGCATCAACGTGCCGGTGATCTCGCCCTTTGCGGCCTGCACCTGCTGCTCCAATGCCTTGGCATCATCCAAAATGCGCCGCGCCCGCAGGACGATCATCTCACCCTCTTCAGTCAGGCCCTGAAACCGATTGGCGCGTCGGACAATCGAGACACCTAACCGGTCCTCAAGATTGCGAATGCGCATCGAGAAGGCAGGCTGGGAAATCCCGCATTCCTCAGCCGCTTTGGCAAAATGCCGATGCCGCGCGAGGGCGCTGAGGAGTTGGAGGTCTCGGATTTCGATCATGCGCTGGTCGTCCACTTTGAGGCTCAAGGTCGCTCAAGCCGTTGTAGCCTAAAGAAAGAGCGCCGTCTGCTCGTCCGTCGATGGGGACGGAATTGCGTTGTTGTCGCGCAGGATCACCGAGACTTATATTGAATGAAATTGCAAATTGGCGAGGTTCAAAATGGAAGCCAAAGACCTTTTTCAACAGGTGTTTGACGGGTACGTTCATAGTTACCGGTCCAGGGATGCAGCAGGATGTGCGTCGTACTTTACGGACAATGCGGAACTCTATTCGCCTTATGGCCCGGCAGCCATTGGTCGGCCGGCAATCGAGACGACGCATAAGGAGTGGGTTGAAGAAGAAGGCGAGGACAAAGCAATCGAGGTCTTGCACGCGGATGCTGAAGGCCGCATTGGCTGGTGTCTCGCTCGCTTTAGTGAAGGAAGTGCCGCCAGCGGCACATCCCTAAACGTTTTGTATCAACAGGCAGATGGTAAGTGGTTGATCGCCCAGTGCAGCTTGAACGAAGCGCTTTGAAAACCTACCGTGACCTACTGACTTACGTGTTGAAAAGGAAATGCATCACATCGCCATCTTTGACGATGTATCCCTTGCCCTCAGCCCGCATCTTGCCTGCCTCTTTCGCGCCCTGCTCGCCATTGGCAGCGATGTAGTCGTCATAGGCGATGGTCTCGGCGCGGATGAAGCCCTTTTCGAAATCACCATGGATCACGCCTGCGGCCTGCGGTGCGGCGGTGCCTGTGCGGATGGTCCAGGCGCGGGCCTCTTTCGGACCGACGGTGAAATAGGTTTCCAGCTTGAGCAGATCGTAACCGGCGCGGATCAGACGATCGAGGCCGGGTTCTTCCAGACCCATCTCGCTCAGGAACATCTCGGCCTCGTCCTCTTCCAGCAGGCTGATCTCTTCTTCGATCTTGGCGCTGATGATGACGTGGGAATTGCCCTGCGCCGCGGCCATTTCAGCGACCTTGGCGGAATATTCATTGCCCTCGGCGGCTTCTTCCTCTGACACGTTGCAGACATAGAGCACCGGCTTGGTGGTCAGAAGTTGCAGCATCTTCCACGCTTTGGCGTCCTCGTCCGAGACCTCAACCAGACGCGCGGGCTTGCCGTTTTCCAGCATCTCCTGCGCCTCGGCCAGCAAACGGTCCTGTTGCTGCGCCTCTTTGTCATTGCCCTTCAGCTTGCGCACCAGATTGGCGCGGCGTTTTTCAATGCTTTCCAGATCGGCCAGCATCAGTTCGGTCTCGATCGTGTCGGCATCGGCCACCGGGTCAACTCGGCCGTCTACATGGGTCACATCGCCGTCTTCGAAACAGCGCAGCACATGGGCGATGGCGTCGGTCTCGCGGATATTGGCAAGAAACTGGTTGCCAAGCCCTTCACCTTTCGAGGCCCCCTTCACCAGACCGGCGATATCCACAAAGGTCATCCGCGTCGGGATGATTTGTTTTGAGGCAGCGATCGCCGCCAACTTATCCAACCGGTCATCAGGCACAGCCACGTCGCCCACATTGGGTTCGATGGTGCAGAACGGGAAATTCGCAGCCTGGGCGGCTGCGGTTTTGGTCAGCGCGTTGAAGAGGGTCGACTTGCCCACATTCGGCAAGCCCACGATTCCCATTTTAAAGCCCATGACGGTCTCCTGATGCTTTTCGCGGCTGCTTCTAGGCGGGTCAGGGTGAATGCGCAAGCCAATGTGGCCGGAGAGCGCCCTTCACCCTCACGCTGGATTCACGGATTTGTTCCTCTGTTGTGTTCGCGGGCGCATTGAAAAGAGACCATTGGAATAAGCACGTGAAAAGAAACATCGAAGACCAAACGGAAATGTTCCTATGAAGAAACTCCTCGCTTTGTCGGCTGTTTTGGCCATAAGCGCCGGCATTGCGCATGCCCAGTCCATTATTCTAGGGGCTGGTTTCGCAGATTTCTCGGACAGCGACTCGGATGATCATGCGCTTATTGCGTTGGAGTATCAGCACCGCCCATTTCATCAGGCCACCCGGTTCAGCGTTGGGTGGGGCGCAGCCCTGTCGATCGACGAAGCGGGCGATACCCATATCGGCGTGGGTCTGGTTGGTCTCTATTCTCTGAACGATCGCTGGTTTCTGGAAGGCAGCGTCATGCCCGGCTACTTTTCCGAGGCTGACGAGTTGAACGATCTTGGCGGTAGCTTTCAGATCCGCAGCCTTCTTGGGGTGGGATATACACTGGACAATGGCAACAAGGTGTCGCTGGCGATCACCCACAAATCCAACGCCAGCACGCAAGAGGATAATCCGGGCGTCAACGCCCTGCTTTTCCGCTATCACTTCGCGTTCTGAAGGTTTGCGGCCGCGGCGGGATTGATTTTCGGCAAAACTTTCTGCACATCAGGTCCGAACCTGACTGCAAGGACATGCCATGACCCGTATCGACGCCAAGTTTGCCGCTCTGAAAGCCGAGGGGAAAAAGGCCTTTGTCGCCTATGTGATGGCAGGCGACCCAGACTATGAAACCTCGCTTGAGGTCGTCAAAGGATTGCCGGGTGCGGGCGTGGATGTGATCGAGCTTGGCCTGCCCTTTACCGACCCGATGGCGGATGGGCCGACGATCCAGCTTGCAGGTCAGCGCGCCTTGGATGGCGGCATGACCCTGCAACGCACGCTGGATCTGGCGCGCACGTTCCGGGAAACCGATGACACGACCCCGATTGTTCTAATGGGCTACTACAATCCGATCTACAACCGTGGCGTCGATGCGTTTCTGGAAGAGGCCAAAGCTGCGGGCATCGACGGCTTAATCGTCGTCGACCTGCCGCCCGAAGAAGACGAGGAGCTTTGCCTGCCAGCCCAAGCCGCCGGTCTGAACTTCATCCGCCTCGCGACACCAACCACCGACGACAAACGCTTGCCCCGCGTGCTGCAGAACACCTCGGGCTTTGTTTACTACGTCTCGATCACCGGAATCACCGGAGCGGCGGAGGCGCAGGCCACCAATGTCGGCCCCGAGGTCGCCCGGATCAAATCCGCCACCGACCTTCCGGTCATTGTTGGCTTTGGCATCAACACACCTGAGAAATCGCAGGCCATTGCCTCAGTCGCGGATGGGGCGGTTGTTGGGTCGGCCATCGTCAGCCAGATCGGCGCGGGCAAGCCAGTGGCCGAGGTGCTGGATTTCGTGAAGTCCCTCGCGGATGGTGCCCATTCCGCATAAACCCTGACGATCAGGTTGCTTTTCCAAACGCGGCTGACATGGGACAGCCGCGTTTTTTGATCTCGCGATAGCGTTGCGAAACTGCCCTCTTGCCGGTTACACAGTTCGGGACAATTCAAGGAAGGTTCCCGAACATGCCCGTGATTACGACGATTGAAGACTTGCGCCGGATCTACGAACGCCGTGTGCCGCGCATGTTCTACGACTACGCCGAAAGCGGCAGCTGGACCGAGCAGACCTTTCGCGAAAACAGTTCGGATTTCGAGAAAATCCGCCTGCGCCAAAGAGTGGCCGTGGATATGGCGGGCCGGTCGACCGCGTCGCAGATGATTGGAGAGGACGTGGCGCTTCCGGTTGCGCTTGCCCCTGTCGGCTTGACCGGCATGCAACACGCCGACGGGGAAATGAAGGCCGCCAAAGCTGCCGAGGAATTCGGCGTGCCCTTCACTCTTTCCACAATGTCGATCAACTCGATCGAAGATGTGGCGGAATACACCACCAAGCCGTTCTGGTTCCAGCTCTACACCATGAAGGATGAAGACTATGTCAGCCGCCTGATCCAGCGGGCCAAGGATGCCAAGTGCTCCGCACTGGTGATTACGCTGGATTTGCAGATTCTTGGTCAACGCCACAAAGACCTGAAGAACGGCCTTTCTGCCCCACCGAAACTCACACCTAAAACCATCGCCAACCTGATGACGAAATGGTCGTGGGGGATCGAGATGCTGCGAGCCAAGCGGCGCGAGTTTGGCAACATCGTCGGTCATGTCGAAGGTATCTCCGACGCCTCATCCTTAGGCGCGTGGACGGCTGAGCAATTCGATCCCAGCCTCGACTGGACAAAGGTCGAAAAGCTGATGGAGCAATGGGGCGGCAAAGTGATCCTGAAAGGCATACTCGACGCCGAAGATGCCAAGATGGCGGCCAAACTCGGCGCGGACGCTATCATTGTGTCGAATCACGGCGGCCGGCAACTGGACGGTGCGCTGAGTTCGATCCGCATGCTGCCCGAGATCATGGACGCTGTCGGCGGAGATGTCGAAGTGCATCTGGACAGCGGCATCCGCTCGGGTCAGGACGTCCTAAAGGCTTTGGCACTGGGGGCAAAGGGCACCTATATCGGCCGCGCTTTCGTCTACGGGCTAGGCGCAATGGGTCAATCTGGCGTGACGACCGCCTTGGACGTCATTCAGAAGGAGCTTGATACCACGATGGCCCTGTGCGGCGAGCGCAATGTCGCAGATCTGGGCCGCCACAACCTGCTTGTGCCCGAAGATTTCGGCGGGCGCTGGCAAAGCTGAGCCGGCACAGGGGGCGCTGCCCCCGCCGCGCCTGAAGGGGCGACTCCCCCGAGGTATTGTTGAACAGAAGAAGCAACGGGCGCTTCGCATCTTCTTCTGTTTGAAAATACCTCGGAGCGCGAGGCAGAGCCTCGCAAATTACTGCTTTCCAAACCGTAAAAAACAAGCTAAGGACGCGGCTTCACGCGGGCATACAGCCTTGGAGGATGCCCGCCCTAACATTGGAGAATATATCATGGCTGGAGAGATTCCTGATCTCGTAGCTCTGGAACGGACGGGGACAGGCAAGGGCGCCGCTCGTCAGACCCGCCGCGAAGGCATGGTTCCGGGCGTTGTTTTTGGTGGCGACAAAGATCCGCTGGCAATCAAGATCCCGTTCAACGAACTGTTCAAGCGCCTGAAAGCAGGCCGTTTCAAGTCGACCCTGTGGAACCTGAAGGTTGAAGGCCACGAAGACGTACGCGTCATCTGCCGCGACGTACAGCGTGACGTCGTCAAAGACCTGCCGACCCACCTGGATCTGATGCGCCTGCGTCGGACCACCAAGATCGCGCTGTTCATCCCGGTTGAATTCGTCAACGAAGAAGCAGCCCCCGGCATCAAGAAGGGCGGCGTTCTGACCGTTGTTCGCCCGGAAGTCGAACTGATGTGCACCGCTGGCGACATTCCTGAGAAGATCACCGTTGATCTGACAGGCATGGAGATCAACGACGTTGTCACCATCTCGTCGGTTGACCTGCCCGCAGGCACCAAGCCGACCATCGACCGTGACTTTGTGATCGCCAACGTTTCGGCACCGACCGGTCTGTCGACCAGCGACGACGAAGACGGCGAAGAAGTGGCCGCGGACGAAGTAGAAGTCGTCGGCCAGGAAGAAGCTGAAGAATAAATCCGAATTCGAATTGTCGGATTGTGAAACGGGGCCCAACATCGGGCCCCGTTTTCTTTTGCCATCGGACTGGAAAACGGATGCCATTTCATGCCATCACCCCTCTGCGCTGAAGGCATGCGAAAGAGGATTGTGGCATGAAGCTATTTGTCGGATTGGGGAACCCGGGATCGAAATATGCCCACAACCGGCACAATATCGGCTTCATGGCGCTGGACCGGATTGCCGATGATCATGGTATTGGCCCATGGAAATCCAAGTTTCAGGCCGAGATTGCCGAGGGGCGTCTTGGGCACGAAAAGGTGCTTCTGATCAAGCCGCAGACCTTCATGAATCGCTCGGGTCAATCCGTGGGCGAGGCGATGCGGTTCTACAAGCTCGACTCAACCGACGTGACCGTTTTCCACGACGAGCTGGACCTTGCGCCCGGCAAAGTGCGGGTCAAGGCGGGCGGTGGTCATGCAGGGCATAATGGGCTGCGATCCATTCATGAGCATATCAGTCCGGCCTATGATCGGGTGCGTTTGGGCATCGGGCATCCCGGACGGAAAGAGATGGTCTCGCCCTATGTTCTGGGTGACTTTGCCAAAGCCGATGGGGACTGGCTGGAAGACGTACTGCGCGGCGTTGCAGACGGCGCGGGCCATCTTGCGGATGGTGACGGCGGCAAGTTCATGAATGCGGTGGCTTTGCGTACTGCGCCGCCCCGCTCTTCCACCTCGCCAAAGCCCGAAAAATCGGCCCCAAAACCTGAGGCGAAGCCTGTGCCCGAAGAAGACAACCGCTCGGCCATGCAAAAGCTGTTGGACAAGTTCAAATAGCCTACGCCCTTGGTGCCGTAAGGTCTTGATTGCGGAATGCGGCGTCTCGCGCTCCTATACCAACCGAGAGGGAGGCATTTCATGAAAGCTCTGTTCAAATGGGTGTTGCGGATCACTCTGGCATTGGTCCTGGCCGCAGTGGTTGTCGGCGTCTGGAAACGCGAAGAAATTCAACGTCTATTGGCCGTGAACTCTTTGTTTTCCGACGAGAAGATCGTCCAGAATTTCTCTCACATGGATGAGGCTTTCCTGACCGCCGATCTGCCCCGAGGCAACGGCCCAACGTGGGAGCTGCCTTACGGCCCCGGCTTTGACTTGCCCGAAGGGACCGATGACTGGATTGAGGATCGCGCGGTCACCTCACTTCTGGTGATGCAGGACGGTCAGATCCGGTTCGAGGAATATTATCTGGGGACAGGTCCCGACGACCGTCGCATCTCATGGTCGGTGGCCAAAAGCTATCTTTCGGCGCTTCTGGGGATTCTGCTGGACGAAGGCGCGATCACATCGCTTGACGATCCGGTGGTGAAATACGCGCCCAACCTGACCGGCAGCGCCTATGAGACCGCCTCCATCCGCAATGTGCTGAACATGGCCAGCGGGGTCGTCTTTGACGAGGACTATTTTGACCCGAACTCTGATATCAACCGAATGGGCCGCGTTTTGGCCCTCGGCGGTGAGTTGGATGATTTCACCATCGCGCTACAGGACAGCTTCATCGAACCCGGAGAGAGCTGGCAGTATGTGTCGATCGACACCCATGTCATCGGCATGGTGATCCGGGGGGCCACCGGGCGCAGCGTCACGGAGCTGATGACCGAGAAAATCGTGCAGCCCTTGGGGCTGGAACGCGACGGATACTATGTCACCGACGGGGCAGGTGTGGCTTTTGTACTGGGTGGTCTGAATTTCACCACGCGCGATTTTGCGCGCTTCGGCCAGGTGATCCTACAGGGCGGAGAGCATGACGGCGAACAGCTGGTGCCCGCAGAGTGGATCAAGGAATCGACCTGGCCCAGCGCCCCGACCGAGCCAGGAAAGATCGGCTACGGCTATCAGTGGTGGATCCCCGTTGGCGCGCATGAAGGGGAATTTCTGGCCCGCGGGGTCTATGGGCAATATATGTATTTCGACCAGCCTCGTGGCGTTCTGATCATGACAACCGGTGCGGATCGCAAATTCCGTGATCCGGGTGTTAACGAACAGAATGTCGAAATGTTCCGCAGTATTGCGCAAAGCCTTTAGGGTGAGCCTCATGCAGAAAGAAGACAGCATCAATGTTCTCGGCGGGATTCTGGCCGATTGCTCGAAAGACCCTTTGACCGGGTTCTTCCGCGACGGGGCCTGCAACACCTGCATCGAGGATCAGGGCAGTCACACCGTCTGCGCCGTCATGACGGCTGAGTTTCTGGCCTATTCGAAATACGTTGGCAACGACCTCAGCACCCCTCGGCCCGAGTTCAACTTTCCGGGCCTCAACCCCGGGGACAGCTGGTGTCTTTGCGCCGGTCGCTTCCTTCAGGCGCATGACGAAGGCTGTGCGCCCAAGGTGCATCTTGAGGCGACGCATCAGCGCGCGCTTGAGATCGTGCCGCTAGACATCCTGCGCCAACACGCAGCGCGCGCCAATTGACGGCGGGTGGGGAATACTCTCTATACCAACAGCCAGCCGACATTTCGTTTCGCCAGCCTCAATCACGAAAGAATGGGGAAAGCCATGAGCTTTATCGCAATGAACCGTTTCAAGGTCCGGTCCGGCAGTGAAGCCGATTTTGAGAATGTCTGGAAGGAACGCCAGAGCCGTCTGAATGAGCTGAAAGGGTTTCAGGAATTCCGCCTACTCAAAGGGCCTGAAGGCGACGGATATCGCCTGTATTCCAGCCATGTGATTTGGGATAGCCACGCAGATTTTGAGGCTTGGACCAAGTCGGAACAGTTCCGCGACGCGCATAAAAATGCAGGCAACAGCAAGACCCAATCCGCCCTTATGGGCCCGCCCCAGTTCGAAGGGTTCGAAACCGTCCTGCAAGAGAGCTAAAGAAAAACCGGCCCTTTCTGGGGGCCGGTTCCATCCGCTTGACCGAATGTTAGTCCGCCGTGCGGCCTTCTGTGTCCGACATGTCGAAGTTTAGGTATTTGGCGACGGTCTGCACGTCCTTGTCACCGCGTCCGCACATATTCATGCAGATCAGGTGATCTTTCGGCAGATCCGGTGCGATCTTCATAACATGGGCCAGCGCGTGGCTGGGCTCCAGCGCCGGGATGATGCCTTCGGTGGCACAGCAGAGCTGGAATGCCTCAAGCGCCTCTTTGTCGGTGATGGCGACATAGTTCGCGCGGCCGATATCGTTCAGCCAGGAGTGCTCGGGCCCGATGCCCGGATAGTCCAGACCGGCCGAGATCGAATAGCCTTCGAGAATCTGGCCGTCATCGTCCTGCAGCAGATAGGTCCGGTTGCCATGCAACACGCCTGGACGACCACCGGTCAGCGAAGCGCAATGCTCCATCTTCTCGTTTACGCCTTTACCACCGGCTTCGACGCCGATGATGTTGACCTCTTTGTCGTCGAGGAACGGGTAGAACAGGCCCATCGCGTTCGAGCCACCGCCAATGGCAGCGATGATCGTGTCGGGTAGACGGCCCTCGGCCTTCATCATCTGCTCTTTGGCTTCCTTGCCGATGATCGACTGGAAGTCGCGCACCATAGCTGGGTACGGGTGCGGACCGGCCACGGTGCCGATGCAGTAGAACGTGTCGCGCACATTGGTCACCCAGTCGCGCAGCGCGTCGTTCATCGCGTCCTTCAGCGTCCCACGGCCCGAGGTCACCGGAATCACCTCGGCCCCTAGCAGACGCATGCGGAACACGTTCGGCGCCTGGCGCTGCACGTCATGGGCGCCCATATAGACGATACATTTCAAGCCGAACTTGGCACAGACTGTGGCTGTGGCCACGCCGTGCTGCCCTGCCCCAGTTTCCGCAATGATCCGGGTCTTGCCCATGCGGCGCGCCAGAATGATCTGGCCCAACACGTTATTGATCTTATGCGCGCCGGTGTGATTCAGCTCATCACGTTTGAGGTAGATCTTCGCCCCGCCTAGATGCTCGGTCAGGCGTTCAGCGTAGTACAGAGGCGACGGGCGGCCCACGTAGTTTGCCCATAGATCGTCCATCTCTGCCCAGAACGTCGGATCATCCTTGGCTTTGTCATATTCCTCTTCCAGCGACAGGATCAGCGGCATCAGCGTCTCGCTGACAAAACGCCCTCCGAAAATGCCAAAACGCCCCTGTTCGTCAGGGCCGGACATGAAGGAATTGAAAAGATCGTTGGCCATGGAAGTCTCCCGCGTCGTATCCGTTGTTCATAGGAGGTAGCGGCAGGTTTTGCCATGGGCAAAACGCCTCATTCGGCAGCCAGGGTATGATGCCGCCAAAGCTCAAGCGCTTGCTCAGCCGTCGGTATCCCTATGCAAGGGAAATGGTGGAACTGGTTCACATGCGCCAAGCGGTTCGCCTCCAGCATCAGGCGACGGTGTGGGCCTGATTGGGCGAAGGTAAGCATCGCCTCGATATCGTGCCAGACGCTGAGAGAGAAATAGAGACCATCTTGACGGAAGGTCGCCGCATGCAAGCATAGCGGATCGCCCCGCGCCTGACGCAAAGCCTGTCCCGCTCGCCAGAAAAACTCTGGCGCGTTGTACCAGTGTTTCAGAGAAACGCCGCCTATTGCCGCCAGCATGTTTGTACCCCTCCGTCGAGAGATACGGCGCGAATACGCGATCAGATCACCGCGTCGCGTCGATAAATGCCTTCATCAGGGTGGCATCTTTCACCCCCGGCGCGCTTTCGACACCGGATGCGACATCAACCTGACGCGCGCCGGTCATACGGATCGCCTCGGCCACGTTGTCAGGGGTCAGACCACCGGCCAACATCCACGGCTTGCGCCAGTATTTGCGACCCGCCAGCAGACGCCAGTCAAAAGCCAAGCCATTGCCTCCGGGCAGAACAGCATTCTTTGGCGGCTTGGCATCAATCAACAGCTGATCCGCCACTTCACTGAATGCATCAATGGTGGCCAGGTCAGCCTCATCGGCCACCCCGATCACCTTCATCACCGGCAAGCCATACCGGTCCTTGATTTGTTGCACGCGCTCAATCGACTCGCCCCCATGCAGCTGCAGGATATCGAACGGAGCGTTCTGCGTGATGTCGTCCAATACCTCATCAGAGGCATTCACCACCAACGCCACCTTGGCCACGCCCGCCGGCACATGGGTCGCCAACTCAGCGGCCTGCTGGGGCGAGACATAGCGGGGGGATTTGGCGAAGAAATTGAAACCCAGATACCGCGCGCCTGCATCAACCGCAGCGCGCACGTGATCAGGGGCGGTCAAACCGCAGATTTTGACAGACACATCAGGCATTGCTTTGGCTCAGCTTGCCTCATCCAGAATGGCGAGAACCTCGTCCTTGCCTTCATTCTGCTTTTTCTTGAGCTTCTTGACCTCGCGCTCAAGCTTGCGCACTTCGCCTTTTTTGACGGTCGCATCACGGCGATGCTTATGCTCGCGCATCCATTCCCACAAGAAACCGATGACCAGACCGGCCACAACGCCGCCCAGTACCACTAGAAACAGCGGTAGCGAGGTAGACAGGTTGAAACCCAGCAGCTCGGCCAGAGGGTCGGGCATCAACTTGAGTTCAACGGATTCTACGTTGGCAAGGGAGACCGAGACCAAGATAATCCCCAGTGCCCCCAGAAAAGCATATCGAATGTAGCGCATCATAAGGTCAGGCTTTACCGTTCAATCGGTCCCTAAGCAACTTACCCGTCTTGAAAAACGGCACACATTTTTCTTCGACCTGCACAGTTTCGCCGGTGCGCGGATTGCGACCCACGCGGGCGTCGCGCTTTTTCACCGAGAACGCGCCAAACCCGCGCAACTCGACGCGGTCACCGCGCGACATCGCGTCGGTGACTTCCTCGAAAACTGTATTCACAATCCGCTCGACATCGCGTTGATACAAATGCGGGTTTTCATCAGCAATTTTTTGAATCAATTCAGAACGGATCATGCGCGCTACCCTCCCAGGCGACCGGTTTACCATCTCTAGTGTTCTGGACAGTATAGAAAAAAACCCGGTTCGGGGGAACGTAAACTCTGTGTGTAGAAGCTGCTATTTCGGGCAAACTCGCATGATTTTTAGCTTGAACACCCAAAATCCCGTTCATGCACATAGTATGTACATTTTAGCGTCCAATTTGAGAACTTGTTGATTCGCAACAAAAACGGCCCCGCACACATGTACGGGGCCGTTGATTTGTATCGGTTCAAAGACCGGATTTAGTCGCCGGATTTCAGCGCTGCACCCAGGATATCGCCCAGCGATGCGCCCGAGTCGGAAGAACCGTACTGTTCCACGGCCTCTTTCTCTTCGGCGATCTCGCGTGCCTTGATCGACAGGCCCAGACGGCGCGTCTTGCTGTCGACATTGGTGACGCGGACGTCGACTTTGTCGCCGGTGTTGAAGCGCTCAGGGCGCTGCTCAGCACGATCACGCGACAGGTCCGAACGACGGATGAACGACTTCATGCCTTCGTATTCGACCTCGATGCCGCCATCTTCGATCGCGGTGACTTCAACGGTGATGACCGAGCCACGCTTCACGCCGCCCACGGCTTCTGCGAACTTGTCACCGCCCAGGGCTTTGATCGACAGAGAGATACGCTCTTTCTCAACGTCAACTTCCGAAACGACGGCCGAAACCATGTCGCCTTTGCGGTAGTTCTGAATCGCATCCTCGCCACGCTCGTCCCAGGACAGGTCGGACAGGTGAACCATGCCGTCGATGTCGCCTTCGAGGCCAATGAACAGACCGAATTCGGTGATGTTCTTGACTTCGCCTTCGACCTCGGTGCCCTCGGGGTGTGTTTCTGCAAACACTTCCCATGGGTTGCGCTGAGTCTGCTTCAGGCCCAGAGACACGCGACGCTTGGCGCCGTCGATTTCCAGAACCATGACGTCGACTTCCTGGCTGGTCGAAACGATCTTGCCGGGGTGGACGTTTTTCTTGGTCCAGGACATCTCGGACACGTGCACCAGACCTTCGACACCGGCTTCCAGCTCGACGAACGCGCCGTAGTCGGTGATGTTGGTGACGCGACCTTGATGGACCGAGCCCAGCGGGTATTTCGCAGCAACCAGATCCCACGGATCTTCCTGCAGCTGCTTCATGCCCAGGCTGATGCGGTGGGTCTCTTTGTTGATCTTGATGACCTGAACCTTGATGGTTTCGCCGATCGTCAGGATCTCGGACGGGTGGTTCACACGACGCCATGCCATGTCGGTAACGTGCAGCAGGCCGTCAACGCCGCCCAGGTCAACAAATGCACCGTATTCGGTGATGTTCTTGACGACACCCTCGACGGTCTGACCTTCGGACAGGTTGCCGATAACTTCGGCACGCTGTTCGGCACGCGATTCTTCCAGGATTGCGCGACGCGACACAACGATGTTGCCACGGCGGCGGTCCATTTTCAGAATCTGGAACGGTTGCTTCAGACCCATCAGCGGGCCAGCGTCGCGCACGGGGCGAACGTCAACCTGCGAGCCGGGCAAGAACGCAACTGCGCCACCCAGATCGACGGTGAAGCCACCTTTAACGCGACCAAAGATTGCACCTTCTACGCGCTGGTCGTCGGCATATGCTTTTTCCAGACGGTCCCATGCCTCTTCACGGCGGGCCATCTCGCGAGAGATGACAGCTTCGCCACGGGCGTTTTCTGCGGCGCGCAGGTAAACTTCGACCTCGTCACCTACAGCGATTTCAGGGGCTTCGCCAGGATTTGCGAATTCTTTCAGATCAACGCGGCCTTCCATTTTATAGCCTACGTCGATGATGGCTTGGCCGGCTTCGATCGCCAGAACCTTACCTTTGACAACAGAACCCTCTTCGGGTGTGTCCATTTCGAAGCTTTCATTCAGGAGGGCTTCGAATTCCTCCATGGATGCGTTAGCCATGTGGCGTCATTTTCCTTTACATATGTTTTTGCTGGCCGAGCGGTTGTTTCCGCCGGTCTTGTTTCATGGTGTCTGCAGGCGTGACCCAGTGCGCATCTGACTACACAAACACAAAAGGCCGAGGTAACCCGGCCCTGCTCAGATACGTCATCCGGACGTTAACCGCCCTTGTTCAGACAGCGCGGGTATAGGCTGGTTCCGCCAGATACGCAAGGGCAAAGCCTAAATCTCGGCACCGCAGCGGGTGTCGAAGATTATTCTGCCCATGCCTAAGCGCCCTAGAACAATTGCAGGTCCTTCGCACCGCTTTGGATTTCGGCCAGGTTCGGCATGTTCTGCACCACAACCGGAGCCGGCTTTGCGCCCGGCATGGCCACAGTGGGTTTCACTGCAGCCGCCTTGCCAAAAGCTGGCTTCTTCAGTTCACCCCGAATATCGCGCAGAAGCGTTTTGTGATCCGGCATTGTTTGCAGAATCTCGTTGAGGTGCATGCGCGCGCCCTTCCACCAATGGAACCAGATAGGTTTCTTCAATGGACGCAGACGATCGCGGATGCCTTCGCCATAGCCCGTATCATAGACCTGTTTGCCCAGCAGAACCGTCTGATAGACGCGATGATCGAACAGGGATACGAACTCGATATCATGTTCCATCGGCAAGCGATGCTGCCAGAGTTCAAGGTTCTCGGCCAACCGATCAGGCAGTTTCATTTCGGTCCGCGCGTCGATCCAGTATTGGTCATCGGTGCGGTTGCCAAGGCGATAGTGCAGACAGATGAACTCCAACACCTCGTTATAGAGCTTGTCCATCTGTCGGTTGTAACGCTTCCGCAAGGCTGGTTCGATGTCCTGCGTCGGCAGATGCTCGGCAAACCAGCGCACGGCATGGTCGATCATGTGGATCGCGGTGCTTTCCAGCGGCTCGATGAACCCGCCAGACAGGCCGATCGCCACGCAGTTCTTGACCCACGCGTTACGCACGCGCCCAACACGCATCGGGATCACGCGCGGCGTCAGACCCTTGCCGCTGTCGCCCAGCCACTCAAGATATTCATCTGCCGCCTGATCATCCGTCCGGTGCGCAGATGAGAACACATAACCAGTACCCACTCGGTTGAAGAGCGGCACGCGCCATGTCCACCCCGCCCCAAGCGCGGTTGAGCGGGTCAGGCTTTCGATCTTCTCTGGATCTGGATGTTCAATCTGCAACGCCATGGCCCGGTCGTTCGGCAGAAAGTCCGAGTAATCCATGAAGGGCTCACCCAGAGCCTGATTGATGATCAGACCACGGAACCCTGTGCAGTCAATGACCATTTCGATGTCGTGACGGCCTTTCCGCTCCAGCATCAGGTGACTGACATTGCCCTGCTCATCCAGCTCGACCGATTGCACCTCATCCTGAATATGCTCAACACCGCGCTTGGTACACACCTTGGTCAGCATGCCCGCGAACTTCACGGCGTCCAGGTGATAGGCGTAACCAAAGCGCTGCTCGAATTCCGGTGCCCCCAAGGGCCGCGCGCCTTTGCACATCCGTCCCAGATCATCATGCGGTGAGATGGACTGCGTGAAATCCCGATCTCCGTTGCCAAAACGCAGGAAATACTCGGCCGTCTCCAACCCCTCCAGCATCTGACCATGGGCAAACGGGTTCACATAGTCGATGCGATTGCCCTTGGCGTCCTTGTTCCAATTGCAGAACTTCACGCCCAGCTTGAATGAGGCATTGGTTTCGCGAAAAAAGTCCCGTTCGGAAATGCCCGCTTGCCTCAGCGTAACCGGCATTCTCGGAACCGTTGCCTCACCCACACCGACGGTCGAGATATTGGGGCTTTCGATCAGGCAGATACGTGGGCGATCCTTGGGCGCGGAGGTGCGCGACAGCACCATCTCCAAAATCAACGCGGTCATCCAGCCCGCGGTCCCACCACCCACGATGGTGATTTTGCGCAAACGTTTGGTCATGTTTGTCTGTCCCTGTTGGCTTAGGGAATTTTGTGGCCACTTCCCCCTTTTTTGGAGGTTTCCGGCGGCCTTCCCTTTATTGCTTGTGTGGGGAGCATAACAGTTTTGTTACATCTGGCTAGGGCCCTGTCGATGTGGCTATTTTACCCTTCTTGAGCAGATACTTAATGGGTTTCACTTGGTCTTTTGGCCCCAAATTGATAGCGCCAAAAATCCGGCAACGCCGAGCTGTGTCAAATTGAAACGCGGTCACATTCCGATTTCAGATTTCCTCGCCCTTTTTCAAAAGCTCATCGATCAGCGCACGCTGCAGATCGCCGCTGTCACCCCCTCCGAACTCAGCCGCTCCGCCCGAATACAGAGTGCCATAAGTGTTTGCGATGTTCACCGTCTGCGCCAGGCCCGAGATCAGCTGATCCTTTTTCAGCGGCGACAGCGGGTGGATGAACACGGCCCACAGGGTTCCGTTGGCAATCGCATAGCGCGCGTCCAGCGTGCTGTCGAAATTGGCCTGCATCATCCGTTGCAGATCCTCCACAGACAGATCTGCCGTGCTGCTGATGGGCACCATAGCGCGCATTCGATCGGCCACTACATCGGTGATCACCAGAACCGGCACATCCGCAATGGTGATCTGGAACCCTGGCCCGCTGGGCTGCGTCTCCGGATCAAGCGCAAAGAGAATCCTGCCCAACCGCTCATATGTCATCGGAGGTTCGCCCTCAGGCACGGGCGGTTCGGCCTGTTGCGCGCTCACGCTGCCGGCGATGAGGAACAAAATCACAGCTAGTCGGATCATGAGGCCGCTCCCATAGTTGCCCCCCTACCTTAGAAAGCAACCGGGTCACTGGCTAAACAAAGCTGTGTGAAGTGTTTTTGCGTGCAATCCGGATGTTTGAACGATCTGCATAGTTTCGCGGTCTATCTGCGATTACGCGTACAAAGCCTCTGTCCTAACTTTGTCACATCGGCCGAGGGGATACCTCAGCTCTGATCTGATAATGAAAGGATGACCTAAATGAAATCGCTCGTATTCACTGCTTTTGTTGCTGCGCTTGCCCTGTCGGCCCCGGCCTTTGCTGCGGATGAAATCAATGTCTCCAAAGGCATCTCGGCGGCTGGTGCGCCGCTTGCTGCGCATGGGGTGGATCTGGTCGCACTGGTCAACAGCAGCAACCCGGTCGAGGGTTTTGCAACCCACTCGGCCACCTATGATGGCGCGTCCTACTACTTCACCACCGCCGAAAACCGCGAGGCGTTCGAGGCCAACCCGGCGGCCTACCTGCCCCAGCACGGCGGCTTCTGCTCGTTCGGTGTCTCGGTTGGCAAGAAGTTCGACGGTGACCCGGATCAGTATCTGATCGCGGACGGCAAACTGTTCCTGTTCCTGAACGCCGAAACCCGCGCAGCCTTCCTGAAAGACGTGGTTGGCACTGCCAAAACCGCCGACGACCAGTGGGCAAACATCAAGAGCGTCGCCGTCGGCGAACTCTGATCTCCTAAAACAACGGCCCGCAGCTACGCTGCGGGTCTTTTCTGTGCGATGATTTCGACAGCCTGTGCCAGAGTGTCGTCGATGCTCAGTTCGGACGTGTCCAGCAGAACGGCATCTTCGGCGGGTTTCATGGGGGCGGTGCTACGCTCCGCATCGCGCGCGTCCCGTTCGCGCACATCGGCCAAGACCTGATCACGCGTTACATCAGACCCTTTGGCGCTAAGTTCCAAAAACCGGCGTTCGGCCCGAACCTCAGCGCTGGCGGTGATAAACAGCTTCACCTCAGCCTCGGGGCAAATCACCGTCCCGATATCGCGCCCATCCAATACTGCCCCGCCTGCGCGTTGGGCAAAGGTACGCTGGAAATCGACCAGCGCGGCCCGCACCTCAGGGATGACAGCAACTTTTGACGCCGCCTGCGCGATCTCAGCCGTGCGCAGATCGCCTTGCTCCAGTTCCTCTGCGGTCAGGGCTTGGGCCGCAGCGACGGGGTCGACTCCATCCAACACGCGCCGCCCGACCGCACGATAAAGCAGCCCCGTATCCAAGTGCGCAAACCCGAAATGCGCCGCGACGCCTTTCGAGATCGTCCCCTTGCCCGCCGCCGCTGGGCCATCAATGGCGACGGTAAAGATCATGTCCGTTTGACCTTGGCACCCAGCGAGGCCATCAGCGGCTCGAAAATCGGGAACGAGGTTGCGATCGGGCCGCCATCATCGACAGAGACGGGCGTTTTCGCACCCATGCCCATCACCATGAAGGACATCGCGATCCGGTGGTCCAGAAAGCTCTCGCAGGTGCCGCCGCCGGGAACATTGCCGATGCCCAGCCCGTCGACCGACCACCAATCGTCGCCCTCATTCACAGTCACACCATTGGCCCGCAGACCCCGCGCCATAGCGTCGATCCGGTCGCTTTCCTTGACGCGCAGCTCTTTCACGCCGCTCATCATCGTGGTGCCGGTTGCATTAGCCGCCACTACGGACAGAACCGGATATTCGTCGATCATCGAGGCGGCGCGCTCGGCCGAGACCTCGATCCCCTTCATGTTAGGCGAGTATTTAGCGCGCAGATCGGCGACGGGCTCACCACCCTCTTCGCGTTCGTTTTCATAGGTCAGGTCCGCGCCCATCTCACGCAGTGTTGTGAACAAGCCCGCGCGGGTCGGGTTAAGGCCGATGCCTGGCACCAGCACGTCCGAGCCGGGGGTGATCAGCGCCGCACAAACCGGGAAAGCTGCGCTCGACGGGTCACGCGGCACGGCAATGACCTGAGGTTTCAGCTCGGGTCGACCGGTCAGCGTGATCACGCGGCCCTCATCTGTATCTTCAACGGTAATCTCGGCCCCGAAACCGGCCAGCATCCGTTCCGAGTGATCACGGGTTGCTTCTTTCTCGACAACAATGGTCTTGCCGGGTGCGTTCAGGCCCGCCAGCAGAACGGCCGACTTTACCTGCGCCGAAGGAACAGGAACTTGGTAGCGAACCGGTGTCGGATCCGCTGCGCCCACGATGGTCATTGGCAGGCGTCCGCCCGAGCGGCCAACTGACTGCGTGCCAAACAGCGCAAGCGGATCGGTAACCCGCGCCATTGGACGTTTATTCAGGCTTGCATCACCCGTGAAGGTCGCCGTGATCGGAGACGTCGCCATCGCGCCCATGATCAGCCGCACGCCGGTGCCTGAGTTGCCGCAGTCGATCACCTGATCGGGTTCGGCAAAGCCGCCAACGCCCACTCCATGCACGGTCCATTCACCGCCGCCATGGTCGGTCACCTCGGCCCCGAAGGCACGCATGGCTTTGGCAGTGTCCAGTACATCCTCGCCCTCAAGCAGGCCCGAGATCTTGGTTTCCCCAACCGCCATCGCGCCAAGGATCAGCGACCGGTGCGAGATCGACTTGTCGCCGGGCACCTCAGCCGTTCCGTTCAACGGGCCGCAGGGATGCGAGGTCATCGGGATGGGCGTGCCGTGTCCGGACATGGGGGCTCCTGTTTTCGCTATCAGTCCATGCCGATTAGCGAATTGGGGCCAGTTGGTCCAGCGGCAATGAGGGGATGGGTGCCTCTCAGGTCTCTCCCAGCCACTTTGCCGGGTTTTCCTCGGCGATTTGACGAAAGATCTCTTCGCCCAGAACGTTGCGCAACCGGATACAGACCGCCTTTTCCGACAATGCCTGCTGCCGGGTTATGTAGTAGTCTGAGCCGAACAAAACGCGCGACCGCAGGCGTTCGCTTTCCTCATCCTCGCCCATCAGGAATAGGCGCAGGAACGGCGCATAGTCTTCAAACTGGAAAAGAGTGTAGGAGATATCCGTCCACAGGCCATCGTAGTCTTCGCTGCCGATCATCGTGCGAATGGATCTCAGCCAATTCCGGTTGAATGCATCGTCCAAAGGGTCGCGGTTGTCAGGATTTACATAGGCATTCCAGTCACGCTGCCCGCCAAAATGAGCCAGACATATACGCAGGTCAGGAAAGGCACGCATCACCGGGATAAATGCCTCTGGCTCGGTATAGCGGTCGGCCCAATGGTCGGAAAGGTACCGCCCCTGCACCCCGCCACGTGAACAATGCGACATCACTGGCAGGTTCTTGTCCTGCAACTGCGGATAGACATGTTGCATCAGAACTGGGTCATTCGGTGCAAACCCCAAACGAGGATAGAGCTTGAGCCCGCGAAACCTCAGATCGTCAATGGCGCGCCACAGCTCGGTGGCTTGAGGGTCGGCCCGCGGGTCAATCGTTGCGAAGGGAATCACCGAGGGGCCAACCTCAGGGTCAGTGGCCAGCTTCGCCAGTTCGTCGTGCTGGTCGTGCAGGGGCACCTCAGGCGCGCCGAAGCCAAAGGCTGACAGATCCATCGGCAAGACGACAAAACGGGTATTGCTGGGGTAATGTCGCTGCAGGTTATCCAGAATCTCGCGCTGGCTGCCCTCATCCGTTTCCTGCTGAAAACGATAGAGCCGATCCAATTTTTCGGCGACGCCAGGCTGGCCGATCAGTCTGGCACCGAAAGCCAGAGCCTTGATCAACCATGGCATCTTCTTGAACGGTTTGAGCGCCGGATAGGGATAGTCCTCGGGCACGTGGCGCGAGTGAAACAGATGCGTATGGCAGTTGGTAATCCGAATATCAGACATGGTAATCCTTGAAATAAGCTATGCTGAAAACGCGTAACGCGCACAGCCTAGCATAGCGTGCAGGATTACAAAAATTTGAAACCGATCAGGCGTCTGTCCGGCGGAAGGTCAGATAGTGCGGTGTCCGCCCTTCCCGCAGGGCCTTTTGCTCATAGCGGGTCGAGATCCAGTCGTCCCAAGGCTCGCGCCAATCGACAGGGCGTTCAGCCAACCACTCGAAACCAGCGCGGGGTACTTCCTCAAGCGTCTGGCGCACGTAGTCAGGAATGTCGGTGGCAACACGGAAGATCGAGCCGGGCTTCAGGACACGCGCCAGAGGCTCCAGATGTTCGGGCGTCACGAAGCGGCGGCGGTGGTGGCGCGTTTTGGGCCACGGATCTGGGTAGAGCAGGAAGGCGCGTGAAATGCTGGCTTCTGGCAGCACATCGAACAGGTCGCGCGCATCACCGGGATGCACCGCGAGGTTTTCGACCCCAGCCTGACGGATCTTGCCGAGCAACATGGCGACGCCGTTGATGTAAGGCTCGGCCCCGATGATTCCGATATCGGGGTTGTTCGCGGCCTGATGCACCAGATGTTCCCCACCGCCAAAGCCGACTTCAAGCCAAACATCCTCACCGCCAAACAGCGCATCGAGGTCCAGCGGGTGGCGTTCGGGGTTCGTCTCCCAATCCACGGCACCGGGCGACAAGGCTTCGAGGTCTTCGTTCAGATACGTCTTCTGGCTTTGCTTCAGGGTTTTGCCCTTGAAGCGACCATAGAAGTTTCTGCGGGGTCGTTGGGGTGTCTGGTTGCTCATGGCGGTGCCCTTACTGTGGCGGGCGCCGTGTGACAAGGGGCTGACCCTCGGAGTATCTCGAAAAAGAGAAAGGGCGCATCCGGCGAGACGCGCCCCTTTTGTCTTGGATCAGACTGCCGCTTTCAGGGCTTCGATGAGATCAGTGCGTTCCCAACTGAAACCGCCATCGGCTGCGGGTTCACGGCCGAAATGACCGTAAGCTGCGGTGCGTTGGTAGATCGGCTTGTTCAATTGCAGATGCTCACGAATGCCGCGCGGGGTGAGGTCCATGACCTGACCAACGGCTTTTTCGATCACGGCGTCAGCAATCTGGCCGGTTCCATGAGTGTCGGCGTAGATCGACAGCGGCTTGGAGACGCCAATAGCATAGCTCAACTGAATGGTGCAGCGTTCTGCCATACCGGCGGCAACCACGTTCTTGGCCAGGTAACGCGCAGCATAAGCAGCTGAGCGGTCAACCTTGGTTGGGTCTTTGCCCGAGAACGCTCCGCCGCCATGAGGGGCCGCGCCGCCATAGGTGTCGACGATGATCTTACGGCCAGTCAGGCCTGCGTCCCCGTCCGGGCCGCCGATCACGAACTTACCGGTCGGGTTCACGTGCCATTCGGTATCGGCGCTCAGCCAACCTTCGGGCAGGGTCTCAGAGATGTAGGGCTCGACGATCGCACGGATGTCGTCCGAGGTCAGCGCTTCATCCAGATGCTGCGTGGACAGAACGATCGAGCTGACGCCAACGGGCTTGCCATCGCGATAGACGACTGACAGCTGCGATTTCGCATCTGGGCCCAGCGCTGGTTCGGTGCCGTTTTTACGCACTTCGGCCAGACGACGCAGGATTGCGTGCGAATACTGGATCGGGGCCGGCATCAGCGCAGGTGTTTCCGTGGTGGCATAGCCAAACATGATGCCCTGATCGCCCGCGCCCTCATCCTTGTCATCTGAGGCATCGACGCCTTGAGCGATATGAGCGGACTGTTCATGCAGCAGGTTCGTCACTTCGACTGTTTCGTGGTGAAACTTGTCCTGCTCGTAACCGATATCCTTGATACAGGCGCGCGCGATCTCGTCGATGCGGCCCATATAATCGTGCAGCTTTTCCTGATCAGACAGACCTACTTCGCCACCGATGACGACCCGATCGGTCGTAGCAAAGGTTTCGCACGCCACGCGCGCTTCGGGTTCTTCATTCAGAAATGCGTCGAGTACGGCGTCCGAAATCCGGTCGCAAACTTTATCCGGGTGCCCTTCGGAAACCGATTCCGAAGTAAAAGTGTAGTTCTGTCGGGACATAAATGTGCTCCATTGAAGTTCCTCTGCCACGCCAGGAAGCCGTTGTGACAGGCACCAAGGGCATACGCGCCTTGCGAAATGGCGTCAATCGGAAACTAGGTGCTGCGCGGCCGCGGCATGCGCCACAACAACACGGCCAACAAGAGCGAGACCAAGAACACGGGCAGGTCCCCAATGCGGGAATAGACGGTTGGTGCAAGAGGCAGCGGCAGATCAGCGTCTACGAACCCCGCCTGCCCCAAAGGAAGCGATGCGGTAATCCGACCCAAAGGATCGATCATCCCCGAAATGCCGGTGTTGGCGGACCGCATAAGTGGCAGCCCCTGCTCAATCGCCCGCATCTGGGCCTGGGCAAGATGCTGGTAAGGGCCGGAACGGGTTCCGAACCATGCATCATTGGTAATCTGCAAGATGAAATCGGTCCGTTCCGGCGCGCCGTTGACGTCTTGGGGAAAGACGGCCTCGTAACAGATCAGCGGCAGGGCTTTACCCAGCTTGCCCGCCTGCATCACCGCAGGCCCTGGCCCAGAACTGAACCCATGACCAGCCGTTGTGGCCATGCCGTGAATACCGAACCGGGCCATCAGGTTTCCGAACGGTACATATTCGCCAAACGGGGCCAGATGGTGCTTGTCATAAAGACCCGTCTGCTGCCCGTTCTCATCGAGATAGATCATCGAGTTGTAGATGCGCGGGCCGTCCCCTCGCTGAATGCCCAGAATAACCGAAACGCCCTGAGCCGCGTCCGTGGCGGCCTCAAGATAAGGATCGGCGCTGCTGAGCCACGCCGGAATTGCAGTCTCGGGCCAGACGATCAGGTCGGGACGTGGCTGTGCCGCGGTGAATTCGATCTGCCGAGCGAAGAAAAGGGGCGCATATGCAGGATCCCATTTCTGATGCTGAGGCGCATTCGGCTGGATCAGTCGGACAGTGTTTTCACCATACTCTATGGTCGGCCTGCTGGAGGCGTAGACCATGGCAAGAGCGGCGGCACCGGCGAACCCAACGACCGGAACCAAAAGCGAGCGGAGAGCCACAGGTTGCGACATCGCCACCCCAAGCGGAAACGTCACTGCGAAGGTCAGCGCAGCCAGCCCATACGGACCAACCAAAGACAAAAGTTGCGCAACCGGTGTGTCGACCCAGACCTGCGCAACCCCGGCCCAGGGGAAGCCGGTCAGAAGATAGCCACGCCCAAACTCAGCCAGCGACATTGTAAGGGCCAGCAACACAGCCTGTCGTACAGCCGGAGCATCAACCCGCCGCGCCGCCCAGAATGCTGCCGCCCAGAACAAGGCCAGGCCGCCAGCCATGAAAACCAGCGCAAACGGAGCCATCCACGCATGGCGCTCGGCGTCCACTTGGAAAGGCTCGATGATCCAACTCAGCGCATGGGCGAAGTAGCCGGTGGCAAAGGCCCAGCCCAACCACGCGGCCCGCGCGCGGGTTTCACAGGCTAGAAAGAACGCGGGAATTAGGGTCAGCGCAATCAGCGTCAGCGGCCAGTAGCCAAACGGCGCCAAGCCATAAGCGCCCAGCGCCCCCAAGGCAGCTGCGGCACCAAGTCTAAGCCAGAAAGGCCAACCCCGGACAGGGATCATGCAGCGACGTCCGGCAACATGACGCGCAGACGCTTGATGCGGCGCGGGTCGGCATCGATCACCTCGAACTCCGGGCCTTCGGGATGCAGTACAACCTCACCCCGCGCCGGAACACGACCCGACAGCATGAAGACTAGACCGCCCAGAGTTTCGATCTCTTCCTCGTCCACATCCTCGTGGCTGGTCAGAGAACGTCCGATCTCGGCCTCAAAATCCTCAAGCGGAACGCGGGCCTGAACGACGTAACAACCCGGCTTTTCCTGCAGCCAAAGCTGATCTTCATGCGCGTCATGCTCATCGGCGATTTCGCCGACGACCTGCTCAATCAGGTCTTCGATGGTTAACAATCCGTCAACGCCGCCATATTCATCGATCACCAACGCCATGTGACGGCGTTCGGTCTGCATCTTGGTCAGCAAAACACCGATAGGCATCGAGGGCGGCACAAACAGCAGCGTGCGCAGCATCGAGGTCAGGTCGAACTCGGCTCCGCCACCATTGAACCCATGGGTTAGAGCAAAATCCTTGAGGTGGACAAAACCCAGCGGCGTATCCAGCGTACCTTCATACACGGGTATCCGCGACAGGCCGCTTTTGCGAAAGACCTGAGCCAGTTCATCCTTGGAAATCGTTGAGGGAACCGAGACGATTTCAACGGTCGGAATGGCGACATCCTCAACCCGCTTGCGACGCAGGTTAACCATGCCGCGATGTTGATTGTCGGCTATTTCATGCCCGTTGACCGGAGCGCTTTGCTCCTCTTCGGCCCCTGAGATGGCATCCATAATCCGCGAAAAGAAACCGCTTTTCTCTTCAATGTCCAAATTCTCAGACTGCGCGCTTTGCGCC
Source organism: Ruegeria sp. BG11 (assembly GCF_056538565.1). NCBI lineage: Bacteria > Pseudomonadati > Pseudomonadota > Alphaproteobacteria > Rhodobacterales > Roseobacteraceae > Ruegeria > Ruegeria sp. BG11. The sequence goes on along the minus strand of NZ_JBQFTH010000005.1, from coordinate 106,426 downwards.
GCCCTAGAACTGCCGTCTGTATCGCCCATTGTCCTCTTCCAATTGATCGGGTGAAATAACCCGCTTCACCTATTATATGGGTCATTGATACCCAGTTTGCCAAGTATCTTGACCTCAATCCCTTCCATCAAGGTCGCATCGAGGTCACGAATGTGATCATACCCCAGCAAATGCAACGTTCCGTGAACGATCAGATGCGTCACGTGATCAGACATGGATTTGCCCGCCTCAGCAGCCTCGCGCGCGCAGATGTCGTATGAGATCGCGATGTCCCCAAGGGCGATTTCGCCGGTAAAATCGGGTTCCGGCAGTTCGGGCGTTTCACCTGCGACATCCGCTGCGAGGTCTTCGGCGGGCCAGCTCAGAACGTTCGTCGGTGTCGGCTTTTCCCGGAACTCGGCGTTCAGTTCGGCAATTCGGGTGTCATCGCAGGCCAGCACGCTGACCTCACACAAATCCGGATCCAGCTGGCAATGGTGCAGGACCGCTTCAACCGCGCGCAAGGACAGAGGCTCCAGCCCCTGCCATCGGTCGTCTTCCACGGTAAGTTCAAGGTTCATCCTGTCGCCTCAAAGCCTGTTGTCGGGCTTTGAGTTATCCTGTCTCGCGCCCTGAATCGGCCTCATACGCTTCGATGATTGCGGCGACAAGCGGATGCCGCACCACATCTTTCGAAGTAAAGTAGTTGAAGCTGATATTCGGGATCGTTTTCAGCAGACGTTCAGCATCTGCGAGCCCAGATTGGACCCCACGCGGCAAATCGACCTGAGACCGGTCGCCCGTGATGACCATACGGCTACCCTCGCCCAGACGAGTCAGGAACATCTTCATCTGCATGGTCGTCGCGTTCTGCGCCTCATCCAGCACCACAAAAGCATTGGCCAAAGTCCGCCCTCGCATAAACGCCAGCGGAGCGATCTCGATTCGCTTTTCCTCGATCAGTTTGGCGAGCTGTTTTCCGGGCAAAAAGTCGTTTAGCGCGTCATAAAGCGGCTGCATATACGGATCGACCTTGTCCTTCATGTCGCCCGGCAGATAACCCAGCTTTTCGCCGGCCTCGACCGCAGGACGGCTGAGGATGATGCGGTCCACATGGCCACCGATGAACATCGACACGCCCACGGCAACGGCCAGATATGTCTTACCGGTACCCGCTGGGCCGATTCCGAAGGCCAGTTCATTCTGGAAAAGCGCCTGCACATAGGCTTTTTGCGCATCCGTGCGGGGTTCGACCAGCTTTTTGCGGGTCTTGATCTCAACGGTACCGCCCTTGAACATCTCAAGCTGGTCGCCGTCTCGACTACCGGTCCCCTGTTCCGAGCCACCCATTCGCAACTCTCGGTCCACGTCAGCGGCTTCAACATCGCGCCCGCCTTCCAGACGGGTGTAAAGGGCCTGCAAAACCTCAATGGCGTTTTTCTGCGAATCCTCTTCACCCATCACCACCAACTGATTGCCGCGGCGCACAATCTGGACCGAGAGCTTCTGTTCTATCTCGGTCAGGTTGCGGTCATATTCGCCACATAAATCAATCAACAAGCGGTTGTCTGGGAATTCTACAAATGCCTCGCGCTGGGGCATCTCATCTTGCGGTGGGGTAAGGGCACCGATGGCCAATCCGTTCTCCTGTCTTGGCGTTTCACCTTGAGCGTAGACAAGAACTCGGACCGGGTGCAAGCCACAGTTTCAAAAATTCGCACGGCGATGACAAAAGCGCCGATCTGGCGCTTTGCTCTGGTTTAGAACTTGTAGTTCAAACCGAACCTCAGACCGCGATAGTTCGGCGTGGATTTTGTCGAAAAACCCGAAGAGAATTCAATATCCTTGGAGTCGAACTGGACATATTCATACTCACCTGTGATCGACCAGTTTTCCGTCAGATAGTGTTCCGCACCAATGCTGAGCGAGAACCCGTTGCGCCGATCCGAGGCCTCAAACGACTGCGTGCCAGTGGTGGAGGAAATACTGTTTGTGGTCTCTACGTCACCCCAAAGGTAACCGACACTGACGAAATAAAGGATCCGCCCGCTGCGGTTAGTTAGGCCATTCCGAAACCGCAAGGTGACAATATCCGAGACTTCTGACCCGCCTTGAACCGTCTCAGAGCCGACTACGGTGGATACACTGTCGTCCAGCGATCCGAAATCATATCCCAGCTCAAATCCATATACATAGTCACGACCGCCCCGAGCCGGCAGGACACCGCGCCAGCCTCCGCGCACACCGCCATAGGTTCCGCTGATGTCCTGATCGCCGATTGCAAAAGTATCGGTTGGCGTGGTCAAACCGAAACGGTCGTCGCCCCCACCGCCATACCCGGCCGTCAAACCGAGATAAAAAGCACTGACATCGTCGCTGAAGCGCTTGTTACTGATCACCTCGGGATCAGAAATGTCCCCCGTTTGATCACTCGCCCACGTCGCGCTGGCCCCAAAAGCCGCCAAAGTTGCGACCGACACAGACCAGAGACCTCTGCACTTCAGAACTACCACTCAATACCCTCCATCGACGCCACTTTCGTGATCGGCAAAAACAAACCTTCCGCAAGCGGTCGAGGCCCATCAGAAAACTTGGCTCCTCTCGGAACATAGTTCCAATTCATAAATCAAGGGTAAATTTTAGATATATTCGTACTCACACGACGTGCCCGCAAAGAACCACCTTATTGCAACAGTTCCCCGGCCAAAGAGTTCGCGCCAGACTTCACGATACGCACCTTCCGCAGGTTTCCCACGTTCAGATCAGACCCAACCACGTGCACCGAGTGAAGATAGTCCGATTTTCCAACCATTTGCCCTTCGAGCCGCCCGGGCTTCTCAAACAGAACGCCGACAGTGCGACCGACCATGGAATCTTGAATCTCGCGCTGATGCTTGGTGATCAGAGCTTGCAAGCGTTGTAAGCGGTCATCCGCCGCCGCCGGGTCAACCTGGGCGCGTTCCGCCGCCGGAGTCCCCGGACGGGTCGAGTACTTGAACGAGTAGGCATAGCCGTATTTGACCTGCTCGACCAAGTCCAAAGTCGCCTGGAAATCCTCTTCAGTTTCTTCTGGGAATCCGACGATGAAATCCCCCGACATCACGATATCCGGACGCGCAGCGCGGATACGTTCAATCAGGCGCAAATAGCTGTCCGCCGTGTGGCTGCGGTTCATCCGCTTGAGGATCCGGTCCGACCCTGCCTGCACCGGCAAGTGTAGGTAGGGCATCAACTTTTCACAGGTACCATGAGCCTCAATCAGATCATCTGCCATGTCATTGGGGTGCGAGGTGGTAAAACGGATACGCTCCAGACCGTCGACCTTGTTCAATTCCCAAATCAGCCCGGCTAGCGTCATGTCGCCGTTGGGACCGGCACCGTGATAGGCGTTGACGTTCTGACCCAGCAGAGTGATCTCGCGCACGCCACGTTCGACCAGATCCTGCGCTTCACGAATGATGCGGTCTGCAGGGCGACTGACCTCGGCCCCACGGGTATAGGGCACAACACAGAAGGCGCAGAACTTGTCGCAACCCTCCTGTACCGTCAAAAACGCCGTCGGGCCGCGTTTGGCCTTGGGACGGTTCTTGAGCTTTTCGAACTTGTCCTCTTCCGGGAAATCCGTGTCCAGAGCTTTGGCCCCCTCGCGGGTTTTGGCCTCCATCTCCGGCAAACGGTGATAGCTCTGCGGTCCAACCACCAGATCGACTAGGGGCTGACGGCGCATAATCTCTTCGCCTTCGGCCTGTGCAACACAGCCTGCTACACCGATTTTGAGATCGGGCTTATCTGCCTTCAGCCCCTTGAACCGGCCAAGCTCGGAATAGACCTTTTCGGCAGCTTTTTCGCGGATATGGCAGGTGTTCAGCAGGATCATGTCTGCATCGTCCGGCGATTTGGTCTCGACATATCCCTGCCCGCCCAAGGCCTCGGCCATACGCTCGCTGTCATAGACATTCATCTGACAGCCATAGGTCTTGATAAACAGCTTTTTGGGTTCAGACATGGATCGGGCCTTTGTAGTCGCTGGATCGGCGTCATCTATATGCTTCGAACGCCGCTTGCAATGCCGGCGCAATTACCCGAATTTGGCGAAACTTTCCAGCAAGACGCGAATGAAAACCGGCGATGCAGTACGAATCCCTCGACAGCCTTCTGAATTCAGGCCAATCCGCCCTGTCAAAAGGCCCCGTGGCACTTATTTTCGCCGAAGACGAGACCGAGGTCGAAAGTACGCTACACCACCATCTAAGCCTCGGCTTCAAGTCCGTCGTGGCCTTTATGCCCGCCGAATTCACCCTCAGCGAGGACCTGTCCGCGCGGATACATCGCGTGACGCACAGATGCGCACCCCGGACTGTGGTGTTCGACGCGATCAACCGCATCACAAAAGCCGCACCCAGCGTCTGGATGTACTACTGCTACAACGCCGAATACCTGTTTTACCCTTTCTGCGAAACACGCAGCGTAGGGGAATTGCTGGCCTTCCACGCCGAGGAACGCCGAAACGCAATGTTGTGCCACGTGATCGACCTCTATGCCGGCGACCTGACACAGTTCCCGAATGGTGTAGCCCCCGATCAGGCCATGCTGGACAGCACCGGTTACTATGCCCACACCCGCCACGATCCCACGGGCCGCCCGGTCGAGCGCCAATTGGACATGTCCGGCGGCTTGCGCTGGCGGTTCGAAGATCACATTCCCTATGAACGCCGCAGGATTGACAGAATCGCCCTGTTCAAGACCCGCAAAGACCTGGTCCTGCAGCCCGATCACACGTTCAACGAGGCCGAATACAACACCTATGCCTGCCCTTGGCATCACAATCTAACGGCTGCGATCTGCTCATTCCGGGCGGCAAAAGCTCTGAAAAGCAACGCAGGTTCGGCCTTCGACATCTCCAGCTTCCGTTGGCACAATTCCGTCTCGTTCGAATGGACATCGCGCCAATTGCTCGATCTGGGATTGATCGAACCCGGCCAGTGGTTCTAATCCGCTCTTCACCTGGCTGAAAACATCCCGGGGGAGGCGCCGCAGGCGGCGGGGGCAGAGCCCCCTATCGCTGCAGCAGCATCGGGAACCAGTCTTCCCGCAAACGCTGACCGGGCGTCATGTCATGCCCCGGAAACGGAGGCGACGTGCGGCCCGGACGCTCGACATAGCGCGCATCATCCCCGACCAGCCTTAGTGAAAACGCCCGACGACGACTGTCCGAGTGATTCCCCCGCGCCCCATGCAGGGTACGGTAGTTGAACGCAACCGCGTCGCCGGGTTCCATTTCGAACTCGACCACTTTCATCCCTTCCACATCCGGATCGGGGACCGGAATGTACTGGCCTTCATCAGCAAAGAACCCCTCTTCGCTGACCCAGCGGGTCGGCAGCACCTCTTTCTCCCACCTGTGCGATCCCGCAACACAGCGTAGGGTGGCTTGCTTCACCGGATCCAAGGGCGACCAAAAGCTGATCGTCTGCTGCCCTTCGACAAAGTAATATGGCCCGTCCTGATGCCAGGGCGTCGCCATCGAGGTGCCCGGCTCTTTCACCAGTACATGGTCGTGAAACATCTGCACGGTTTTCGACTGCATCAGGTCCGCCGCGACCTCAGCTGCCGGAGAGGTCTCGATCACTTCGCGGAACTGCGGGATACGGGTCCAGTTGCAGTAATCATCAAAGAACAGCCCGGTCTGCCCCTCTTTCTTGTTGTCCGAGGCATAGGGTCCCGGCTCGGTCATATTGGCGGCAACCCCGTCGCGCAACGCGTCCACGTGATCGGCAAAAAGCCCTTTGATCAGGACAACCCCGTCTTCCTGGTAGGTGTCGATCATGTCCTGAGAAACAAGAGGGTGTGGCATGGCGTTCTCCTTGTGCTTGACCCGTTTAAAGGACAGCAAAGCCATCTGTTCAAATCATATCTTTCGAAGTAATAATTAACGTGATGTTATATATCTCGCTGCGCCAATACGAATATGTCTGCGCCATCGGCCGCCATGGCAGCTTGTCTGCCGCAGCCCACGCGCTGAACGTATCGCAACCTGCCTTATCGACAGCCCTGACGCGGGTTGAGTCGCTTCTGGGATATCCGCTGTTCATGCGTCGACGAGGGGCGGCGATGACCACAACCCCTCAGGGCCGCCTTTTCATCGAACAGGCGGAAAAGCTGTTGCACTCTGCCGCGCAGATCGAAAATCCGACAGATGCGCCGCACGGGTCTTCACACCTGCGGCTGGGCTGTTTCATTGACCTGGCACCGTTTCATCTGGCCTCTGCCTTGCGCAGTCTGCAAACTGTCCTGCCCGATGTGACCATCACCTATCACGTGGACAGTTTCGAGGGGTTGCTGGACGGTCTGGTCAACGGTCAGACGGATATCGCGATCACATATGACCTTGGCATGGATGCAGGGTATACCCGGCAAGAGCTGTTCGACAGTGTCCCGCACGCTTTGGTCCCACCTGATCACCCGCTTGCAACAGCCCACAGTGTGACTTTGGCCGATCTGGAACTGGAACCCCTGATCCTGTCAAAGGAGGGGCTGTCCGCGCAGCACGTCCTGAACCTGTTTCGGCGCAAAGGCCTGAACCCAACAGTCGCCCACAGGGCAGCTACGCTTGAGATTCAGCGCAGCCTCGCAGCCCATGGGGAAGGAATCGCAATCAGCTATGCCAGCCCAAAAAATTCGACGAGCTACGACAATCGAATGCTGACCCGCCTGCCAATTTTGGACAAGGATGCTGCTGAGCCTGTCGTCTTGGCGCGCCACGGAACCGGCCCCGTCGAAGCCACATTGGCCTCAGCGGAACGTTTCCTGTTTGATGCGCTGTCCGAAACTAGACCTGAGGTTTCTTGCGAAGACGGATAACTACGTCGACCGAGGCGATCTCGACCCCTTCCGGTGCCTGCGGAAGGCGCTGGATCACCAACTCTTCGGACGGTGCGTCACTCAGCCGGCTTTCGTCTTCCCAATAAAAATGCGGGTGATCATGGGTGTTGGTGTCAAAATAGCTTTTCGACCCATCCACCGTGATCTCTTGCAGTACGCCCGCATCGCAGAACGCGCGCAGCGTATTGTAGACGGTCGCAAGCGAAACGGCATCGCCCTTGGTCTTGGCCGAGTCAAACAGGCTTTCCGCTGTGACATGCCGGTGACGACCATCGCCCACAAGCAACTCGGCCAGCGCAACACGCTGTCGCGTCGGGCGCAATCCGGCGCTCTCCAACCAGTCTGTAGCTATCTTACGGCTCTGAGGTGTCATGAATCCGATACCCATTTTTGCTGCTTATATATATAGGGGCGCAGGGATGCCAATTTCAAATGAAATTCATTCGCAAAGACCGCTAGGTCGCAACATCATCCGGCCACTGCTCTTGCAGGACCTTGCATACGGGTGCTAGGTGAGGCCAAATGTAATGAACAGACCCAAGGCAGAAGAGGCGGCAAGAATGGCCCAATTCCCAAGCAGTTTTGACAAAGAGGATCTGCTGAAATGCGCGCGAGGCGAACTTTTTGGCCCCGGCAATGCGCAATTGCCTGCCCCTCCGATGCTGATGATGGACCGGATCACCGACGTTTCGGGTGACGGAGGCGCACATGGCAAAGGCCATGTTGTCGCAGAATTCGACATCACGCCTGATCTTTGGTTCTTTGACTGCCATTTCCCCGGCAACCCGATCATGCCGGGCTGCTTGGGTCTGGATGGCCTATGGCAGCTGACCGGCTTCAACTTGGGCTGGCGCGGCTGGCAGGGGCGCGGCTATGCGTTGGGCGTTGGCGAAGTCAAACTGACCGGTATGGTCCGCCCGGACCGCAAGATGCTGACCTATTATGTTGATTTTACCAAAGCCGTACAAACACGTCGTCTGACCATGGGGGTCGCGGATGGCCGTGTCGAGGCGGATGGTGAAGTAATTTACCAAGTCAAAGATATGAAGGTTGCACTGTCCGAAAGCTGACGCCAGCGGACATTACGCCAACAGGAACGGAACACAGGAGAACGCATATGCGTCGCGTCGTCGTCACCGGTTTGGGGATCGTCTCCTCGATCGGGAACAATGCCGAAGAGGTTCTCGCCTCGCTCAAAGCAGGTAAATCCGGCATCGAGGCCAATGAGCAGATGGTCGAACATGGCTTTCGCAGCCAGATCGCCGGGTCGCTCAAGATTGACGTGTCCGAACACGTTGACAAACGTACCCTGCGTTTCATGGGGCCGGGTGCGGCCTACGCTCACATCGCAATGGGACAGGCTATTGCCGATTCCGGGCTGACCGAGGAACAGGTCGTCAATCCGCGCACCGGGTTGGTTGCCGGGTCCGGCGGACCGTCCACCAGCGCGATGCTGACCGCGCATCAGACGGTACTGAAGAACGGCGCCACCAAGCGGATCGGGCCTTTTGCCGTGCCGAAATGCATGTGTTCCACGATTTCCGCGAACCTTGCCACCGCCTATAAGATCAAGGGTATCAACTACTCGATCACCTCGGCGTGCTCGACCTCGCTACATTGCATCGGCAACGCGGCGGAACAGATCATGCTGGGCAAGCAGGACGTGATGTTCGCAGGCGGCGGCGAGGAGCTGGATTGGACCCTGTCCTGCCTGTTCGACGCGATGGGTGCGATGTCGTCCAAGTATAACGACACTCCGAAGAAAGCCTCGCGTGCGTTCGATCAGGACCGCGACGGCTTCGTGATCTCGGGTGGCGGCGGCATTGTCGTGCTTGAGGATCTGGACCATGCGCTGGCGCGCGGAGCCAAGATCTACGCCGAGGTGAACGGCTATGCCGCAACCTCGGACGGTCATGACATGGTGGCCCCGTCCGGTGAAGGCGGTGAGCGCGCGATGCGTCTGGCTCTTTCGACTCTGCCCGAAGGCCGCAAGGTTGGCTACATCAACGCGCACGGCACCTCGACCCCGGTCGGAGATGTGGGCGAAGTTGAAGCCGTGCGTCGCATCTTCGGCGAAGGCAACGTGCCGCCCATCTCATCCACCAAGTCGATGACCGGGCACGCACAAGGCGCGGCCGGAGCGCTTGAGGCGATCTTCTGCCTGCTCATGCTGGACAATGATTTCATAACACCGTCGATCAATGTCGACACACTAGCCGAAGGCATCCAGCCCGGTGAAATTGCAACTCAAGTGGTTGAAAATGCAGGTTTGGATTCGGTCATGACCAACAGCTTCGGCTTTGGCGGCACAAACGGATCCATGATCCTGTCAAAGTATAACGGGTGAACGAGATGTCGGAAGTTCTAAAAAGGAAACGCGGCCTTATCATGGGTGTCGCCAATGACCGGTCGATTGCCTGGGGTATCTCGAAAGCGATGCATGAAGCAGGGGCTGAACTGGCCTTCACCTATCAGGGCGATGCGTTCGGGAAGCGTCTGCAGCCATTGGCCGAAAGCCTCGGCAGCGACTTCATGGTGGATGCGGATGTCACCGATGACGCCTCGCTGGACCGCGCCTTTGGCGAGTTGGGCGAACGCTGGCCAACCATCGACTTTGTCGTTCACGCGATTGCCTATTCGGACAAGAACGAGCTGACAGGCCGGTTTCTGAACACCACAAGGGCCAATTTCAAGCACTCGATGGATGTGTCGGCCTACTCTTTCATCGAGGTCGCCCGTCGCGCCTATCCGCTGATGAAGGACAATGGCGGCTCACTACTGACGCTGACCTACCAAGGCTCGAATCGTGTGGTTCCGAATTACAACGTCATGGGCGTTGCCAAAGCCGCGCTGGAATCGGCAACACGGTATCTGGCCAACGATCTCGGCCCAGAGGGCATCCGCGTGAACGCGATTTCGCCCGGTCCGATGAAGACCCTGGCCGGGGCTGCAATTGGCGGTGCGCGCAAGACCTACAAGTTCTGCGACCAGAATGCGCCGATGCGCTCGAACGCTACGCTAGAGGCCGTTGGCGGCACAGCGGTTTACCTGACCTCGGATGCGGGGGCTTGCACCTCGGGCGAGATCATCAGAGTGGATGGCGGTTTCCACGTGCTTGGAATGCCACAGCCGGATTTCATGTGACCATATCTTTCCCAGACGCCGCCAAGATTTGACCATCTTTCGGCGTCAGGGATATGGGCATGAGCAAAACTGACCAGATCCTTGCCAGCAATACGCGTGGCACCCAGACCAAACGGAAGACGGGGTTCCTAAGCCCCCGCGCCCGTGTTCTGCTTTTGACGCTGACCACATTGCTGGTGTTGTTCGTGTTCTTCACGCAACCGCAGGTCCGTGCAGCGCTTGACGGGCTTTGGGGCTAAGACCTCAAGCCTTCAGTTCACCGAGACAACCTCAATATCGAAGATCAGGTCCTGCCCGGCCAGTGGGTGATTGGCGTCCAGCGTCACCGTGGCCTCGTTCGCCTCGACAACCGTTACCGGCAGCGCCTGACCATCGGGGGTCTGCATCTGCAACTGGGTTCCCGGCTCTAGTGGGATATCATCCGGAATACCCTCACGCGGGATGTCCTGCCGCATCGCCGGGTTGATCGGGCCATAGGCGTCGACACAGGCAATCTCGACCCGCTTCTTGTCACCAACCGCCAGTCCTGGCATCGCACTGTCCAGGCCGGGTATGATCTGGCCCGAACCAACAACGAACTCTAACGGATCGCGCCCGTCTGAGCTGTCAAACACGGTCTCGTCCAGCAGCGTGCCGGTATAGTGGATGCGAACTGTGTCGCCTTGTTTGATCTCAGACATTGGGCCTCCGGGGCTTGTGGGGAATAGGGCGCCGAACACAAGCGCGCTACGCCGGAGTCTGACGCGGCGCAAGATGCATGCATCTGATTCTGATGTCCAGATTGCGGTGCAGGCTTGCGCGTCCTCTTGTCGTCGCTTACACGCGCGCCTTCAATACCGAGCGGGCAGAACAGGAACATCCGATCCTATCGACAAGATGTTATCGCTACAGTCTTAAATAGAGATTGACCGGTGATGGGAATCTCTGCCATCAGCATCCTCATGTCCGGTTCCGGGTTCGCCCGGAGAAAAGGGAATGCGGTGCGGGGAATTCTGATCCACCCAATGCCGCAACTGCCCCCGCAACTGTAGGCGGTGAGCAGGGCTGATGCGCCACTGGGTTCCACCCGGGAAGGCCAGCCCGTTGCTTTGACCCGCAAGTCAGGAGACCTGCCGGACATGCACCCTCGGAAGGGGTGTGTCACCGATGCCGGGGTGTGCATTGGGCCGATGCCCTTATTTTGGGTAAATGGCTCCGTTTGTCCCGATATCAAGCAAGAAACGTGCCGGGGTTGGCACGAAGGACGAAGGAAACACTTTGTGAAGAAGCTGTTTTGCACGGCTGCTGCCGCGCTGGCGATTCCAGCGATGGCGCACGCACATTTTCTGCTGGAATACACCACCGACACGCTGATCGAGGCGCCGGGCGACGTGCCGGTCAAGCTGATCTTCTGGCACCCGTTTGAAAACGGCCATGTCATGGATCTGGAAAAGCCGCAGGAATTCTACGTGATCCACAATGGCGAAAAGACCGACCTGCTGGACACGCTGGAGCCCATCCGGTTTTCGAGCCCCGAGAACGAAGGCGCGGCCTTTCAAGGTTCTGTCCCGGTTAAGCGTTCGGGCGACTACGTGATGGTCACTGTGCCTGAGCCCTATTACGAAGAGGCCGAGGATATCTATATCCAGCAGATCACCAAAGCGTTCCTGAACCGCAACGAACTGCCGACCGACTGGATGAACCCTGCAGGTCTGGCGACCGAGATCGTACCGCTGAACAAGCCCTACAACATCATCGCAGGCTCGACCTTCACCGGTCAGGTTCTGGCAAACGGCGAACCGGTTGCCGGCGCTGAGATCGAGATCGAATACATGGCGGCCAAGCCCAGCTTCGACAGCCAAGCCTCCTCCGAACCCACCGTTTCGCCGATGCCCGGTGGCGCCGTGGTGGCCATTTCCGACGCCAACGGCTATTTCTCCTTCGGTGTCCCGAAAGCTGGTTACTGGGGCTTTGCCGCCCTGGGCGCTGGTCCTGAAACCGAACATGAAGGCAAAGAGCTGAGCCAGGACGCGGTGATCTGGATCCGCGCCTGGGACATGGAGTAACCACAGATGCACATCGTCGACGGAGCCCTATCCAACCCGGTCGTCATCGGCGGAGCCGTTGCCGCCGCTGGTGGGGTCGCAATGGGCCTCAGGTCGCTGGATCTGGACCGCATCCCCACAGCAGGGGTGCTGGCGGCCAGTTTCTTCGTGGCCTCTCTGATCCACGTGCCGATCGGCCCGTCGTCGGTGCATCTGATCCTCAACGGTCTGGCCGGGCTTCTGCTCGGCTGGGCCGCCTTCCCGGCCCTGTTTGTGGGTCTGCTCCTGCAGGCAGTCTTTTTCGGCTTCGGCGGGCTTACGGTGCTGGGGATCAATACGCTTAACATCGCCTTTCCGGCCGTTCTGGCGGGGCTGCTGTTCCGCCCCCTGATCGGGCGCGGTTCGCCGGTCCATGGAGCGATTTGGGGTGGCATAGGTGGTGCCTTTGCCATTGCAGCCACGACCGTCATGGTGGGCATTTCATTGGCCCTTTCAGGGGACGAATTCCTCCCTGCCGCCAAGCTGGTCTTCTTTGCCCACATCCCGGTTATGATAGTCGAGGCCGTCCTGACCGGATTTGCCGTTCTTCTCGCGCGAAAAGTCAAACCTGAACTGTTCCTGACAAGGCCCGCCACATGAGAAAGATTGCGCTCATCCTGGCCCTATGCGCGGCCCCTCTGCCCGCGCTGGCCCATAAGGTGATTGCCGGAGTCTTTGCGTCCGGCGATGCGATCGAAGGGGAAATCGGCTTCTCCAACGGCACCATGGCGACCGATACCGAGGTCGTCGTGACCGATCCAAACGGGGTCGAGCTGGGCCGGGCCACGACCAACGCAGACGGGTTCTTCATCTACACGCCCACCACAGCCGTCGCCCATACCTTCTTTGCCGACCTCGGCGCCGGTCACGTGGCCGAGGTCACCATGCCCGCCGATGACGTTGCCAAGATCATGGGCGTCGCCATCCAGAACAAGCCTGCAGCGTCACCCACGCCTACGCCCGCCTCGGAGGGCGTCACAATGGCCTCTCTCAGCGAAGAAGAGCGTCAGGCCATCGCAGCAGCGGTCCGCGACGAAATACGCCCTCTACGCCGGGAAATCGCCGCCTATCGTGAACATAACGACCTACAGACCATTCTAGGCGGCATCGGTTACATCTTTGGCCTGTTCGGGCTGGGCTTCTACCTCGCGGCGCGGAGGAAACTGGCAGGCTGATGGCACACGTACTGGAACCACAGGAGCGGACACTGGCCGAGGCTGGCACGATCGGTCAACGGGGGTTGATCACCGCGCTTGATCCGCGCGTCCGCGTCGTCATGTCCGTTTTGTTTGCGGTCGTTGTGGTCTCCCTATCCTCCCTGCCCGCCCTTGCGGCGGCGCTGATGATCGCGCTGTCTCTGCTGGTGATATCCCGGCTGCCTTGGCGCAAGACACTCAAGCGGATGGCGATGATGGACAGTTTCATCATCTTCATGCTGGTCCTCTTGCCGTTCACCATGCCTGGCGACCCTATGTTTACCATCTGGGGATTTCCGGCCAGCTGGCAAGGGCTCTGGAAAGCCGTGGAAATCGCGCTGACCGCCAACGCCGTGATCCTGACCGTGATGGTTCTGGTCGGCACAATGGAGCCTGTCACACTGGGCCACGCCCTGCACCGGCTACGCTGCCCGGAAACACTGGTGCACCTTCTGATGTTCACCATCAGATACATCGACGTCTTGCATGAGGAATACCAACGCCTCCGCGCCGCTATGAAAGTCCGAGGCTTCCGTCCCGGCACCAACTGGCACACCTATCGCAGCTTTGGCTATCTGGTCGGCATGATGCTAGTCCGGGCAATCGAACGGTCCGAGCGCATCCTCGGCGCGATGAAATGCCGGGGGTTTTCAGGCAAGATGCTGTTGCTGCAAGACTATAGCATCAACCGACGTGATATTGTCTTTGCTGCCGGGCTTGGAGCCCTCTGTCTAGCCCTGATCCTAGTGGAATTCGCATGACCCTAATCGCGCTGGACAACATCTGCTTTGCCTATCACGGGCAAGAACCGGTTCTGAACGGTGCAAACCTGCAGCTGGAGGCCGGACAACGCCTGTCTCTGACCGGCCCGAACGGGTCTGGAAAGTCCACGCTTCTACGTATCACACTTGGTCTGCAGCGACCTTCCTCGGGTACAGTGTCCGTTTTTGGCAAACCACGACAGGCCGAGGCAGATTTCCATGAAGTGCGCCGCCATATCGGGCTTGTCTTTCAAGACCCTGACGACCAACTGTTTTGCCCCACTGTGGCTGAGGACATTGCCTTTGGTCCGTTGAACCTCCGCAAGACGCGCGACGAGGCCTTGGAGATTGTAGAACGCGTTCTCGGTGATCTCGACCTCATGCATCTGAAGGAACGGACCACGCATAAACTGTCAGGTGGCGAAAAGCGTCTGATCACGCTGGCAACGGTTCTGGCGATGGAGCCCCAGGCCCTGCTGCTGGATGAGCCGACCAATGCGCTGGACACCAAGAACGAGGCGCGGTTGCTCGAAATCCTGCAATCTCTGCCTCAGGCTATCCTTCTGGTCAGCCATTCTCCTGCATTTCGCGATGCGCTGGCTCCGGACAGGCTGGAATTGCAAGACGGTAAGCTGGTCGCCGTGTGAGAAAGCCTATTTTTGGTCGCGCCGATGCAAGCAATTTGCAACTGCGCAAAGAAAAACCCCGCGTCGAGGACACGGGGTTCTTTTTTGAAAGCTATAGGCTTTCTTATTCTTCTGCGGCCTCTTCGGCTGCAACGCGAGCTTTGTCAGCTGCGCCTTTGGCGTCGACGTCACGATCAACGAATTCGATAATCGCCATCGGAGCCATGTCGCCATAGCGGAAGCCTGCTTTCAGGATGCGGACATAACCGCCCTGACGCTCGGCATAGCGGGGGCCCAGAACTTCGAACAGCTTTGCGACGTCTTTGTCTTCTTTCAGCTGTGCTGCGGCCTGACGACGGGCGTGCAGGTCGCCGCGCTTGCCCAGAGTGACCAGCTTTTCGATGATCGGGCGCAGTTCTTTTGCCTTGGGCAGAGTTGTTTTGATTTGCTCATGCTCAATGAGCGAGCCAGCCATGTTGGCAAACAGAGCCTTGCGGTGCTCATGAGTACGGTTCAGGCGGCGGTAACCACGTGCGTGACGCATTTTTCAGTTCCTATCTTGCGTTTTGCTTTGTCTGGCCGGCGATGCGTGTCACCGGCTCTCCTTGGGGCGGAAGTGCCCATACAGTCCCCGGAAGCCCGGGCATTTGTGAAGACGCGCTTAGAACGCGTCTTCGAATTTCTTCGCCAGATCTTCGATGTTGTCGGGCGGCCAATCCTCGACATCCATGCCGAGGTGCAGACCCATGCCGGACAGCACTTCTTTGATCTCGTTCAGCGACTTGCGGCCGAAGTTCGGGGTGCGCAGCATCTCGGCTTCGGTCTTCTGGATCAGGTCGCCGATGTAAACGATGTTGTCGTTCTTCAGGCAGTTTGCCGAACGGACCGACAGCTCCAGCTCGTCGACTTTCTTCAGCAGCAGCGGGTTGAACTCCAGACCATCGTCTTCGTCCTGGCGGCCAGCCGATTCCGGCTCGTCGAAGTTGACGAAGATCGACAGCTGATCCTGCAGGATGCGCGCAGCATAGGCCAGCGCGTCTTCCGGCGTGATCGAACCGTCGGTTTCGATCTTCAGGGTCAGCTTGTCATAGTCCAGAACCTGACCTTCACGGGTCGGCTGAACGTCGTAGGCAACCTTTTTGACCGGCGAGTAGATTGCGTCGATCGGGATCAGGCCGATGGGTGCATCTTCCGGCTTGTTCTTCTCAGCCGAGACGTATCCCTTGCCAGTGTTGACGGTCAGTTCCATGAACAGGTCGGCGCCATCATCCAGGTGGCAGATGACGTGATCGCGGTTCAGAACCTCGATGCCGGCGCTTTCGCTGATGTCACCAGCGGTGACAACCGCGGGACCTTTGGCATTGATCGACAGACGCTTGGGGCCTTCGACTTCCATGCGCAGCGACACGCCTTTGAGGTTCAGGATGATGTCGGTGACGTCTTCACGTACGCCCGCCACGCTCGAGAACTCGTGCAGGACGTTGTCGATTTGAACGCTGGTGATGGCCGCGCCTTGCAACGAGCTCATCAGAACGCGGCGCAGCGCGTTGCCCAGTGTCAGACCAAAGCCACGCTCCAGCGGTTCAGCAACCAAGGTTGCCTGACGCGCAGGGTCGTTGCCCGGCTTGCCGTCCAGCTGGGTCGGCTTGATCAATTCTGCCCAATTCTTGTGGATCATGTAATCCCTCCATTCCTGTCCGCGCCCCATGACCAACAAGGTGCAGACGCCCGAGGTTCAAAATGACATGCTGGGGCCGCGCAAAAACGCAGCCCCAGCTGAATTCAAAATCGCTTAGACGCGGCGGCGCTTCGGCGGGCGGCAGCCGTTGTGAGCGATCGGAGTCACGTCGCGGATCGACGTGATGTTGAAGCCCACGGCAGCCAGTGCACGCAGAGCCGATTCACGACCCGAACCGGGGCCCTGAACTTCGACTTCCAGCGTCTTGACGCCATGTTCCTGCGCCTTCTTGCCTGCATCTTCTGCAGCCATCTGAGCGGCGTAGGGAGTCGATTTCCGCGACCCTTTGAAGCCCATGGTACCGGCAGACGACCACGAGATGGCGTTGCCCTGCACGTCCGAGATCAGGATCTTGGTGTTGTTGAAGGTCGAGTTCACATGGGCGACGCCCGATGCGATGTTCTTACGCTCTTTGCGCTTAACGCGAGTCTTATCACGTGCCATCAGTCAGACCCTCCCTTATTTCTTCTTACCAGCGATGGCCTTTGCGGGGCCTTTGCGGGTACGAGCATTGGTGTGGGTGCGCTGACCGCGAACAGGCAGGTTGCGGCGGTGACGCAGACCGCGGTAGCAGCCCAGATCCATCAGGCGCTTGACGTTCATTTGAACTTCACGACGCAGGTCACCTTCGACGGTAAAGTTTTCGTCGATGAATTCACGGATCTTCAGAACTTCGGCGTCGGACAGTTCGTTGACGCGACGGGTCGCTTCAATGCCCACGGCTTCGCAGATCGCTTTGGCCGAGGTGTTGCCGATTCCGGTGATGTATGTGAGGGCGATTGGTACCCGCTTTGCAGTCGGGATGTTTACGCCGGCAATACGTGCCACGTGTCACTTTCCTTTTCGTTGCGGTTCCGTAACTCCAGAACCTTTTTTCACAACGCCTAACCGTGGCAGTGTCGCCAGAGGGCTCAGCATTTTATGATATGATCATGTGAACGGAATACCCGCGCACAATTCGATTCTCTTCCGAGATAGCGTCAATTAGTGTCGCGCGACCCGCGCGTCAAGCGCAGATCGCATATTGATCCCGAATTCACTCCGCAAGCTCGATTTCGGGGAAGGTCCAGGTCCCGTCGATCACTTCGGGCGCGGATTGGTACAGACGCACGGTATAGTTCCAGCCCTCCATGATCGGCAGGCAATTCATACGGCCGTCGTCGCAACCACCGAAATGAACCGTCATCGACCCATCCGGGTTGCTATCGCCCGTCACCGAGTTGATCACGTAGACACCCAGATCGTTCTCTTCAAAGAACCCCGCCGCGTTATACAGGCTGACCGACCAGAACGCGCCAACCGGAACCTCGGCAGGAACCTTGAGCTTGTACGCCCCCAGTTCCAGCCCCGGCTCGACGTTCAGATAGAAGGCCTGCGCCTCTGGCAGACCGCCCCAGCCGAACGCTGTTCCCAGCAGGTGGCGCACAGGGTTAACCGCCTCTTTCGAGCCGAATGTGCCGGTGCTGTCGGGTGAGAAACGCGCCAGCTCCAACACGGCGCTCAACACCTCATCAAACGCATCCTTGTCATAGTGAACTTCGTCGAAAGGACGCGCCGAATTAGCCTGCAGCGTAACGCCATCCTGCAACGCGGTTACTTCGGCTATGTCTGCGGGGTCTTCCGAGTCGACGAGGTACCGAAACAACAGCGCAACATAAGGCGTATCGAACTGATCGATCGTCAGCTCATAGGTACCACCGCCTAGGAACACATCATTGACGTAGTGATCCTGATTGACCACCTGTACGGAGACATAGCGATCCCCGGTGTCCGGCACGGTCAGCACAGCGCCGTCCGAAATATCAACCACCGCCATGCTATAGAGCGTATCCCGGTTCATGCGGATCGTCGGTTGCATATCCAACGGTGTAGGCTCGCGCACATGAAACAGCGTGTTGACGCCGCCCGACTGCGCCAGATACTTCCGAAATTCGATATCTGTCGCCGCACGGACAAAGTTGTCGATGGTCACCGGCGTCGGTTCTGCACAAGCACCGATTGCTGCCATAGTCAGAGCGGACGTCATCGCGAGCGATTTAAGCGATAGACTCATAGCTATCTCCCAACAAAAAATGCGCGCGTTGGCCGAAGTGATACCTCGTCAAACGCACACATTCAATTGTCAAGATGTGTTACCTTAGGGCAGCTTCGATTGCGCCCTGAACCTCTTCGATTTCGCCCAGTCCGTTGATCTTGGTCAGTTGACCCTTGGCATAATAGTAGCCGATCAGCGGCGAGGTTTTCTTGTAGTACTCCATCAAGCGGGTCTTGAGGCTTTCCTCATTGTCATCCGCGCGGCGCTTGAAGTCATTCTCTTTGCCGCAATTGGAGCATTTGCCGTCTGCGGGAATCGGCTTGGTGATGTCGTTGTAGACCTCGCCACAGCCGCCACATGTCGACCGCGCGGTGATCCGTTCGACCAGAGCGGCATCGTCGACTTCCATCTCGATCACGGCGTCCAGGCTGTTGCCGGTGCTGTCCAGCAACTCACCCAGCGCGTCGGCCTGTGCCAATGTGCGCGGGAAGCCGTCAAAGATGAAACCGCCCTCTGCACCTGCGTCCAGCTTTTCACGGATCAGACCGATCACGATCTCATCGGTCACAAGCTGCCCTTTGGCCATAACCTCGGCCACACGGTTGCCCATCTCGGTGCCGCTATCCTTGGCCTCGCGCAGCATATCACCAGTGCTAAGCTGCACCATACCGCGTGTTTCGACCAGATGACGCGCCTGGGTACCTTTACCGGCACCCGGGGGGCCAAGCAGAATGATATTCATCGACGAGCAGCTCCCTTTCTGCCGCGTTTCTTGCCTTTGCCGCGCAGTTGGGACTTTTCGATCAGCCCTTCATATTGATGCGCCAGCAGGTGGCTCTGAACCTGTTGGATCGTGTCCATGGTTACAGAGACGATAATCAGAACTGAGGTGCCACCGAAGTAGAACGGGATGGCAAACTGGTTCCGAACGATTTCGGGCAGCAGACAGACCAGCGCGAGATAAGCCGAACCCAGAACCAGAACGCGGTTGACCACGTATTCGAGATACTCGGCGGTTTTCTTGCCAGGGCGGATGCCGGGCACAAAACCGTTCTGCTTTTTCAGGTTGTCGGCCACGTCATCCGGTTTGAAAGATACGTTGAACGTATAGAAATACGCGAAGAACACGATCATCGACGCGAAGAACAGCAGATAGAGCGGCTGTCCCGGGCCAAAGTTCGCCAGCAGCCACGACATGACCGGACCGTTGGCCGCACCCGACGAGAAGGTCGAAATCGTCACCGGCAGCAACAGCAGCGAGCTTGCAAAGATCGCAGGGATAACGCCCGACGGGTTGACCTTGACCGGCAGGTGGCTCGAGCCGCCTTCGTAAACCTTCATACCGGCCTGACGGCGCGGGTATTGAATGTGGATCTTTCGCAGGGCCCGTTCCATGAACACCACAAAGGTGATCACGACGATGACCATGAGGATTACACCAACGATCACGGCCGGGCTGATTGCGCCCGAACGACCCGAGGCAAAGAACTGAGCCAGAGCGGCCGGAACTTCGGCGATGATGCCGACGAAGATGATCAGAGAGATCCCGTTTCCGATGCCGCGCGCAGTGATCTGCTCACCCAGCCACATCAGGAACATGGTGCCGCCGACCAGAGTGATCATGGTCGACATGCGGAAGAACAGGCCCGGATCGGTCGCCAAATCACCCGATTCCAACGAAACGGCCAGACCATAGGCCTGCACGGTGGCCAGCGCCACAGTACCGAAACGAGTGTATTGGTTGATCTTCTTGCGGCCCTGCTCGCCCTCCTTCTTGAGTTGCTCGAGCGCGGGAACCATGGAAGTCAGCAGCTGCACGATGATCGAGGCCGAGATATAGGGCATGATGCCGAGGGCAAAGATACCCATTCGACCCAGCGCCCCGCCGGTGAACATCGAAACCATGCCGCCGATGCCTTGCCCCGCTTGCTCCATGAATTCACGCAGCGCTTGTCCGTCGATTCCCGGCACCGGAATGAAGGTGCCCAGGCGATAAACGATCAACAAACCCAGTGTAAACAGGATGCGGTTGCGCAGATCGGTGGCTTTGCCAAGGGCAGACCAGCTTGTGTTGGCTGCCATTTGTTCTGCTGCTGATACCATAAATCGGTCTCTCTTATGAAAACACCGCCCGGAACCGTTTTCCGGCTCGGGCGGCGTCTGGGAAAACTTAGTGCTCTATGTAAGCGGGTCTTCGCCCGCTCACAAGCGCTTACTCTGCCGCAGCAGCTTTTGTGACCGTCAGTGAGCCGCCTGCTTTTTCAACTGCCTCAACGGCAGCTTTCGAAGCACCTGTCACTTCCAGGTTCAGTTTGGCGCTAACCTCGCCTTTGGCCAGAACGCGGATACCGTCCAGCTTGCGACGAACCAGACCGGAAGCAACCAGAGCGTCCTCGGTGATCGCAGCTTTGGCGTCCAGCTTACCGGCGTCGACGAATTTCTGGATCAGGCCCAGGTTGATAACGGCGAATTCCTTGCGGTTCGGCTTGTTGAAGCCACGCTTGGGAAGACGCTGGTACAGCGGCATCTGGCCGCCTTCGTAGCCGTTGATGGCCACACCCGAACGGGATTTCTGACCTTTGATACCACGGCCACCCATTTTACCTTTGCCGGAACCGGGACCACGGCCAACGCGGGTCCGTTTCGGTGAGGCGCCTGGGTTATCGCGCAATTCGTTCAGTTTCATATCGCTTCTCCTAAGCCGGATGTGACCCCCGAAGCGTGATGGGCCAAACACGGCATTTCTTGGTTTTGATTCTCGTGGACGCAATGCCACCGGGGCGCTCTACAGCTTTGTGGCCCGCGTTGCAAGTGGCGCGTGGATGTGTAGCCTGTCAAACGCAAAAGAGACGCCCAAAAGGACGCCTCTTCGCGTGTGAGTGGTGGGGGTGTTCAGGCGCAGTAAGCGTGCTTGTGCGCAATATCAGCGATATCGCAGCGACGGACACCGATATCATCCAGCTCGCGATTGCTGAGCCGCTGCAGTTCGGAGTAGGTCCGCTGGTATTCGGCAGCCCGAGCCCGCGCGACTTTGATGCGTTCAATAAGTGCGGAAACGCGTGCGCCGAAATTGAAGGTCGAGGGGGTGAGTGTTGCGGTATGTGCCATTTTCTTTCCTTTCAGACCGAGGCGTATTCCCCGGCAAATTTTGTGTTCCTTTTGGATACAGCGAGCAGATAGGAAAGGGCCGCGTGGCCGACAACGCCAGTTACGGTCTAGCCGCTATGCAAGGCGGGCATATCCAGGTTTGGCGGCGAGGCGATCAGCGTGGCACACACCGCTCAAAACCTGCCAAAATTGACGAATCGAGCGGTTTCCGATAACTTTGTCATATTGTTTAATGTGTTATGGAGCGTGAAATGACGTGGAATTTTTGCACGTGTTTTGCAGTAGTTTTAATAACTGCAATTGCATTAACGGCTGTATCAACGGCCCCGGCGTCAGCCTGCAACCCAAGATATCAGCTCTGCTGAACCTGAGTCCCAATCGTCACGCCCAGCATAACTGACTGCGTGACGAAAACCTGTCTTGGCAAAGGGGTCGGACATGTCGTTCTGGACCGGAAAGAAAGAGTCGCTTGTTCAAAGCCTGGTCGAGATCACCTTCAAAGCCTTGCTTTCAGGCCTTGTGATCGTGTTCTTCGCTCAATTTCTGATCGCCATGGTGGACAACCGGATCGAAGTGGCATCGAAACGCGATGCGCTGAATACGTTTCGAAATGATCAGCTGACCATGCTGACCAAGCGGTTCACAAAGGCTTACATGTCTACCGACTGCGCACGAAGCCTGCGCAGTGTCGACGTTGATACCTGTCAGAGCGAGTTTTCGGCCCTCCTGACCGAACTCAATTCGATCTATCTCGAGCTTAGGATTCATTATCCAGACCAAGATTACGATAACCTTCTGAGCCTAGAAACCCTGACCAAGACGATGCACGCGCAACCCGAGGACATTGATCAGGCCGCTCTGGATGTATTCGCGTCCACTTTTGGCGCCTCATTGGACGAAATGGCGCAGAATTTCCGATAGAAATGAGATTTTCGATGATTAAAAATACAGTCTACGTCCTCGCTCTAACCTGCTCGGTCTCAACGGTTTTTGCCCAAACAACCTCAAACGGCATCCCTGAGGGAGGACGCTGGGTCGTGGGCGGGACATTTGCGTTGTCCAATATCGGCAACAATGAACCCAGAGGCAAAAAGAGCTACTCTGGCGCGGAGAAAGAGGCCAACAGGGTCGCCACCTTCTTGCCCGGCATGACGATCGTCTACAATCTTGAACCCACGCCGGGACGGTCCGGGTATCTTTCAGGTACAACGCATAACGGGATCCGTGTCGTGGTGCTGGAGGGTGAGCTTTCGAACGGTGCATTTAGCGACCGTGACACTACAGATGTTGTGACCCACCATTCCTACACCGGATGCCGGGATCTGGCTTGCACCTCAGAGGCTGAAGTTGGAATCGGGTTCTCGTTCCAGATTGAAGAAGCCGACGATGACAAGCTCGTCCTGTTCAATCCACAGTCGGAATTGCGTATCGTGCATACGAGGGAGGGGTTCGATCAGTTGGAGGCACGCGGCTACACTACTCAGGTCAAGGATCGCGTTCATCCCCGCCTAATCATTCACGACGGCTACGCCTCCGAAGTGTCGACGGGCTGCGGCCTTGTGCGCAGTGTCCTGCCCGACATAAAGGCCCCTAAGGCAGAGTATGAAGCCAAGCCATCCGAGTGGGCGGCCAACAGTCCAAACTGGTCACTAAAGGCGATCGAAGTCTTTGGCTTGGGCGACGTCGCGCTGAATGCTGCAGGTACAGAATATGTCGGCACTTTGGCCGCTGAAATCGGGACCGGCACGGAATCCGCAAGCGGCCCTGTGTCGTTGGACTTCACGGTCATCGCGTATCGGGATTCCGAATGGGTTAATGAAGAGTTCTACAAATTCGGTGGTCTGGCCCAGACGGTCACGTGCCGCCGTGAAAACCCAAGCTTCGGCAAGCTACTGCCGCGCTATGTCGAAAACGCCTATCTGCATTTCGATGTGACGCCGGGGGAAGAGCCTCAGGACTTTCCTCTGGCTGGCCGTGAACTGCCCGATCAATTCGAAGGCGACAAGGAACTTCAGGATGAACTAAGGGCCTATCTTCCGCGCGCCTTCTACTACAGCGTGAACAATCACCGACAGTATCAGGCCCTGTTCGAGGCGATCGTTGCCGAGACGTCGATCCTCTACCCGTCTGCAATTGCGAATGTCATCGCACGTCTGAACGCGTCATGCGCGCGTCAGAGCCGAAAAGACTGTGCAAAAATCGTGGATCGGGTCGGAAACCTGAACAACAACTAAAGCGACGCTAAGGTTCTGGTCGGTTTGGTTGGCCTATTTTGCGGCCAACCAAAATGGCTACTTCCATAGCATTTCAAACTAGGCTGATCTGGCGCTCAAATGGCCGCTTTGCGGCTTTCATCCAGATAGATCTCGCGCAGGCGTTTGGCGATTGGGCCAGGGGTGCCATCGCCCAGCGCCACTCCATCAATCTCAACCACCGGCATGACAAAAGCGCTGGCCGATGTGGTGAAAGCCTCGTCCGCCTCTTTCGCCTCGTCGATGGTGAACAGACGTTCCTCGACCTCCATCTGCGCCTCAGCAGCCATGCGCAGAACGGCCTTGCGGGTGATACCGTGCAGGATCTCGTTCGACAGCGGGCGGGTGACGATCTTGCCGTTCTTCACGAAATAGGCGTTGTTGCTGGTGCCTTCGGTGACATGACCGTCTTCGATCATCCACGCATCATCACACCCGGCAGCCTTGGCCATCATCTTGCCCATCGACGGGTAGAGCAGCTGCACGGTCTTGATGTCACGACGTCCCCAGCGGATATCCTCGATCGAGATGATCTTGGCGCCCTTTTGCGCCGTAGGGCTATCCGCCAGACCCGGCTTGTTTTGCGTGAACAGAACCAGCGTCGGTTTGGTGTCGGCGGAGGGGAACACAAAATCTCGGTCCCCATCGCTGCCGCGTGAGACCTGCAGGTAAACCAAACCTTCGTCAATCTCGTTCAACTCGACCAGCTTGCGGTGGATCTCCAGTAGCTCGTCTTTGGCGCAAGGCTCGGCCATCTGCAGCTCGTCCAAAGAACGTTTCAGGCGCACCGCGTGGCCTTCAAAGTCGATCAGCTTGCCATCCAGAACGCTGGTCACCTCATAAACGGCATCTGCCATCAGGAAACCGCGGTCAAAAATGGATACCTTGGCCTCGGTTTCGGGCAGGTATTCGCCATTCACATAAACGGTGCGGGTCATGTCACTCTCCTCAGCCCCAGAGGTCCACGCTAGGCGGATGCACTCCGGCGTCGTCAAAAATCAGCGGGTTGGTGCGGTCTTCGGCCAACAGAAGCGGGCCGTCAAGGTCTGTCACCATCGCACCCTGCGCCAGCAATGTCGCAGGGGCCATGGCCAGAGAGCTGCCGACCATGCAACCGACCATGACTTTGTAGCCCTCAGCCAACGCCGCTTCACGCAGCAGCAAAGCCTCAGTCAGACCACCGGTCTTATCGAGCTTGATGTTCACGACATCATATTTGCCCTTCAGTTTGGGCAGGCTGGTCCGGTCATGGCAGGATTCATCTGCACAGACAGGCACCGGACGCTCCATGCCAATCAGCGCGTCATCCTCACCTGAGGGCAAGGGTTGCTCGACCAGTTCTACACCCAGCCGCACCAGATGAGGTGCAAGATCCGCATAGACCTCAGCCGACCAACCTTCGTTGGCATCAACGATGATCTTGGATTTTGGCGCACCTGCGCGCACGGCCTCCAACCGGGGCATGTCGTCCGGGGTGCCCAGCTTGATCTTCAAAAGCGGGCGATGCGCGTTTTCTGCCGCCTGCTTCTGCATCGCCTCGGGCGTCGCCAGAGACAGGGTATAGGCCGTGATTTCAGGACCCGGAGCTGGCAGACCGGCCAAGTCCCAAGCGCGCTTGCCCGCACGCTTGCACTCCAGATCCCAAAGAGCGCAGTCCACAGCGTTCCGCGCGGCCCCGGCGGGCAGCAGGTCCATCAGCGATTGCCGCGTGAACTCGGCAGGCAGCGCCGCGATTTCAGCTTCGACCGACTCGAGCGTTTCGTCATAGCGGGCATAAGGCACGCATTCGCCCCAGCCCTGATGGGTTCCGTCCGAAATTCGAACCGTCAGAACCTTTGCTTCGGTCCGCGACCCGCGCGAGATGGTAAACACCTGCGCCAGCCGAAACACATCACGAGCGACCTCAACCTGCACGCGCCTGTTCCTTCATCTTTTCAAAAATATGCCCGCCGAAGACGATCCTCCGGCGGGTTTCTTTGATCACAGAGCGGACAGAGCATCCACCAGTTTTCCAGCACCAAAGCGGTAAGGGTCAGTGGTAGGCAGGCCCATCTCTTCCTCGACCTTAGCCAGGTAAGCCGTGGCCTCATCCTCGCTGAGGTGCTGGGTGTTGACCGAAACGCCAACAACCTGACAGGCCGGATTGCCAACCCGCGCCAGAGGCAGAGCGGTGTCGCGCAGCTGCTGCAGCGTCGGCAGCGAATACTCGGGCAGGCCGCGCATATGGGTCCGGGTCGGCTCATGGCACAAGATCAACGCATCGGGCTGACCGCCATGGACCAGCGCCATCGTGACGCCCGAATAGGACACGTGATATAAAGAGCCCTGCCCCTCAATGTGATCCCAATGATCTTCATCATTGTCGGGCGTCAGGTATTCGACCGCACCCGCCATGAAATCC
Source organism: Ruegeria sp. BG11 (assembly GCF_056538565.1). Taxonomy (NCBI): domain Bacteria; kingdom Pseudomonadati; phylum Pseudomonadota; class Alphaproteobacteria; order Rhodobacterales; family Roseobacteraceae; genus Ruegeria; species Ruegeria sp. BG11. The sequence goes on along the minus strand of NZ_JBQFTH010000005.1, from coordinate 80,241 downwards.
GCGACAACCGCGTCGAGTGGAACACCTTGACCGGTGATCAAAATACCGGTCTGGCCAGTGGCACGGAAAGTGGATTTCATGCCGCGCTTGCGCATCTCGGCATCCATCGACATCGCCGTATACATTTTGCCCGCCGAGCAATCGGTGCCAACAGCCAGGCAACGCTTGCCGCTGCGTTTCTTGCCGTTTGCGATGGGGTATCCAACGGTCGGCACCCGCACATCGTGCAGGGTGCAGCCGTGGGTCTGGGCGGCCGCGACCAGATCGCCTTCGTCCCGCAAAAGGTTGTGCAGGCCCGACGCGATGTCATAGCCCATTTCCAACGCCTCGATCAGAACGGTTTTCCAGGCCTCGCTGATCACGCCCCCGCGGTTGGCGACACCGATAACCAGCGTCTTCGCGCCGGCCTCTTTGGCCTCGGCCAAAGTCATGTCGGTCATACCCAGATCGGCATTGCAGCCCTCCATGCGGTACTGGCCCACAGCATGCGGTACTGGCCCACAGCGTTTTCCGGACGCCAGTCACGGATGCCGATGGCAACTTTAGCGGCCAACTGGTCGGGCGCATCGCCCAAAAACAACAGATACGGTGTCTCGATCATTGCGTCGCACTCCTTTGATTCCGCGCCAAACTAAAGAACCACGTGAACGAGCGTTTCGCGAATTTTCACTACATACATCCCCTCACCAATAATTTTTCGCGCATTTTGATGTCTGATCGCAAAATTCTTCGAAGTTTTTAAACTGAACAATCTTTCAGCACCCGCAAACTGCGCCATGCGCAAGAAATGCTGCGCACGCATTGCCGCATCCGCACAATGACCCTTGCGCCGCATTGCGCAATTTAATATCCCGAACGAGAACCAAAACGTAACTTCATTACTCTTGCGAGGTCCCGATGAGTTTCCGCATCCAACCCGCCGCTCCGGCGCGACCAAACCGTTGCCAGTTGTTCGGCCCAGGCTCGAACACAAAGCTGTTCCGGAAGATGTCGGCCTCTGCTGCGGATGTGATCAACCTGGACCTTGAGGATTCGGTTGCACCCTCTGACAAGGACGTCGCCCGCGCTAATGTCATCGAGGCGCTGAAAACCGTCGATTGGGGCAACAAATACATGTCCGTGCGTATCAACGGGCTGGATACGCCCTATTGGTACCGCGATGTGGCGGACGTTCTGGAACAGGCCGGAGAGCGCCTCGACCAGATCATGATCCCCAAGGTCGGCTGCGCAGCAGATGTCTACGCCGTAGACGCTCTGGTCACCGCAATTGAGCGCGCCAAGGGTCGGAGCAAGCCGATCTCGTTTGAAGTTATCATCGAGTCCGCGGCTGGCATTGCCCATGTCGAGGAGATCGCCGCATCTTCGCCCCGGATGCAGGCGATGAGCCTGGGTGCTGCAGACTTCGCCGCCTCCATGGGCATGCAGACCACCGGGATCGGCGGCACGCAAGAAAACTACTACATGCTGCGCGAAGGTGAAAAGCACTGGTCAGACCCGTGGCATTGGGCGCAAGCGGCCATCGTCGCCGCGTGCCGCACCCATGGCGTTCTGCCGGTCGATGGACCCTTTGGTGATTTCAGCGACGATGAGGGCTATATTGCGCAAGCCAAACGCTCAGCCACTTTGGGTATGGTCGGCAAATGGGCTATCCACCCCAAGCAGATCGCACTGGCAAATCAGGTCTTCACCCCGTCGGACGAGGCTGTATCCGAGGCCCGCGAAATCCTGGCCGCGATGGAACAAGCCAAAGCCAATGGCGAAGGCGCGACAGTCTACAAAGGCCGCCTGGTCGACATCGCGTCGATCAAACAGGCCGAGGTCATCGTCGCCCAAGCCGAGTTGATCGCCGCGAACGGCTAAGCCAAGTCGGATCAAGGCACCAAAACGGCGCCTTGTTCTGGTTCAGTTATGTCCGAAGATATCGTTCGGGACCCATTCGAGGTCCTGACCGTCCTTGCCCCATTTCATCATCAGGCAAGAACTTCCGCCCTTCTGGAAATACAAAGTGGTAAGCTCGTACCAACCCGCTTCGGGAATTTCGACTTCGTTTACACCGTTGCCTTCGCAGCCCTGCACCCCGTCGAAGTATCCGATTGTTTGCCCACCCAGCTTTGTTTCCGCTCCATCGTTTGAATAAACCTCAAACTGGTAGGTACCGGGTTCATCAATCCTGATCAGCCCGGTGATTTCCGCCGCCACGTTATAGGGCTGCGATGCTGTCATGACCGGGTCACCGTCTTCGGTATCTCGAAAATCAAATGCGGGCACAGGGTCCGCGGCAACACCGATCGTGTCGATCAATTCCCGTGCCTGCTCAAGGCTTTTGATCTTTTTTGGCGCTTCAGCATAGACCACGTTCAAGCCCGGCTTCACATCGGTCTGGACCGGAGCAAGCTCTGCAGTTTCCGCTGCAAGACTTGCCGTACCTGCGATGGCCGCAAGGGTTGAGATTATTGCTAGTCGCGAAAACATGTCGCCTCCCCCAAATGATATCTGTCAGGCCGCACCGAAGCATTTTGCGGAATTAGAGTCAAATTCCCGTCCAATAAGACGTAAACCTTCGATCAACTCCGCAAATCCTTGGGCGAGCCCATGACCACGTACGACGTGATCGACGTGACATGGGGCAATGTTCCCAGCACATCGGTGTGAAAAACCTTGTACGACGGAAGGTCCGCGCATTCCACGCGCAAAAGGTATTCGATCGTGCCGGTGATATTGTGGCATTCAACCACTTCGGGCGCGCGCTGCAAGGCCCGTTCAAACCCTTCCTGAGCGGCTTTTGTATGCTCTCCCAGACCAACGCCGATATAGGCGACAAACCCCTTGCCAAGCGCGGTCGGGTCCAGAATAGCGCGGTAACCGGTGATGACTCCGGCCTTCTCCAACTCTTGCACGCGACGCAAACAGGCCGACGGGGATAGCCCGACACGATCCGCCAGCTCAAGATTGCTGATGCGCCCATCCGTTGAGAGTTCACGCAATATTTCGCGGTTTATTCGATCCATTTTCGTCATTAATTGTTAAACTAGATCACTCACGCACAATAACGCAATTTCATTTGCGCCATATGGGGTAAATATCCCCCGCATGACCTACGATATCCTTTTGGCCCTGATCGCCTTTGCCTTCGTCTCGTCCATTACGCCGGGACCGAACAACCTGATGCTGATGGCATCTGGCGCCAATTTCGGCTTTCGGCGTACGATTCCGCATATGTTGGGTATCGGGCTTGGCTTCACCTTCATGGTGCTGCTGGTTGGCGCGGGTCTGGTGCAGGTGTTCAACCAATACCCGGTCAGCTACACGGTGCTGAAGGCAGCCTCGGTCGCATATCTGTTGTATCTGGCGTGGAAGATCGCGCATGCCGCACCGGCCGAGAAAGGCGCTGACGTGGGTACGCCGATGAGCTTTCTACAGGCCGCCGCCTTTCAATGGGTCAACCCAAAGGCCTGGGCTATGGCGCTGACCGCGACAACGGCTTATGCGCCGGGTCAGACTCTCAATGTCATCATCATCGTTGCGCTTGTGTTCGGAGCGGTCAACTTGCCCTCAGTCAGCACCTGGACGGTCCTGGGGCAGCAAATGGCGCGGCTCCTGACGAATCCGCGCCGGTTGGTGGTATTCAACTGGACAATGGCAGCCCTGCTAGTGGCCTCGCTCTATCCGGTATTGTGGCCGAGCTGATCACTTCAGCGGCAGGCAGATCTCGGTCAACAGATCCTCGGGCACGGTGTCGCGCGGATCGTTGAGGTAGATCTCGTAGCAGGGTTGATCTGCTGGCTCTTCCCCTGATTCAGGCAACCAGTTTCCAAAAAGACTGTGGTAGGCGGCCTCCAAGCCAGAATAGGGCCCTTTGTAGGTTAGCACCGCTGTCTTTCCCCCGGCGATCTGCACGTCCTCCATCCCATCGGGAGTACCTTTCCCACGGAATTCGGCCCCGGCATAGCTGCGCAACTGATCCTCTGGCACCTCATCGGGGCTGTCAAAGTAGATACCAACTACAGGGCCAACTTGCGGCCAAAGTTGACGAGATTCGCACAACGCGCCGAACGCTTCAAAGCTTTTGCCAATTTCGGAATATGCGCCTTTGTGCGGCAAGGCGATCACGCGGCGGGCGGGTTCGGTTCGGGTGGTCACAGGATGCATCGGATATCCTCCGGTTTTGAAGTTTGGATGGGCTGGCAGAAACTGACCGGCTTTGCGGAAAGCGGCGGGGCTGCTGCCATAGGCCTCGGTAAAGGCCCGGATGAAAGAGTTCGGGTTGGGGTAGCCAACGGAATGCGCAACCTGCGACATCGAGTTGTCTGACCGGACCAGTTGGACCGCCGCACGGTGCAGCCGTATCCGACGTACCGCTTGGGCGCAGGTTTCGCCTGTCAATGCGCGGAACACGCGGTGCCAATGAAACCGCGACATCGCAGCGACATCAGCCAGCGCATCCAGCGACAGATCTCCATCGGGGTGTTCGTGGATATAGGTCAGCACCCGCAGGATGCGGTCCTCGTAACTGGTTGCCATCTGGCATCCCTTCCTTCTCTCTGCCCAATCGTGGTCGCATAATCGGCTCTCACAAATCTTGCTGAGTTGCATCCCAAGCGACCACGCGTCATATAGCAGGGAACTTCCGCGTTGAGAGGCGTCATGACCCAGTATCTGGATTTCGAAAAACCGCTGGCCGAGATCGAAGGCAAAGCAGAAGAGCTGCGCGCCCTGGCCCGCGCAAATGAAGAGATGGATGTGGCCGAGGAAGCCTCAGCTCTGGACGCCAAAGCCGCCAAGCTGCTGGATGAGCTGTATGCCGATCTGACCCCCTGGCGGAAATGTCAGGTCGCACGTCACCCCGAGCGGCCTCATTGTCAGGATTATGTCAAAGAGCTTTTTACCGAGTTCACGCCGCTGGCCGGGGATCGCAACTTTGCCGACGATCTGGCTGTGATCGGCGGGCTGGCCCGGTTCAACGACCAGCCGGTGATGGTGATCGGCCATGAAAAAGGTTCGGATACCAAGTCGCGGATCGAGCGGAATTTCGGCATGGCCCGCCCTGAAGGCTACCGCAAAGCCGTCCGCCTGATGGAGATGGCCGGGCGGTTTGGTCTGCCGGTCGTGACCCTGATCGACACCGCAGGGGCCTACCCCGGCAAGGGCGCAGAGGAGCGCGGTCAGTCCGAAGCGATTGCCCGGTCGACCGAGATGTGCCTGAAAATCGGAGTGCCTCTGGTTTCGGTCATCATCGGTGAAGGTGGCTCTGGTGGGGCTGTGGCCTTTGCCACCGCGAACCGCGTCGCGATGCTGGAGCATTCAGTCTATTCGGTGATCTCACCCGAAGGCTGTGCCTCGATTCTTTGGAAAGACGCCGAGAAGATGCGTGAGGCCGCCGAGGCACTGCGCTTGACCGCGCAGGACCTTTACAATTTGGGTGTCTGCGATCGCATCATCACCGAACCAAAAGGCGGCGCCCATCGCGATCGTCCGGCTGCAATTGAATCGGTCCGTTCCGCCATTGCGGCCATGCTGAAAGAGCTGGACGGTAAGGATGCGGCGGCCCTGATCAAGGATCGCCGTCAGAAGTTCCTGGATATCGGCTCAAAAGGGCTGGCGGCGTAAACCGTCAGCCGCCCAACCGGCGCAACAGCTCAACCGAAGGCTTGCCGTTGACCGGCAGACCGTTTGCGCGCTGATAGCCGCTGATCGCGGCTTCGGATTTCTTGCCGATCACGCCGTCCGCGCCTTCTGTATCGAACCCGGCCGAAGTCAGGCGGCGTTGCAACTCTTTGCGATCTTCCAGTGTGAGCCCTGTTTCATCCGGTCCGAACGATGCCTTGAACGGCGCGCCGCCGGCAATCCTGTCGGAAAGATGGCCCACGCCGATCGCGTAGCTGTCCGAGTTGTTATAGCGTTTGATCACGTTGAAATTGCGGAACACGGCGATCTTTGGGCCGGGAACCTGCGGCTGCAAGACCGCGACGGGCGTGCCGGAAACGGTGCCGACCTCTCCGCCCCAGGGCTGACCACGCACCCAACCCGCGCGCGACAGATAGGCAGCGGTTGAAGCCAGTGAGTCCGACGGATCCTCGGACCAGATATCGCGTCGCCCATCACCGGTGAAATCGACCGCATAGGCCAGATACGAGGTCGGAATGAACTGAGTATGCCCCATCGCGCCAGCCCAGCTGCCGGTCATGTTGTCCGCCGATGTGTCGCCCGCCTGAATGATCTGCAAGGCTGCTATCAGTTGCTTCTCGAAAAACGCTCCGCGCCGCCCGTCATAAGCCAGCGTCGAGGTTGCCGAGATCACCGGCACATCACCGCGTCGCGCGCCATAGCGGCTCTCCAGCCCCCAGACGGCCACGACGACCTCTTTGTCGACGCCGTATTGCGCCTCAATCTGCGATAGAACACCGTTATGGCGTTGCAGCATCTGTTTGCCGGTACTGATCCGCTCATCCGAGGCAGCTATGGCCAAATAGTCCTCAAGCGAGCGCTTGAACTCGACCTGATTGCGGTCCCGTTCGATCACGCCGGGCAGATAGCCTGCCCCCTGAAAAGCGCGGTTCAGTGTGGATTGTGAGATACCCTGTGAAGAAGCGCGGGATTTGAACCCCGCCACCCAGGCATCATAGCCCGCATTGGATACAGGCTGCATTCGGGATGCAGGCGCGCGCGCCGGAGTGGTCGCATTACTGCAAGCCGCCAAAAACGCCGCACCAAGACCGAGTGAAAAACTGCGTCTATTGATCATGACTGAAATCTGCTCTGGTTTGTGATTTGCCCAAGAGTAGCGCAGTCCGCGCCCGCAAACCAGAACGACTGACCCCTACGGTCGCCGATTGGACAGGTCGGCAATTGGCCGCCTAAAGCATTTTTGCGTTTAACTTTAGGAAAGACCATCGAAATGCGCGTCGACCCTAGGGCGAGGCAACGTGTTTCGATCCAAATCAACGCAAAGCGATCTAACTGACCAGCAACCGCAAGCCCTGTGTCACGTCCGAGCGGACCGCGAGGCGCAGGCCCGGCTCATCCCCCGCTTTCAGCGCAGCGATGATCAGCTTATGGTAATGCGGCGGCTCTGTTCGCCGCAAACGGCCATAAAGCGCACGCATGGTCGGCCCAAGCTGTAGCCAAACGGTTTCCGCCATGGCCAACATCGCAGGCGCCTGCGCGCGCAGGTAGAGCGTTCGGTGAAATTCCAGATTCGTTCGGATATAGCCCACCGCATCGCGCTTGGTCACCATCTCGGCGACGTTCATATTGATGCTCTGCAACCGGTCGATCAGCGCCATATGCGCGCGAGGCAAAGCGCGGCTGGCCAGTTCAACCTCCAGCAGCGCCCTTAGGGCTGCCAGCTCTTCAATTCGGTCATTTGTCAGTTCAGGCGTCGAGACGCGCCCCGATGACGACAAAAATAAAGCCCCCTCAGCCGCCAACCGTCGCACCGCTTCGCGCGCAGGCGTCATCGAGACACCGAATTCCTTGCCAATGCCCCTGAGGGTCAAAGCCTCGCCCGGCGCAATCTCTCCGTGCAGAATGCGCGATCTCAGGGTGCGATAGACTCGATCATGCGTTGCGATACTCGAGTCCGTGGGCCGTGTCGTTATCATGCCCTCATGTGATCACAAAATTCGGTGACGTCAACTCGCTGGCCCGTCAAATCGGAAGCGATGCAACACGGCTCCATTGTCCCTAAGCCAGCGACGCGGGGTATCGTAAGGGCCAAATATACGCTCCACCTGCGCCCAAAAGGCCGGCGAGTGGTTCATCTCCGCCAGATGCGCCACCTCATGCGCAGCGACATAGTGCAGAACTTCGGGCGGGGCGAGTATCAAGCGCCACGAGAACATCAACCCGCCGTCGGAAGTGCAGGACCCCCAACGCGACCGCGTGTCCCGCAGCGACAGGGTCGTGTAGGACCGGCCCAGAATTGCGGCGTAGTCATCACAAGCCTCGCTCAGACGATCCCGAGCAAGTTCCTTGAGAAAACGGGCCAATCGACGCCCCTCAGCCCCTGTCGGGACAGCCACCTTGTCCGCGCCCAACTGAACGCGCCGACCGGTTGCAGGGACGATTCGGCGTTCGATGCCTTCGACTGGGATCAGGCCGCCAACGCGAACGTCTTCCCTCTCGGGCTGACCCGCCAGATTCTGACGAATCCAATCTTCCTTGCTGCGCGCGAAGTTCAACGCCTCGATCTCGGGCACGCCGTTTGGATAAGTCAGGGTAACCCGCCCGTCCAATTGGGAAATCCGCAGACTGATCCGCCGCGCCCGCGCTGATTTGCGCAGCGTCAGCGGCACTGGCGGCCTGCCCGGCAAAGCGTGTTCCCCCATATCCCGTCCTCTTCCGCGCAAAGGCTTTGACAGCACCCGCCGCCTGTGGCAGGTGAACTGAATCTTTTAGACGACTCACCTGATATCAAGGGGATTTGACATGCCCAAGGAAGAATGGGGCGTAAAGCGCGTTTGTCCGACCACCGGTAAGCGGTTTTATGACCTGAACAAAGACCCGATCGTCAGCCCCTACACGGGCGAGATCGTGGAACTTGAAACCGGCAAGAGCCGGATGATCGCGGCCGATGCCGAAGATGCGGCAACCAAGAAAGCGCGCGAAAACGCATCCGAGGATGATCTGGTTCTGGATGATGACGACAATGTCGACGTCGACCTGGATGACGATCTGCTGGACGATGATGACGACGGCAATGATGATGTTTCGCTGGACGACATCAAAGACATGTCCTCGGAAGACGAAAACTGATCCGATACGGGGGCGGCCACTGGCCGCCCTTTTTCGTGGCGCGAGGTGGCGCATAGTTTTTCGCGGAATTCAAAATTTGCTCTTGCACTCGTGCGCGCTGTCTCATAAACGTCCGCCCACTGCTTCGGCAGTACCTGGAAGGGGCCTTAGCTCAGTTGGGAGAGCGCTTGCATGGCATGCAAGAGGTCAGGGGTTCGACTCCCCTAGGCTCCACCAAATCTTGATATACTGTTGATTTGAGTTTATCCCCTAATTTACAAGAGCTTAGAAACGATTCTGTTACAGTGAGGTGTCACAGAGAGGACGCTTGAGAAGATGCCTCGACACCCCGACTCTATAGACATGGCGACGTCTACTATCACCGCGCAACCGTCCCTGCAGACATCGCAGCGACCTACCCGAATACCGAAGAAACGTTCTCTTTGAGGACGAAGGACAACGCCGATGCTATTCGGAAGGTCCGTTTCGCTGCCGTTGAGGTCGACCAACAATTTGACGCCACCTATGTTTGCTCAAAGCCCAAGGACAGGAAGCTTGAGCTGAACTGGCCTCAGATCAGATCAACAAATCAAGGCCGTATACTACAACTTCCGGCTGAAGGAAGATGAAGAAACGCGCCTATTGTTGGGTGTTTACTAGGAAACAACTGATAGTTCTCTTTTCCGCTGCGCGTCTCTGATCAAAGCCGCGAGCCGATAGAAGCCATGAGCCATCTTGGTGTGGGGCATTAGCAGGAAGAAAGTCAGAACCGATCCCAGATGGATAGCAAGCAGCGCAGGCATCAGAGACGTTGAACCAAGGACGTAAAGGACCAGCCCGCTTAGGCCGACAAAACCGAGCAGCAGGATGAAACCGATGTCTCCACCCCAAGCAGACGGATCGCCAAGCGCTCGATCAGATTTTTGCTTGAGCAGAACCATAGCTCCGCATCCCACTGTCAGCAGGATACCTCCGGAAACCCCGAAGAGTTTAGGCAGGGACCAGAACCCGTAGGGCGCGTGCAACCCGAACCCGTAGTGCATAACTGTCGCCACCGAGGTCGACGCGAAACACAGCAGGAAGCCGTACATGATAGCATGGTGGATGTGACGGCGCCCCTGGCTGAACCGATCTTCATCTTCAAAGTTGCATCCCTCACCATGCCCGGCAGCCAGATCCTGCATCTTGCCGGCGCGTTTGAACGCGGCCATCAAATCAGACAATTGGAGGGGTTTGCCACCGACTTCCGCCCAATAGCGCCTTAGGCTGATAGCCACGCTAACAAGCGGTAACAAGAATGCCGGCGCAAAGATTGCGACCATCGCATCGTGGGACAGGACGGCATAGAACCCCTCTCCTCCGCTTGATCCAATGGCGCGAATTGCCCAGAATAACAGGGCAAATCCAATCACCAGAGCCAAGGCAATAGCCCCGCCGTGAGTGTGAAACCGGCGCGCCAGAGGCTGCGGCCAGGCGAAGCTTTCCCAGCTGTCCCGCCGCACTTCGGCCAGAGCTTTCGGCAGGTTCAGGTCAAACTCGTGCGGTGCGGTATACTGACAGGCGTAGTAGCAGCCTCTGCAGTTGTGGCAGAGGTTGGCCAGCTGCGTGATGTCTCCACCGGAAAACGCGCGTTCCGCATGCAGGGATGGAAAGACTGAGCAGTAGCCCTCGCAATACCGGCAGGCGTTGCAAATCTCGGCCTGACGGCGGGCTTCTTGAATTAGTTCAGTTTGCATAAGCGGCGGCCTCACGTCCTGCGATGCGTCCAAAAACGGTTCCGATAGTCATGCCGAACCCGGCCAAGTAACCTTGCCCCAAGATCGACCCGGCCATGGTTTCGCCAGCGGCCCAAAGGTTTTTGATCTTGCCGCTGGACGTCGAGCACTGCGCTGTGTCGTCGACCTTCAGACCCAGATAGGTGAAGGTCACGCCGGTGCGCAGCGAGTAGCCATAAAAGGGCGGCTCGGTGATCGGACGCGCCCAGTTCGTCTTGGGCGGCGTCAGACCCGAGGTCGTGACCCCGTCCAACTCAGTCGGATGAAACCCACTGGTATCACCGCATGCTTCGTTGAATTCAGCAACAGTCGCTTTCAACTTGTCGGCAGGCAGATCCATCATTCCGGCCAGTTCTTCCAAGGTGTCCGCCTTTAGCGGTGGAAAGACCGAGGGCATAAACAGGTTCAGCGACTTCGCATCGATGATCACATAGCCAACTTGATCCGGCTGGGCCGCAACAAGACGCCCCCAGATCGCATAGCGCTTGGGCCATACGTCTTCGCCCTCGTCATAAAACCGCTCGGCATTCTTGTTCACGACAATTGAAAACGGCACGCAGTCCAGGCGGGTGACGATACCGCCGTCAAACTTCGGCGCGCGCCCGTCAATTGCGACGGCGTGGCACTGGGTCGGATCGCCGACGCTGTCCACACCCTGATCCAGCAAATCAGACAGAACCACGCCACGGTTATAGGGTGTGCCCCGGATCAAGAAATTCTTGGCAGGTTCACCCCATGCACGGGTCAGCCAATCGGTGTCGGCCTGAAACCCACCCGAGGCAACGATGACCGCCTTGGGCGTGATACGATGAGACTGGCCCTCATAGGTGTAGTCGACCCACTCGATCCGATCACCTTTCAACTCCAGATGCGTGACAGCAGCTTCGTACAGAACATCGACACCCAAACCAGTAGCAGTTCGGTAATATGCGTTTACCAAAGACTTCCCGCCCCCCATGAAGAAGGCGTTGGTCCGCGCCAGTGACAATGTCCCGGACAGAGAGGGTTGGAACCGCACCCCGTGTTCTTCCATCCACGGCAGGCATTCCTCGGAGGTTCGGATCGCGAGGCGAGCAAGATGTTCGTCGGTTTTGCCGCCAGTGACCTTGAGCAGATCTTCAAGATACTCATCCTCACTGTATTCTTCGACCAGCGGGCCCAGAGGAGCGCCATGCATACAACGAAAATTGCGCGTATGGCGGGAGTTTCCACCACGATAGGGTTTTGGTGCCGTCTCAAGGATCAGAACACGGGCGCCTGCCTCGGCAGCGGTCATCGCGGCGCAGAGGGCTGCGTTCCCACCGCCGATCACAGCGATATCATAAGCTTCCTTTTGGGTGGCCATATCCTGTCTACCTATTGATTTTCGTCGGTTGTCCGGTCGCGCTCTTGCAACGCCCGAATACGCATCCGTTGTGCGGCCTGAATATGCGCACGCATTTCTGTTTCAGCCGCTGCGCCATCGCGGGCCTTTAAGGCAGCCATGACGCGCTTATGCTCTGCCACTGCTGTCTCGGCCCGATCACCGTCCAGCAATTGCGACGGCCCAAGGATCAACAGCGCTTTTTGCAAAGACAACATCGACTTGGCAAGAAACCGGTTCTTTGCTGCGTCCAAAAGTGTGGCGTGGAAAATCCGGTTGATCCGAGCCGTTTCCGAACCGGTGCCAGCCTCAGCCAAGCGATCATTCAAGACGCCCAGCTCGTCCAACTCGACATCCGACGCAGCACGCGCGGCTAAACGGGCCGCAGTTCCCTCGAGCACCGCGCGCATCTCATAGAGCTCCATTACTTCGGCGTAATCAAGGCTGCGTACAGTTGCGCCCTGCCGTGGCACATGAGTGACTAGCCCGTCGGCCTCTAACTGCCGGATAGCCTCGCGCACGGGAGTACGGCTGACGCCTAGTCGTTCCGACAACTCAATCTCGCGCAGGCGTTCGCCAGGCAGAAGTGTGCCATCCCGAATCTCATCCAGCAGGCGTTGATACGCTGAATTGCCTTGTGGACCAGGCTGTAAGGGGTCGTCTTGAATGGTCATCGAACGCTCTCTTGTCTTCTTGCGTCCAGTTGTATACATTTGGATACATAGCGAGTCAATATTGTCGGAAGCCGCGCCTTGCCCGCCCAAAACAAAACACCTTCTCTCCTGACAAAGCGGGCCGTAACACTGGTCCTTGCACTACTGGGCACCGGAGTATTTTGGTCGTTGAACCTGCCGCTGCCCTTTCTTTTCGGCCCGATGAGCGCGTGTCTGATCGCTGCCCTGGCGCATGCCCCTATGGAAGGTTTTGGTCAGGTCTCGGTTGCAGCGCGCACGATACTTGGCGTTGCGGTTGGGGCTTCGATTACCCCTGCCCTGTTCGCAGAGCTGCCGAAGATGGCCGCGTCTATTGCACTAGTCCCGTTCTTCATCCTGCTGATCGCACTGGTCGGCGTGCCCTTCTTTCGCAAGATCTGGGGGTTTGACACCACGACCGCATTTTACGCCGCCATGCCGGGCGGATTGCAGGACATGATCATCTTTGGCGCCGAAGCAGGCGCCAACCCGCGTACACTTTCCCTGATCCATGGTACGCGCGTACTGATAATCGTGACGCTGGCCCCGCTATTTCTGACGGTGTTCTATGATGCTCAACTCACCAACCCAATCGGAGAGCCTGCGCGTGACCTCCCAATACATGAATTGGCGCTGATGGTGCTGGCCGCCCTTATAGGCTGGAAAGGCGGTGAGCGGATCGGCCTGTTCGGGGCATCTATCCTCGGCCCAATGATCCTGACAGCCGCCCTGTCGCTGGGGGACTTCATTCATACACGACCACCGCGCGAGGCCATCCTTGCAGCGCAGTTCTTTATCGGTTGCGGAATCGGCGTGAAGTTCGTGGGCGTCACTTGGGTCGAACTTCGCCGGGTGGTTGCAGCGGGCTTCGCCTATGTCATTGTCCTTGCCATCCTTGCTGCCGCTTTCACCGCCGTTGTCACCACGTTGGGCTTCGGCCAACCGGTCGAGGCTTTCTTGGCCTTTGCCCCCGGCGGACAAGCCGAGATGACAGTGCTGGCCATCGTCTCAGGCGCGGATCTGGGCTTTGTGATTACCCACCATCTGACAAGGATTGTGCTGGTAATCATCGGCGCGCCAATAGCGGCCAACCTTATCCTGCGCTGGTCCAAACCTCGGGGTTGATGACGTGAATGGGAGCGCCTTCAGCATAGGCGTTCACCTGATCGAAAATGTCTGCGAATTGCAGGTCGAATTCGTCCTCGGTCACAAAGCCTATATGCGGTGTCGCAATAAGGTTTGGGTGCGATAGTAAAGGGTCATTCGGGTCCGTTAGGGGCTCGGTATCAAAGACATCAATTGCGGCCTTGCCTGGGTGACCGGCGTTCAGCGCTTTCAACAAAGCACCCGGAGCGATCAGCCCGGCCCGGGAGGTATTCACAAACAGTGCTCTCGGTTGCATCTGCGAGAAATCCGACGCTGTGATGATGCCGTTTGTGTTTGGCTTCAGACGAACATGGACCGACACAACATCACTATCGGCAAAGAACGTTTCACGGCTTGCGGCGACCTGCACGCCGTCTGCCTGCGCCCTTGCCCGGCCTTCGTCCGAAGACCACCAGACCACATTCATCCCGAATGCCTCGGCGTAACCAGCAACGGCGCGGGCGATGCGGCCATATCCATACAGCCCTAGCTGCCGCCCCCTCAGGGTCTTGCCAACTCCGGCCTGCCAACGCCCAGCTTTGACCGAGGCCATCTGTGCAGGCAAATCGCGCATCCCGGCCATGATCAGCGCCCACGTCAATTCGGCTGCTGCATATGAAGGCGTCCCGCCATGCATGTTCGAACACAGCAGTACTCCGTTATCCGAGCATGCCTGCACATCAACATGCGGATACACGCTGCGCTGACTGATCAATTTCAGGTTTGGGAGTTTCTCAATTAAGTCGCGGGTGATCTTGGTGCGTTCGCGAAACAACACCAGCGCCTCAGCCTCCTGCAAGCGTTCAGCCAATTCGCTGGTATCTTCGACATGGTCTGTCCAGACCTTCACGTCATGGAGAGATAGCTTCTCAAAACAGGACAAGCTCTGCAGAGTATCAAACCAATCATCCAGAATGTGAACTTTCATCGACTCTCTATACCCTACTCGGTGCTCAGTTTTCTTGGCGTCGGCACAAAATGACGTGTGTCGAGCGCTTCTAGCGCGTTGCGAACACGTTCGCGCTGATCCAGCAAATGGTTGAATTGCTCATCACACCCGGCAATCGGTGTCGGGTAGTCCGCAATGTCCCTCCGCAGAGCCGACTGCGCCAGCCTGAGTTCCTGACGCGCGATACCAAGGCATTCAGAATAGTCATCCATCGAGGCATCCTCTTTATGTATACCATAGTATACCTTTTGAGATCCGCCTTTTCAACTGTTGTTCCACACAGATTCCGGTACATAGACATGCCCATCCGCCAATTTGCGCGCTGTTCTCACCAGACCGGCGGCATTCACGTTGAACTCCTGATCGTTCGAGAAGTCCACCAGAACGTCGATCTTGCCTGAAGCGTGTTCCAACACAACGTCAGCCGGGCTTGAATCCGGGCGATCAAGCAACCCGTCTGCGACGGTTCCGGGCGACAAAGCGCAAGACGCCATGCATTGCGCACCCGTAACGGCCATAGTTGGATGAGTTTTCCATGGCATGAAGTACCGAACCGCAAGGGTTCCACCCTCTCTGGCGGGTGCCATCAGCCCGAACTTGGGAGTTACCGATTTCGATACGTCCCCCATACCCATTAGTTCCCCGGCTTCGATCCGCACGGACTCCATCCGATCAAAGAAAGCACGATTGGCATCCAGCTCTTCGGCGCTTTCATATCCTGTCAGCCCGAAATCCTCTGCTCGGGCTATCGCCATCGGCATAGCGACATCCATGCAAGTCAGCTCGATCCCCTGTACTTTATCGCGCAAATTTCCCGTGGGCAGAAATGCACCTGTTGCCGAGCCCACAACGCCCATGAAACTCAGTTTCACCGGTG
The DNA here is from genome assembly GCF_056538565.1 of Ruegeria sp. BG11. NCBI lineage: Bacteria > Pseudomonadati > Pseudomonadota > Alphaproteobacteria > Rhodobacterales > Roseobacteraceae > Ruegeria > Ruegeria sp. BG11. Next base: position 64,706 of record NZ_JBQFTH010000005.1, on the reverse strand, counting down.
CAGAATGGCCGGGAACTCCGGCGATTTCCGCGTCACCCTCATAGACCAACTCACCTCCTGGGGTCTGCACATTGGCAACGACGCGGGCGCCTGTATTGACGGCGCGAATGCGGATTTCGGTCTCATCGCCCTTGGGCTGAAACAATCCCATTTCGATCGCAGCTGGACCAACTCCTGAGAGAATGTTTCCGCAGGTGGGTTTGAAATCGACCAGCTTTTCTTCAACAGAAACTTGCGCGAAGAAATAGTCGATATCGGCCCAGTCGTCCTCGCTGGCAGACAGCATCGCCACTTTGGTCGTCACCGCGTTGCCGCCACCGATCCCGTCGATATTGAGCGCTTGCCCAGCCCCAAGGGCAGCAACCAGCACATCAGCCAACTTATCCCTATCTTCAGGCAGATCAGAGCGTCGAAAATAAGGCCCTCGGGAAGTACCGCCGCGCATGAAAACATATGGGATTGCTGTCTGGGTCATTGCGAACCCTCCTTTACAAACCGTTGAAATTTCTGATTTCAGTGCTGCCCGGTTGCCAGATGAGCAGGCCGGGCAGACATTGAGCGCCTACTTGAGCGGCCATGGCAGGTTCACCATGTCTTGCAGCAGACCCGGCGGGAAATCCCGGTTCAAAGCGCCAGCCATGAAGCACATGAAACCGATGCCGCAGGCCGTTAGGAGCAGCGTCATCTGCCAGCTGGACCCGGCGCGAATGCGGAAGAATGCGATCAGGAACCCGATCAGGGCGAGGATGAACCCAACAACCCAAGTGGCCGCGATCAGACCTGCAAACCACGCGAGCGTTGACCAAAGTCCGTGCGGCGCGCTTGCATCCTCACCGGCGAGTTCCTTGTCAGCAAAGATCGCGTCACCCTCGGGCCGCCGCATCATCTGGATTAGCAGGATGACGCAGCAGAACAGCGACACGCTACCGATCACAAGCGGGATGATCTTGTCAGTCATGTTGTAGTCAGGGATCATGTTGGCATTGATCAACGCCACGATCAGATAGGCCATGATCACCAGCAGGAAGATCAGCGGCGCGCGCTTGCTGCCGGATTTAACCTCACCCTCGGCCATGATCATCTTGGCTTGACGAATGCCAAGTATAACCGAAACCACGGTGACCACGATCAGGACGATGACGATTGGGCTGAAGACGTACTCCATTCCTTCGCCAAAGCTTTTGCGGAAGCGGAAAGAGGCAATCTGGAACGCCTGGTTGGTGAACTTCTCAACCGGGTTGGACAACACGAATCCAATCAGGAAGGCCGGGCGTGACCAGTCGAAACGGCGCAGGAAGATGCCGATCAGGCCGATGACAAACAGGGCCAGAAGGTCTTCGAAATTCTGACCGGATTGGAATGCCGCAAAGCTGATCAGCATGAACAGAAACGGCGCCAGATAGGTGAAGCGGATCGTCGTTAGTTTGGCGATGCCACCCGAGGCAGCGATACACAGGATGGTGCCCACCACGTTGGCAAGTGCCAACAACCAGACAATCGAATAGGTGATGTCGAGATTATCCTTGAGCATGCTCGGACCAACCTCGATATCGCCGGATCCCAACAGCGCAACTGCGCCGATAAAGATCGCCATCGAACCCGAACCGGGGATGCCAAACAGCAGCGTCGGGACCAGCCCGCCGCCCTCTTTGGCATTGTTCGAGCTTTCCGGCCCGATGACGCCACGCACTTCGCCCTTGCCGAAGTTGCTTTTGTCTTTGGTCGATTGAACAGAGTGGCCATAAGCGATCCAGTCAACAACCGAACCCCCAAGGCCGGGAATGACACCGACAACCACGCCAATAATTGAACAGCGGACCGACAGCCAAATGTTCGCAGCCCAGTCTTTGACGCCATCAAACCAACCCGCTCCCAGCGAAGCGCCCTTTGCAATGGATCGGTCTTGACGCAGCAGCGAGACGATTTCCGGCACCGCAAAGATACCCAAGCCGACGATGACCAATTTCAGACCGTCGGTCAGGTAAGGAATGTCATAAGTGGCCATACGAAGTGAGCCGCCTGCATCCGCCTCGCCAATCGTGCCAACCATCAGGCCCAGCCCAGCGGCGGCAACGCCTTTTAGCGGGATACGTCCGGCGAGAATGGCGACCATGGAAAGACCAAGTATAGTGATCATCAGCATCTCGGGCAGGCCGAATGCCAGAACGATTGGCCGCGCGATCAGGATGAACATGGTCAGAAAAGTCGCGCCGACCAAACCGCCAAACAGCGATGACGCAAAGGCCGCTGACAATGCCCGCGCGGCCTCGCCCTTTTTCGCCATCGGGAAGCCATCCAGCACCGTCGCCTGTGAGGCGGAACTGCCGGGGATGCCCATAAGAACCGACGCAAAGGTGTCAGAGGTCGGAACAACGGCAACCATCCCGATCATCAACGCCAACCCGAGGATAGGGTCCATGCCGAACATGAAAGGCAGCAGCAAGGACAGACCAGCAATACCGCCAAGCCCAGGGAAAACACCTACGGCCAGTCCCATGACGACACCGAGAATAAGATAACCCAGAACAATAGGTTGCAGGATCAGACCCCACGCATCACTGAGCGCAGGAAGAGCTGTGGCGAAAACCTCCATAGCGGCCGCCTTTCATAAATTGTCTTGTGTTTGGAAAAGCGCGCGCCCGACATTGGGGCACGCGCGGTGGTGTCTGGGTTTAGTTCAGCTCGACACCATAGGCTTCTTTGAGCCAGTTCAAAACGTAAGCTTTGGCGTTGTCGTCGACATTTGTTGCGGTTTGCAGCGCCGCCTTAGAGCCGTCACCCACGAACACCGGGTACTTGCCCACGCGCTTTGACGAGATTTCGGCAAAGTCGCCCCGCTCGGTCACAGCTTGGAACGCTGCGGTGTATGTGTCGACCACTTCCTGAGGTGTATCGCCCGGCAGGAAGGCCAGCTTTTGAACCGGGAAACCGGCTACAAAGAACGCTTTCCAAGCATCCCATGCCTCACCACTTGTTTCACAGCCATCGGTGGCTTCGCATACTTCCTTGAATGTCGGGATGTCCGGGAAGGTCGGGTCACGGACGATATTGCCGTCTGCATCCAGAGCCCCCCAGGTCATCATCGGCACAGCCTGTCCGGATTCAACCAGCGGCGCCGATCCACCCAGATAGCCGGACGAGGTCTGATAGTCGATGTTGGCTTCACCGCGTTCGAACATCAAACGACCATCGCCACGGCCTTTGATGCCAAAGACAGGCTCGACATTCATACCCAGCATTTGCCAAGCCAGCAGCGGCACGAGGTCAAGACGTGTCGCGCCCTGCGAACCATAGATGAAGTTGGTATCTTTCAGCGCGTTCGCAGAGCCATCAAACTTTGCTCCATCCTCGGCGTTCAGATAGGCAACACCACCGGTTCCCGACGCCATCACCGGAATCCAGTCGTTGTATTCATATCGCACGCGCGGATCGCTCAGCAGATAAGGGAATTGAGTTGAACCGGAGGTGCCAAACAGCAGCGTACCATCGTCATGGCTCTGCTCTTGGAACCAGTTTGCGCCTTTGGTCGATCCGGCACCGGGCATGAATTTCACAACAACAGTCGGTCGACCCGGCAGTGCTTCGGACAGAAGCGGCGCGAAGAAGTTGGCCCATTTGGCAGACCCGCCCGTTTCCGAGAACGGGATAACCCATTCAACTGTCTTGCCCGAGAAATCGACCTCGGCGGCGGCAGGTGCGGCGATACCGGCGGCGGCAATCAGCCCCACGACGGCGCGACGGGTGAAGTTGGAAATGGTCATTGGTTCCTCCCTGTTGACCAAACAACCACGCTAGCGCCCTCTGCGCCACCGTGATCGCAAATAGAACTGTGGGGTTGATTCCCCCTCCCATCTGGCAATCATGGAGCGCCAACCTTGCGCGAAACTTGCAGGAGACCCGATGCGGATCGTCATCGTCGAAGACAACGAGACCCTCGCCAACGCTATTGCCTATCGTCTGCGGGATCGCGGTCATGCGGCAGAAGTGCTTGCGGATGGCGACGAGGCTGACTTGTATCTTGCGCAAGAGGGTGCCGACTTGGTTGTTCTGGATATCAATTTGCCCGGACAGTCGGGATTGGAGATCCTGAAATCCCTTCGCAATCGTGGTGACGGCGTACCAGTGATCTTGCTTACGGCACGTGCCGAAACAAGCGACCGGGTATCGGGGTTGGATATGGGCGCCGATGATTACCTGGTTAAGCCGTTCGAGATGGACGAGTTGGAAGCACGCATCCGGGCGCTTTCTCGACGCAAAGATCTCGACTACGGCGCAAAGGAGAGCATTGGTGGCCTGGAATTCGACCGCGCTGCCCGTCAGGTGAGTGTGCAGGGCGAAGTTATGGATATTCCGCGGCGGGAAATCGCGGTGCTTGAATGCCTGTTAGAGCGCAGGGGCAGAATTGTTCCCAAAAGCCAACTTACAGATTACGTCTATGGCGTGGGTGCCGATGTCGAGGCCTCGGCCGTTGAGCCTCATGTGTCTCGGCTGAGAAAACGTCTTCAAGATCTCGGTATTAGAATTAAGACAGCTCGTGGTCTGGGATATCTGCTTGAGGTGCAGAAGTGATCAATCACGGCTCGCTCAGGTTAAGACTTTTCATTCTTATCCTAACCCCCTTGGTACTAATTGCCGCCCTGCTTGGTCTTTGGCGTTTTATGATTGCGCAGAAAACGGCTCAGGAATTGTTCGACGACAGCCTATTATCTGCTGGCCTCGCAATTTCGCGAGATGTTGCGATTTCGGGAGGTGACGCGCTGTCACCAACGACACGCAGCATGATCCGTGACGCGTCGGGCGGAGAGATTTTTTACCACGTAACGGGACCCGGTGGCATCTATGTGACAGGCTATGCCTACCCACCGGCAGCCACCAACCCTTCTGATCAAGAGGTGTACAAGCCGCGGTTTTTCGAAGCGCTCTACCGCCAAGAACCAGTTCGCGTTCTCAAGATGACGGAAAGAGTAACCATAGAAAATTTAGTCGGAGATGCGACAGTTACAGTCTGGCAACGTATGGCGGATCGCAACGCTTTCGCGAATGAACTGTCAATACGCGCAGGAATTCTCATGGGAATTCTGCTGGCCACCCTCGCCATTGTTGTATGGTTCGGCGTCGCGCGTGGTCTGAGGCCCTTGTTGGATTTGCAGGACGCAATTGACCTGCGTTCACCAGATGACCTCAGCGAGATCAAGCGCCCTGTCCCGATCGAGGTTCAAGGAGTTGTCAGAACCCTGAACCGACTTTTTGGACAGGTGGAAAATAGTATCAACGCCCATCAAGTGTTTATATCCGAAGCTGCACATCAACTGCGGAATCCAGCGGCAGCCGTGCAGTCGATGGCCGAAGCGTTGCAGGACGCGCAAACGGATGACGACCGTGAAAAACGCATCTCAGAACTTGTTGCGGCAGCAAAAAACTCAGCAACAGTGGCCGAACAGCTTTTGTCACTTGAAAGGCTTAGACAGCCGACGCACCAAGACCAAATGGATAAAATTGGCTTCCGCTCGGTCGTGGAAGAGGCCTGCGCGGAGATGGGCGTTCACATCCTCGCAAAGGGTATCGAATTTGATGTCACGATGCCTGAGACAGCAGTCACGGTATTCGGCGACCGTATCTTTCTGATTGAGGCTCTAAAGAACCTGTTGGACAACGCAGTCAAACACGGTGGCACTACACTGAGCCACATCTCAGTTGTGCTGCGGCGTGAGGGCAATCACGTGAAGCTAACCGTGGCCGATGACGGTGCTGGCCTGTCTCCCGACCAAAGCGAAGCAGCATTCAGTAGGTTTTCGCAGTTGGAGTATTCCGAGGGCAGCGGACTAGGGTTATCTATCGTCTCGGCAGTGGCGCAGAGGCATGGAGGAATGGTCGAAATCAACCAAGTCGATAGAGGAGCGAGCATTTCGCTTAAGCTCCCCATAGCCCTCTAAGCTGTTTCTTATTCTGCTCAGACCCCGAAAACAGAAAAAATCAAAGCGCGTTTTAGCGATTACAGCGAAAGTCAGATTTTCACCCACAGCGACGAATGCGGCGCTCAAATTCTGTGTTCACGTCGCCTTTCAGCCCAAACCAGTCATCTGATGAATTGAATCGGTCTATATAAATCGAACAACTGTTAAGCGGGACAAAACGGCTATCTGTTCCAATCCGGAAAGAAAAGTTTCCAGCTATTAGAGCTGGATAATCGCTGCTACGATTAAGCGAAGCCATTCTTCTTCGATTGGGTAATTTATGAAAGTCAATGCGCTTTTGGTTTCGGCTCTCTTCGTCAGCAGCTGTATTGCTCTATGGGGTGTTGTCGACCCGCGTGGCTTGGGTTCTGTCTCCTCAAGAATTGTCACCATCCAGTTCGAAAGCCGAGGCTGGTTCATTATGCTCGAAGCCAGCGCACTTTTGTTGCTGGCAATTTATCTTGCGGTTTCCAAGTACGGCGCTATCCGAATTGGACCCGAAGGTTCAGAGCCCGAGTTTTCGACTACAGCTTGGATTGCAATGCTTTTCGCGGCAGGTATGGGTGTAGGCCTGCTGTTTTTTGGCGTATCAGAGCCGCTCACCCACTTTTCGGTAATACGCGATTTTTCTTCCGATCCAGAAGCCGCAAGGCTCGCCATGTTCGTAACCTATTTGAACTGGGGGTTCCACGCCTGGGCCATCTATGGCGTCGTTGCACTCATAGTTGCCTATTTTGCGTTTAGACGTGAGCGCTCGTTGCTGCTAAGCGCTCCGTTGCTGGACGTGTACGGAGAGAAAACTTGGACCCGCGGATTGGCTTGGCTGTTCGATTTCTTATCCGTCGTCGCCATAGCCGTTGGCCTAGCGGGTTCGTTGGCCATGGGTGTGTTTCAAATTCAAACAGGACTGGCTGGAGTTCTTGGAATTCCAAATTCTCCTTATCTGACAGCAATTATTTTTGCCGCCATGTGCGTTGCTTTCCTTATTCCTCTGAGACGTGATCTAGGAGAAGGAATGTCAAAACTGTCAAATTTGGCCATGGCGATCGCGATCAGTCTTTTGGTTTTTCTACTTGTCGCCGGTCCCACGTCTTTTGTGATGAATTCGATCGTCTCGGGTTTTGGACGTTATGTCTACAACGTCATACCTGCCGGTTTTTCGACAACAGCATTTTTTGATCAGAGCATTTCCACCTGGTTTCAAGACTGGACGCTGAACTACATGATCTGGTGGCTTGCGTGGTCTCCATTTGTAGGCATTTTCATTGCACGCATTTCGCGGGGGCGCACAATACGCGAGTTTCTGGCTGGTGTCATAATCGCGCCCACTCTTTTTTCGGTTTTCTGGTTTGGTGTGCTCGGCGGTGTAGGTTTTTTTGATGTTTTGGATGGCAGTGGTCATCTTCTTGAGGTCAACGAAAAGAGTCTTGATGCGACGACATTTGCTCTCCTGCAACAATTTCCATTGAAGTTTGTCACGCAGATCGCAACGATCACTGCCGCTTTCCTCTTTGTTGTAACGAGCGTCGTGAGCGCAGGCTTCACACTTGCAATGATTGGAACAGGCGGAGACGAAAACCCCTCGCCGAGCGTTCGAACCATCTGGGGGATGGTGCTCGGTGCACTAGGGCTAGCCATGATCCTCGTAAACGATGTTTCACTTGTCAGGTCCATTATCGCTCTCTCGGCAATTGCGTTTGTATTCATCGTACCAATTCTTGTGGTCTGTCTCCTCAAGTCGCTTTCAAAAGAGGTCTCCGAATGACAGGTTCTATCGTCGATACGGTTTTGAACGTGTCTGTTTTTTTGTACATTGGTTTTTTGATCTGGCTCGCGCTTCATCGCGTTTAGAAATTTGTGTCTGAAGCGACTCTCGTCAGGCACTTCGACCCCTCCTGGAGAAACCGGTTTCGGCACAAATGAGTACTCGGCAAACACTGGTAACGAAGAGAAACAGGGTGCCGTCAATAGCGCCAAACAAGCGATTTTTTGAAGCAACTAGGCAATTAATAGAACGCAAAGTTGCCAGCGCGTTTGTCGCCACACAATTGGTTCGTTGCTACTTGTTCTGATTGCGCCGTGCTTGCTTGGCTTCGAATTGTTCCCAGACCTATATCCGCCCCTTTTCCCATGCGTCAGTCAGCCACTACTTCTTTCTCTCTTCGGGCAATTCTAAATCACTGTACTTGCCATTCGAGAACTTTGGCCAGTCTTTAGCCGTCCCCAGCTTAACCATTTCTGCGGACAGGTCGCGCCCATCCTCAAGGTAGCACTTTGCCACTATACGACCGTGGGCATCTTCAGCAGTAGCCACTACCCTCACCTTTTGCCCCTTGCAAAGGGATACCAAAGCCCACTTGGCCTTCTTGCCGTACAGGTGGTTAATCTCCAGCGCATCTACACCAAACAAGCGCACTTGTGTTTTTTTATTTTAATGGTGTCGCCATCCACAACATAGGCTGAGCCTTCTAGAACCTTTTCTGTGGGCTCTGGTATGGCACTTTCGGCATCGAAACGCGGGGACTGCTGAACTACTTGGGGGTAGGAGGTTTCCAATCTCGGTTTCAAATCCGACTTTGGTTGGATGGTCGGCTCAATGCTACTGTCGGGGTGGCGCTTGCTATGCAAGACCAACAGAACAATCACCACAGCAACGACAAGCAATATTAATACTTCCAAGAGATTGGACCTTGAAAATGGTTTGGTAAAAACACGTGCAGAGTCGCCCTAAGACACACTGCGTGTGACGATTGATACTGGGATGATATAGAGGTTTTATCTAGCGAAAAGTGACAGCCTTTCGCAGCGGTTAAAAAACTAAACATCTCCATGCAGCAAGTGCAATAAACTAACTACGCGCACAGGTTCACAAAGAGGCTATTTCATTTTGTTAGTAAGCACAGACGTTGCTGTCGCGTTTAGAGCGCTCGAAACACCGCAGCGTGGCACATACTAAATACAAAACACACGGTCATCTAGTAGACCTACAGCACATCTACCACAGAGTGAGAGAGCCAACTAGAATTCGGCAACCATCGCAGTCTCGACTGCATGTACGCCGATACCTACGACAATGCCTGCGAAGATAAGCCCAACAAATGCGTTAATAACCGACAAAGCCCGGCTCGCGGGTTTCTCCGGTTTAATGTCTCCGTAGCCAACGGTAGTTGCGTTTATGAAAGCATGGTAAAGGCTCACCCCGGTCGACCAGCCTTCGATCCGACCAATTGATATCCCGAGCATGCAAACCAAAACCAACAGGAAAAGAAGTATCGGTGACAGGTAGATCAGGTCCCAAAGGAAAACCGATAGAAACGTGCAAATGTAGCTGGCGTCGCAACCCATAGCGAAACTCTACCTCACTGCCAGTTATGGGCCTAGTTGAATACCAATGTCTTAACAGGAAGCAGAATGGCCTGCGCACGCAAGACAATTGCATTTGCTATACCCATGCCATCCACAATCCTTGCGATGAAGGCAGACAGGCCCGTGATCTCACCAGCGTCGATCTCCTTTGCTCGGCTCGTATACGCAACGCCCACGCACGCACTACCGGGCGGGATGCTATCAAGATGCTGAGGAAAAATAGGTGCTAGGAACGCTGTAACTGTACCGGGTCGCGCTCGATCCTGCTGATCCAACAGCGTATCACCCGGTCGGAACTGCCCCGCGGCAATCGCCCCTTGCACGTCATCGACAACCATCGGGACTATGGTCAACGGTTTAGACGCGCAGGTAATTTCCACCAGCATACCCGGCTTTAGTACACTGGCAGAAATCTGACCAAAAGCTGCGATAAAACGCCCCTGTCCCGTAACCTCAGGCACCAAAATCCCGGCAGGGCGTAGTATTGGATTAACGATATCACCCGGCTTGAGGAGAAATTGCGTTACCGTCCCATCCACCTCGGCAAAAACGGTGGATTTTGATATCTCGTTCTCAGCCTCTCTCAAAACCGCACGCGCAGTTTCAAGCTGTGCAGGGAGAAGGGTGGTTTGGCGCAATTTGGCACCGTCTAACGAGGCAATAGCGGCTGCGCGCTGACTTTCCGCGCCGGTCACTGCGGTTTGCAAACGTTCCAGTTCCTGCTCACTAACAACGGTGTTGTTTCGTTCCGCAAGCTCCAGACGTCGCTCCAAATCGCTCGTCGCCTGAGAAAGGTCAGCTTCTGCCGCATCAACCCGAGCGGTGGCGCTCGCGACTTCCGTAGCGGTCAGGCCCAAAGCCGCCTCAATCTCTTGGATACGCCGCTGCGCCGTTTCCGCTGCCGCCTCCTGCCGCGTGGTGTCCAGTCGGAAAATCGCCTCGCCAGCCATAACGTCCTCATTATTGGCAACGTAGACTTCCGCGACCCGCCCTACGCGATCCGACAGAATGGTAACTGTGCGAAATGCAGCTGAGACATTCCGCGTTGAAGGGTGGAAATAGAAGATCACCGTGATCAGCGTCACAGCCAATATTGCACAGGCGGTCAATCCCCACCGCAACTCGTACCAGACATTGAACAGGGTAATTTCCTGGCCCCACCGCTTGCCCTGCTTGTAGCGGCGATAGAGGTAGTCCGGAACGATTGTGATCAGTGCAGAGAATACCAACTCAAGCATCGTCGCTCTCCGAGATGTCTACGTCGGTCTTGAGCGGAAAGATTTCATGCAAGGGCACTGCAGCGATCAAAATAGCCGCGATCCAGAAAGCGTTGTTCAGGGTGAAGAGAGAGATCAACCCAAGCACACCAACCAACTGCATTTGCACTTTGTGAGCACCTGCTGCCATGCGGTCTGGAATGGCCTGTACAGTGAAGTAGAGCGCGCCAAAACCCAGCAGCACTATGACTAGAACCAACCCAACAACGATCAAAAAACCGTCTGTCTGCCCCGGAGGCGTTACCCAAAATGGGAGTCTTGCAATCGCCTCGTCAGAAATAGAAATGTTCATATGTATCACCCCGCCTTCAAGTGATCACATTCAAATATAACTGATTGAATTTAAAAAGACGAATCTAGCTGCAGGTAGCGAAGTGGCTTTAAATCGGCTTAATACAGCGTGGGAAAGGTAGTTGCAAAGCAGACCCGCACACAACAACTTTTCATCGTTCGCAACACTCCGAAACGGAAAAGCAGTCGGTAGGATCAGTAGAACAAGCAAGGCATTAAGGAGGTTTGCATGCTTTGATATGCAAAACTTGGAGGAAGAGGTCGTGCACATTGACGTGTGACACTAAGGTGAAACACACCGCAAACTGACACACTTCAATAGTGTTTATTATCTGTTAATTGGGCGTTCGGCGGCGTTTCCCCTAGGCTCCGCCAAATCTCAGATCATTGTCGGATTAACTTTACTCTCTTGAGCAGCAGGAGGTGAAAAGTGTTTTTGCATTGATACGGCCAGAAGAAATGCCTGACCTCTCCTCTCTACAAAAATGCATGCTATTCCTGTCACTGCGTCTAACAAAATGTTGTCGGACCTTGGCTCTTTCCTGCACCGCCCTCTTGTGCCAACTTGCGCCAGAAAAAGGGGAGAGAGCAGATGGCAATCACGACCTGCATATTTGACGCTTATGGCACATTGTTCGATGTGGCCGCTGCGGCACGCCAGGCAGCGGCTGAGCCCGGCTTTGAGGCGCTCCGCGATACATGGCCGGAATTGGCCAATCACTGGCGGCTGAAGCAATTGCAATACACATGGCTGCGCGCCGTCGCAGACGCTCATTGCGATTTCTGGGATGTCACACAAGACGGGCTGGACTGGGCGCTCGAGGCAACGGGGCTGCATGGGGATGCCAAACTGCGCCAGCGGCTGCTGGATCTTTACTGGGAGCTGCGCGCCTATCCCGAGGTGCCCGAGATGTTGCAGGCCCTGAAACAGGTTGGGTTGCAAACGGCGATTCTGTCGAACGGTTCGCCTCCCATGTTGGATGGCGCGGTGCAATCGGCCGGTATTGGCGATGTTTTGGACGATGTGCTGTCGGTCGAAAGCGTCGGTATCTTCAAACCCCACGCCAAGGTCTATGATCTTGTGCAGGGCCGGTTCGGATGTGCCCGCGATGAGGTTCTGTTCGTCAGTTCCAACGGTTGGGACGCTGCCGGGGCAAGCGGATACGGCTTTGTTACCGCATGGGTCAATCGCGCTGGCGAACCGATGGATCGACTGCCGTGGAAACCGGCGCATGTTCTGTCTGACCTGACCTCAATCCCCGAACTGGCCGGGCTGTAATGGGTGAATTCAAAACGTCTGACGGGATTCGACTGCACTATGAGGATAGTGGCGCAGGCGTTCCTCTTCTTTGTCTGGCCGGACTGACGCGCAACGGGCGCGATTTCTCGCTGCTTGCTCCGCATATGGCCGATGCCCGCCTGATCATAATGGATGCGCGGGGGCGCGGGCAGTCGGATCATGATCCGAACCACGCGAATTACAATGTGCTGCGCGAAACTCAGGATGTTATCGAGCTGCTGGACCATCTGGCCCTTGACCGAGTAGTTGTTTTGGGCACGTCGCGCGGCGGGATGAATGCGATGACGCTCGCGACACTGCAGCCGGACCGGCTGGCAGGCGTGATCCTCAATGACGTGGGTCCGGTGATCGAACCCTCAGGTATCGCTCGGATCATGGATTACGTGGGCGTAGCACCCAACTCCAAGACTTTTGACGAGGCCGCCGCCGTCCTGAAGGCAGTGATGGAGCCGCATTTCCCCGGAGTCCCCTTGGAAACTTGGCGCATACAGGCCGAGAACCAGTATCAGGAGACGCCGGAGGGGCTGGCCTTGCGCTATGATCCGGCCCTTCGCACGGCCCTGGTGGAGCAAGCCGCAGTTGGCGCTGTGCCGGACCTATGGCCCTTCTTTGAGGCGCTAAAGTGCATTCCGACGGGCGTTCTGCGCGGCGCAAACTCGGACATCCTGAGCCAAGAAACACTGAAACAGATGCAGACCCGCCACCCGGGCCTGATCACGGCTGAAGTCCCGGATCGCGGCCATGTACCCTTTCTGGACGAGCCGCAATCCCTCACCGTTATCCGCAAGATTCTGGACCAAGAATGAGTACAATAGACCTGATCGAAGCCGCCGCCCATCGACTGCAGGGGCATGTCCGCGAGACGCCCCTTCTGACCTCACCCTTTCTGGACGAGATCGCCGGGCGCCGGGTATGGGTCAAACCGGAATGCCTGCAACACACCGGCAGCTTCAAATTCCGCGGCGCATGGTCGGCCATCTCGGCGCTGAGCGAGGCGGAAAGACAGCGCGGTGTGATCGCCTATTCCTCGGGCAATCACGCGCAGGGGGTGGCCTTGGCGGCGGCGAAGCACGGAATCTCCTCGGTCATCATCATGCCTTCGGACGCGCCGCAGCTGAAGATCGACAACACGCGTGCCTTGGGCGGTGAAGTTGTTCTGTACGACCGAGCCACGGAAAGCCGTGAAGAGATTGGCAATGCACTTGCCTCAGAACGCGGACTGACCCTGATCCGCCCCTACGACGAACCCCAAGTCATCGCAGGGCAAGGCACTGCCGGGCTCGAGATCGCGCGCCAAGCCAAAGCCGCAGGCGTGAGCAATGCCGACGTTCTGGTCTGTTGCGGCGGCGGCGGTCTAACGTCGGGCATCGCGCTCGCGCTTGAGGCGCACGCCCCTGGCCTGTGCGCACGTCCGTGCGAGCCAGACGGGTTCGACGACGTCAAGCGCTCGCTGGAGGCGGGGCAGATCCAAGGCAATCCTGCAACTGCAGGCAATATCTGTGACGCAATCCTTACCCCGCAACCGGGTGACATCACCTTTCCAATCCTCAACCGCCTCTGCGGCCCCGGCCTATCCGTGACCGAGGACGAGGCGCTGCACGCCATGGCGCTGGCCTTTTTGCGCCTCAAGATCGTGTTGGAGCCGGGCGGCGCGGTGTCCCTGGCCTCGGCCCTCTTCCGCAAAGACCAGATCGAAGGGGATGACGTGATCGTTGTCGCTTCGGGCGGAAATGTTGATCCCGGCGTCTTTACGCGTGCGTTGGAATTCCTGACCTGACACCCATATCGGGTTTGTGCAATCTGCACGCAAAGGCCGAGCAAGGAACCAAAGCATGACGATCGTTGATCTGGGTGGCGTTCAGCTAAACTACCGGATTGATGGCGCGCCAGACGGTGCGCCCATCGTGTTTGCAAACTCGCTGGGCACCAATCTACACCTGTGGGACGATGTGCTGACACACCTGCCCGACGGACTGCGGATCATTCGCTATGACAAGCGAGGGCACGGCCAATCCTCGGTCCCGCCTGCGCCTTACGCCATGGGCGCGCTGATCCGAGATGCCGAGGCGCTGCTGGATCATCTCGAAATCCGGGATTGTGTCTTCGTTGGCTTGTCGATTGGTGGTATGATTGGCCAAGGGCTGGCGGTGAAACGGATGGATCAGGTCCGCGCGCTGGTACTGTCGAACACCGCTGCCAAGATCGGGATGCCGAAAATCTGGCAGGAGCGGATGGAGGCCGTCCGCAACGACGGAATCGAGGCGCTGGCCGATGCGACGATGGAGCGGTGGTTCTCGCGTGATTTCCGGGCCGCCAACCAACACCTCGCATGGCGCGAGATGATGGTCGGCCAGCCGACCGAAGGGTATCTGGGCTGTTGTGCCGCCATTGCGGGCACCGATTTCTACACGCCGACCAGCGGCCTGCGCCTGCCCACACTTGGGATCGCAGGCAATGAAGACGGCTCGACACCGCCTGATCTGGTACGCGAAACGGTGGACCTGATCCCCGGCTCGCGGTTCGAATTGATGCGCCGGGTGGGCCACCTGCCCTGCGTCGAAAAACCCGCTGAATACGCTGCCCTGTTGCGGCAATTCCTGACCGAGATCGGTCACATCTGAAGGAGCGTCCCTTGGCCGAATTTCTATTGGTCCATGGATCCTGTCACGGCGCCTGGTGCTGGCGCGACCTGATACCCGAGCTTGAAGCGTTCGGCCACATCGCTCGTGCCATCGACATGCCCAGCCACGGCTCGGACCCGACGCCGATCTGCGATGTCACGCTGGAGAGCTGCCGAGACGCCGTGCTCGCGGCCTCAACACCAGACGCGATCCTTGTCGGGCATTCTTGGGGCGGCTACCCGATCAGCGCCGCAGCCGAGGCCGACCCGCACGCCATGCGCGCGTTGATCTATCTTTGCGCCTATGTCCCGCAGGGCGGATTGTCTCTGGTCGACATGCGAAGACGTGGTCCGGTGCAAACCATTGGCGATGCGGTCGACAAATCCACCGATGGGCTATCTTATACCGTGCATCCCGACCGCGTTCAGTACCTGTTCTATCATGATTGCACGCCCGAGATCCTGCCCTATGCATTCGCCCGGCTCTGCCCGCAGGCCATCAAGCCGCAAGACACACCGCTTTCAATAGGGGATCACTTTGACCAGGTCCCAAAGGCCTATATCCGCACCACCGAAGACCACACTATCCCTCCGGCCTATCAGAAAGATATGAGCGAGCGAATTCCAGCACATCTTCGGCGGGATATCGACAGCTCACACTCTCCGTTCTTCTCGCACCCGCGGCAACTTGCCCAAATACTGGATGAGCTGTCGGATAAACTTTAGCCGCCTGACGAGGCGTCATCCGGGTTGGTGTCTTTGCGCCCTTCCCACATCCTGCTGGCCCCTCTAGGGTAAGCGCCGGGTCATATAGCCGGGTTTCATGCGCCTTCCATTTGTCTTTGTTCTTCTGACCGTCATGATTGACGCGATGGGTATCGGCCTTGTGATGCCGATCATGCCGCAACTGATCGTCGAGGTGCAGGGCGGAACGCTTGCCGACGCCGCCCTTTGGGGAGGCGTCCTCAGCACTGCCTTTGCCGCAATGCAATTCGTATTCGGTCCTATTCTGGGCAACCTGTCAGACGCCTATGGCCGCAGGCGGATCTTGCTGGTTTCGTTGTTTGTGATGGCTTTGGACTATGTGGTCATGGCCATTGCAGGCAGCATCTGGTTGCTTTTGCTCGGTCGTATTGTAGGAGGGATCACAGCCGCAACCCATGCGACCGCGGCTGCCTTCATGGCAGATGTCTCGAAACCCGAAGACAAAGCCGCCAATTTTGGCCTGCTCGGCGCGGCTTTTGGCATGGGATTTGTTCTGGGTCCCGTAGTGGGCGGCCTGCTTGCCGAATACGGAACGCGCGCGCCTTTCTGGGCGGCCGCAGCACTGTCCGCTCTCTCGTTCGGCCTCGGGCTGATGGTCATGCCCGAAACGGTCACAGACAAAACCCGCCGTGCCTTCAGCTTGCGACGCGCCAACGCTGTCAACGCGTTAAAGGCCATCGCCGCCCTGCCCGGAGTTCGCCCCCTACTGTGGGTCTATTTCCTCTACTCAGTGTCAATCTACGTCTACCCCGCGATCTGGTCCTATTTCACGACCGAGCGTTTCGGGTGGTCGCCGCAGATGATCGGGCTGTCTCTCGGCGTCTATGGCATTGGCATGGCCGCCGTTCAGGGCGGGTTGATCCGACCGGCCACGCGTCATCTTGGGGAACGCATGACCATCATCTGCGGCATGGGTTTTGAGGTCATCAGCTTCGCTCTGCTCGCCTTTCTGACCAATGGCACCATCGCCCTTATGCTGATCCCGATAACCGCCTTGGGCGCCGTGATCACGCCCGCCCTACAGGCACTGACTTCACGCGCGACGCCGGACTCGCAACAGGGTGAACTTCAGGGCGTTCTGACGTCTCTGCACGCCTTGTCCATGGTGATCTCGCCCCTGTTGATGACCAGCGTGTTTGCGTGGTTCATCCGGCCTGACACGTCACTCTACCTGCCCGGAGCACCGTTCCTCCTGGCACTGATCCTTATGGCCGCCGGGTTTGTCCTGTTTCTGCGCGCTCGACCTGCCGTGGCGTAATACCGACATACCCGTGACGGTTTCCGTCTTGCGAGATGCCAATTCCCGCGCCACCGTAAACCAAACGAAGCGAGGGACGACATGCAAACCATCAAAGCCGCCGTATGCCGGGCGTTCGGGGAACCTCTGACTATTGAAGAGGTCCAACTGGCCGCCCCGGGCACCGGCGAAGTCGAGGTTACACTGGACGCGGTGGCCATTTGCCATTCGGACATCTCATATGCCGACGGTGCCTGGGGCGGATTTCTGCCCGCTGTCTATGGGCATGAGGCCGCCGGAGTGGTCAGCGCAGTGGGAGAGGGTGCAGGGGATTTCAAACTGGGTGACCCGGTGGTCGTGACACTGATCCGGGCCTGCGGCTCCTGCCCTTCATGTGCGGGTGGCAAACCCACGATCTGCGAAACCCCCTATGACACGGTCAAAGGTCCTTTGCGCACAAGTGACGGGGGACCTTTGGAACAGGCGATGGCCTGCGGGGCCTTCGCCGAGAAAGTCGTCGTCAGCCACCGACAGATCGTTCGGATTCCCGAAACGCTGCCCAAAGACCTCGCAAGCCTGCTCTCCTGCGGAGTGATCACAGGGGTTGGAGCAGCGGTCAACGCAGCAGGTTTGCGCCCCGGGCAAGACGTGGTGGTGATCGGCGCGGGCGGAGTGGGCCTTAACGCCATCCAAGGCGCTCGGATCGCAGGTGCACGCCGTATCGTTGCGGTTGATATGACCGAAAAGAAGCTTGAGATCGCAAAGGAGTTCGGTGCTACCCACGGCGTCCTCGCCAGTCTGAAAGAACCTTGGAAAGCAGCCTACAAAGCACTGGGCGGGCGCGGCGCGGATGCGGTTTTGATCACCGTCGGCGCGATCCCCGCCTATGACCAGGCCCCACGGTATCTGGGTCTGGGCGGCAAAGCCGTTATGATCGGTATGCCACATTCCGGGGACGAAGCGAGCTATGAACCGGTGATCCTCGCCGCGCTTGGTCAGGGTCTGGTGGGGTCAAAGATGGGCGACGTTGTCATCCAGCGCGACATTCCCTGGATGATCGACCTCTATGAACAGGGGCGGCTGAAGCTGGATGAACTGGTCTCGGGCCGCTGGTCTCTGGATCAGATCAATGAGGCGATTGCCGATACCAAAACCGGATCCGCCAAGCGCAATGTGATCCTGTTCGACAGGTAGGCCGATGCTGCGTTTCCTGACCGATCTCTTCAAACCCGAGGCGGCGAAACCTGCGCCGTCCACCTCGGAGACGTCGATGAATTTCGATCTGGCAGAGGTACCGCCTTTCCTGACAGGCCTCGCCAACAATCCCCGGTTTGGGCTGCCCGAAGCTCTGGTCACCCAAATCGCGGAGAACCTGTCGGATTTGCCCGTAGACCAAAGCAGCCGTTGGCAGATTGAGGGCAGTTTCGACGGCAAACCAGCGCTGATCGAAATTCAGGCCTTCATGGATGACGTCGACGCCCCGGACATGGCGTTCTTTGGCAGCGCCGAGGTGGTGGCCGAGATTGACCGCGAACTCATTGCCTTTGACCAAGCACGAGAGGGCTAGGATGAAACTGCAAGACCTCGATATTCTCGTCACGGCCCCGCCAGCCCCCGGTTGGGGCGGGCGCTATTGGATTTTGGTTAAGCTGACCACGGATACCGGCATCACCGGCTGGGGCGAGTGCTATGCGTCGTCAATCGGCCCCGACGCTATGCGCCATGTTATCCGGGATGTGTTCGACCGCCATATGCAGGGCGAGAATCCGGAAAACATCGAGTTGATGTTCCGCCGCACCTATTCCTCGGGCTTTACACAGCGCCCGGACCTGACTGTCATGGGAGCGTTCTCGGGGCTTGAGATTGCGTGCTGGGACATTCTGGGCAAAGACCGAGACCGCCCGGTCTATGCGCTGTTGGGCGGTAAAGTGAATGACCGTATTCGCGCCTATACCTATCTCTACCCACTGCCCCAGCATAACCTGACCGACTTCTGGACCGCCCCCGAACAGGCGGCTGAGGCTGCGGCAGATGCGGTCCGTCGCGGCTATACCGCCGTTAAGTTCGACCCCGCCGGTCCCTATACGATCCGGGGCGGGCACATGCCTGCGATGTCCGATATCTCTCTGTCCGTTGCGTTTTGCAAAGCAATCCGCGAGGCGGTGGGCGACAAAGCTGATTTGCTGTTTGGCACCCATGGCCAATTCAACACCGCCGGTGCCATCCGGCTGGGTCAGGCGATAGAACCATACTCTCCGCTTTGGTTCGAAGAACCCACTCCGCCCGACAATATCGAGGACATGGCCCGCGTCGCCCGCAACGTCCGCATACCTGTCGCGACCGGAGAGCGCATGACCACCAAAGCCGAATTTGGCGCGATTCTGCGCGCAGGCGCGGCGGAGATTTTGCAACCGGCTTTGGGGCGTGCAGGCGGCATTTGGGAAATGAAGAAAGTCGCTGCGATGGCCGAAGTGTTCAACGCGCAAATGGCCCCGCATCTTTATGCCGGGCCGGTGGAGTGGGCTGCGAATATCCATCTGGCGGCCTCTATCCCGAACCTGTTGCTACTGGAAACCATTGAAACGCTATTCCATGACCAGTTGATCAAGGGCTCAATCCGGGTTGAGCAAGGGTTCGTGACCCCTCCAACCACCGCCGGGCTTGGGATTGAAGTGGACGAAAATCTGGCTCGCGCGCATCCTTACAAAGGCGACGGGCTTCACCTTCAGATGCAGGAAGAACCGTGCGATTATGCCAATGGCAACGCCTTTCAGGGTGGGGCTCCCGCATCTGAGGGGTGACATTATAACGTTTCTTAGGGCATAATGTCAGAAGACTTAGTTGAAGAACGGTTGACCGGTGACACTGAAAGACAGCACCACTCAAGCCCCGGCATCGGACGGATTGGCGGAAATGAAAGACAACGCAGCCCGTACCGCCGCGTTTCTGAAAACGCTCGCGCATGAGGGCCGCCTGATGATCCTGTGCCACCTCGGAGACGGTGAGAAGTCGGTGGGAGAGCTGGAGGCGCTTTTACAAATCCGGCAGGCCGCCGTCAGCCAGATGCTGGCCCGCCTGCGTGAGGATGGTTTGGTCTCGACCCGGCGCGCGGGGAAAACGGTGTTTTATTCGCTTGAGGATGGCAACACCAAACAGGTGATCGAGTTGCTCTATCAACTGTTCTGCCAGCCGAAAGACTGACAGTAGAGCGTTTCAGGCTTATCCCGAAACGGCTCTAGTTCGAGACATATCCCGCAACCACCTGCAGCAACTTGAACGCCGTCGCCGCGTCGTTTTCGACCACGGCCAGGAATTCCTCTTCCCCGATGCGCAAGCAGGAAAGATCGGTTTCGGCCACCATGCTCAGCGCGCGGGGTTCCTTACGAATCAAGCCTAACTCGCCCACCAACGCCCCCGGCCCGACGCGTAGGATCAACTCATCCGGCGTGCCCGTTTTAGGCAGATACAATCCCGCCTCGCCATCGAGGACGACGTATGCACCATCCGTCGGTTGGTCATCCTTAAGGAAGATCACCTGCCCGGCAGAGGCATCAAACCACCGCGCACCAAAGGCCAGCAGGCGCAACTGTCGCCGATCAAGGCCAGAAAACAGCGGCGTCTGCTCTAGGGCGCGCAGCTTGCGGGCCAAGTCGGCCGAGGCGGCACTATCCTCTTCCACATCCCCCGGTCCTTCATCCGTGACAACCCGACCTTGCCGGATCTCGACATACATGTCGAAGACATCGGGGTTTTGGAATTGATCGTTCAGATAGATGACCGTGGTCTCGGGCAGCAGCGCGCGCAGGTTTTTGTAGACCGCAACCTGCGTCTGCATGTCATAGCTGGCCAGCGCGTTTTCCAGGATCAGGATGTCGGGTTTCTTGATCGTCGCACGGGTGAACGCCAGGGGTTCGGCAAAAACTGCGGGCAGGTTCTGCCCACCGAGCGCCACGGGCACGTCATAGATCAACTCAACCACCAACGGGCGCGCGCCGTGTTCGGCCAGAACGTCGACGATCAGCTTGCGCACCTCGTCCGAGCGCGCGCCGCCGATCTCGCTGACCTTGCCGAACAGCGCGTTCTCCATCACGGTCAGGCCGGGCGCGACGGCCTCAGGGTCCAGCGGCACGAAGACGTCCATCAACGGCCGCATCAGCTTTTCCGAGTGGCTGTGGCGCAGCTCCAGAATACGATCCCTTAACTCATCCGAAAAGGCCGGGCCGATCTGTTCAGCCGAGACGACCAGAGGCACCGCCAGCAATGTTGCCAGTTGTTCGTCGTCCAACCCCTCAGCGCCTTCCTTGCGGGTGCGCTCGACCAGTTCGACGGCTGTTTCATAAGTCTGCGCCTCAAGTCCCAACTTGCGGAACAGCGGGTGATCTGTTCCATCCAGGCCAAAGATCTGGCGCAGCATGTCGATCACATCACGGGTCAGCGCGATCAGAGTCTCGTCCAACCCCAGTTCGCGCAACTGACCCAGAAAGACTCTCTGCTGTGCCAACAGCGCTTGCGTGACCGGTACACGGGGCGTGGCAAACAGCAGGTTCTCAGCCACGGGCAAAGCCGGGTTATAGGTGGACTTGTCAAAGATCAGCGCCTGCTGCTCGAGCCCTGCCTTGTTCACCGCCTGCTGCACCAACGGGCGCAGCTTGACCAGTTTCTGCGCTAGATCCGGATGCAGTGCCGCGTCGAAAACCTGCTCGGCCCCGCGCTGGAACAACGCTGCGCCTGATCCCATTCCGTCAATCAGTTGCAGCCACCAATCCCGTAGGGCATCCGCCGAATCCAGCCCTGCCAAAGACGGGTCCAGCCACTCGGCCTTGAAGGGGTCGGTGCTGTTGCCCGCCCGCAAGGTTTCGGCAAATCCGGGATCGTCGCACACCTCCGACAGGGGCTTGTAGCGCATCGGCATCATCACATTGTCGCCCAGCGTTCCCTGAAACATCACCGGCCGCGATGACGCATAGCCGATCCGCGCGGCGACGACGCCCTGATGCAGTTCGGCCAGATTCTGCTCGCCAATATGGACACGCCCAGCGCTTGGCAGAATCTCACGGGTCAGCAACTCGGCAATGGCGCGACGGTCTTCTTCGCTGGGCGCGGCGATCCCGATTGTCTTTCCATGCGGGAAGGTCAGGTTCAGATCGTCCAGGATCTGGTTGCCGTCCATATCGCGCACCGACACCCGATCCAGAGCGATGTCGCCATCAAGATGCGGGCGGGTCTTTGGCTCACCCTCAAATAGCGCCTCATCTTGCATTCCAGCCGGCGCAAACCGTTCGATCACCACATCCCAACGCAACGACATATCCTGCGTCTGGTTGTAATAGGTCAGCAGTTCCTTCCACGGAGAGCTGAGGTCCTTATAGGCCGCCAACGCCGCCACCAGGGCGCCCAGCGAGACCGAGCCTTGCAGGACCAGCAGACCGCCCACCAGATAAAACATGAACGGCGTCAGTTGTGATATTAAGTTGTTTATGAACTTCATAAAGAACTTCTTCTGGTAGATCTCGAAGCGGATTCCAAAGAGCCGCCCCAGTTGATCCGAGATCATCGCCCTGCGATACCGCCAGCCCCCATTTGCGCGCAGGGTCGAGGCCCCCGCCGCGTTCTCGCCGATCTGAGCGGCAAGGATACGCACCTCTTGGATGCGCTTTTTGTTGAGAAGGTTGATCTGGCGCTGCAACTTGGGAATCAACCAGGCCTGAACGGGGATCAGCGCCACCGCAGCCAGACCAAACCAGACGCTTTGCAGGAACAGAAACGACAGGATGGTGATCATCTGCCCCGCTTGCAGAACCGGCTGGCTGATCGCATCCCCCATCAACCCGCCCATCGGCTCGCTTTCGGCGGTGATCATCGAGACCATCTCACCCTGGCTGACCCGCTCGAAATAGGGCTGGGGAAAACGCAGGGCGCGGCTGATCAACTGATAGCGAAAGCGGCGCAGCATACGCTCGCTCAGGACACCTTTCATGGTGTTGATACGCATTTTCATCAGGCCGTGGGCCAGCACCGCCGCCAAAAACGCAAAGCACAAAATGATGAGGAAATTGGTCTGCTGCAGGCTGTAGCCCCAAACCTGAACCACGCTGCTCGAGGCACCGATCGCGTCATTGATAATGCGCTTGGGCAGCTCAAGCGTCAGATAGAGCAGCGGAAACAACGTCGAGGTCACGGCCAGCAGGATCAACTGGTCGCGCTTGGAGTATTTCCAGATGAAGCGGAAAATCGTGCGTTCTATGGAACCTGTCCCTGCTTTTGATCAATGATCCGGCTTCGATACG
Organism: Ruegeria sp. BG11; assembly: GCF_056538565.1. Classification (NCBI taxonomy): domain Bacteria; kingdom Pseudomonadati; phylum Pseudomonadota; class Alphaproteobacteria; order Rhodobacterales; family Roseobacteraceae; genus Ruegeria; species Ruegeria sp. BG11. The sequence goes on along the minus strand of NZ_JBQFTH010000005.1, from coordinate 41,609 downwards.
ATGCACGGAAAATTAACAGTCTGAATTTACAGTAATCTTGCTTTGCTAGGCAAATAGTTTCCGACAAATTGCCAATCTTTGCGCATGTGTGAACTAGTTCATTTGCCTACACGCATTTTAGCGCCTAGAGTTCCCTTTAGGACGATATCGGGAGGATACGTTTGCCCGAAAGCTATGGTGCCGTGTTGCTGTTGCTCTGCTTGTTGCAGATCAAACATATGTTCGCGGACTTCTATCTACAGACGCCCAAGATGCTGACCGGGCGTGGCGAATATTTTCATTTGGGACGCGCGCAACATGCAGGGGTGCATGTTGTGGGCTCGGCCCTTATTTTTTTGCTGTTTGGAGCACCGATCAGCTTTATCCTGATCATCTCGGCCCTAGAATGGATCATCCACTTCAATATTGATTTCGCCAAGGCCAGCTATTCTGACAAGAAAAAGCTACAGCCCAATCAAGCCGCATTCTGGCGGGCAACTGGTCTGGACCAGCTGATGCACAGCCTGACCTATATTGCCATGGTTTGGGCTTGGATCACTTTCGCCGTCTGAGGTCTTAAGCAACTCGGTCCATTTGCGCGATTTGGTAGGCGGATATCCAAAGGCGGTCCACTGCATCCAATTCGTCCGGATCGAAATGCTGCTCGGAGTCCCAATACCTCCCGGATGGCACATAGTAGCCGAGGCGATCTTCGGCTTCCAATGCGTCATGCGCGCCAATGGTCGACGGCATCGGTGCGTCTTCCATCCGTGACGCGCGAAGCGATGGATAGAGCAGCCTGCTTTCACCCTCGGACAAGCGCACCATGCGACAGCCCTGCACGGCGGCAAACACGCCCAATCTGGCCGACTTTGCCTCAAGCGACCGCAATGAGATGTCGGCACGCAGCGGATCAGCGGTTCCGTTGCCATAGAAATGCGTCTTCCCCGATCCGGAGTAAACCATATCGCAACCAAAATAGGCAATCACAGAAGGTTTGAGGGCTGATAGCGCCCAATAGCCTGCGGTAAACGCCATGGTGCCGCCCGCATAGACAAAACCGCCATAAGCGTTTTGCCGAGGCACGTAGTCTTCGGCTGTCACGATCCTTTGGTCTTTCGTCAGAGTTGTGGGTCGGTTTTCCGGCGGAAAATCCTCAGGGTGGATCAGGATGTCCCAATCCGGACGAATGCGCCATGCATTGTTGATGGCCACGATATGCGTGAACGGCGTCCGATCCCAATCCCGGGCGGCCACCGCTAACGGCGCACTGCCAAGGATCAGGACTTTGTTTGGCGTCTGAGGCATCACGTATCCGCTCCTTTTCGCGTCTACGTGATGTTAGGGCCAATTGTCGGGCTGACTACCCCAGAACGGAAAAACTGCTTTCTTCGTTGATCGGGCGATTGCGTGAATAGAAACCGACATCAATCACGCGTTTGATGTAAGGCAGTTCGAACTGCAGCGGTTCAGCATCGTGGTCTGCACCGCCTTCGCAATAGTCGATCAGAGCCGTCATCATCTTGCCCGCAATCGGCGCGTTCTTGTATTGGTTCCCGCTGGTGCCGCAGGCCATGTAGAACCCCGGCAGGCTGGACTTGTCGTAGATCGGAATCCAATCGGTCGACGCATCATAGAGGTCAACCACACCCCGCGTTTTGGACGGAATACCAAGGCTGGGCACCCGCTGCGCATAGCGCATCGCCTGCGTCGTCCACTGATCGGTGAAATCGCGGTTATATGTCTTGTCATCCTCGCACCATTGATGCGGATCGCATTCGGGGTCCTCGGACCCCACGAGGATGTGGTTGCCATGCTCCGGGCGGCAGTAGCAGGCGATGTCACTGTCCGAGACGATGGTCCCGTTGTTTTCGAAATCGAACCCCTCGGGCGCCGGAACATGGACCACTTCCTGCCGCAGCGGGCGGGTTTCGATGGTCATGTCGTCCAGAACGCCCGCCATGCCGTTGACAATGGCCGATCCCGGCCCGGCCACGTTTACGACGACCTTGGCGCGAATTTCTTCACCCGAGGCGAGTTTGACACCAGCCGCGCGCCCATCCTCAATCAGGATTTCAACAACCTCAGCCCCGGTGCGCAACTCTGCCCCGTTCTGGATTGCCGCATCCATCAGGTTCTGCGCCGAAAGCGCCGGGTCGGTAACATAGCCTGCCTGAGGCCAGAACACGCCACCCTGCATTTTGCGCCCGTTCGGTTGCCCGAATTCCGGGTCGTCCATTCGGCGCGCAGGGGCGAAGCTTTCCAGAGAATAGACCGGTAGGCGTTCCGTGACAGTCTCGGGCGACCATTCCTCGAACGGGCAGTCCAGATCCGCACTGTTTTGCATATGCTTTTCCAGCATCCCGTTGGCATCCGTTTTCATGACCAAGCAACCGGTCTCGCGGAACTGTGCCAGATTGGCATCTGCGGGCAGGCCCAGATACGCGGCCCAATCGCGCCAATAATGGTAGCCCTCCCACGCGAAAGCCGTGCCGTCAAACGTCGAATAGTGCATGCGGATGATCGCGCAGGACCCCGCCGTCGAGCCATGGCCAACCTGCGTATTGCGATCTAGCGAAAGGGTTTTCCATCCGGCCTTGGCCATCTCGAACGCGATGGCCGCGCCAATGACGCCTGTCCCGATTATGATTGCATCTGGTTGGCTCATTCTGTCTTTCCTTCCCAAAAGCGCTTGGAATAAGCGCGAAATTCTTCAATTTCCTCGGCCCGAGGCTGAACCCCTGTGAAAGCATGTAGGTAGTGGGGCACCAACGAAAGCCGCGTTTCCGTCGGCTCGTTCAGCTGCGCCAGATCATACCCGATCTGCATGTAGTATAGGACGCGCGCCCGGGTTTCGGCCTCAATGTCCGAATAGCCAAACCGCGCAAACATCGCGTGCAGCGCCTTGAGACGCCGCGCGTCGGACTGATCCAGCGCATTGCGCACCTTTCCCGATTTGCGAGCCCAGTCCCGGATGGCAAAATCAAGCGCCGTGTCGAACAGATCCGTGTTCACCACGCATCTCTGCACGTTGCAGACCGCGCTGGTAATGGTCTCGGCCGGGGCCTCGGCCTGCGCGATCAACGCCGCCGTATTGGTCGCCTGCCACCGCGCCAGCAACGCATCCAGAAGCTCTTGCCGCGATTTGAAGTACCAGTAGAAAGACGAGCGGGACACGGCCATGCGCTCGGCCAGGTTCATGACCTTGATCTGATCCACCCCGTCAGAGATCAGCACGTCCATCGCCACATTCAGCCAGTCATCCCGCGTGACTTTGATATTGCCGACCAGAGGCTCGGCTTTGGGGTCATCGCGGTGCAGGATCGGTTTGGTGCTCATTCAACTCTCCGGCGGCGCGCCGCCTTCCGCGGTTCGCTTCGCGATGAAATCGTGCAAGGCCCCGAGTCGATCGCTATCGCCTGCGGGCGGTTTGAAATCGTTCAGGATACCTTTCCAAACACCTGTTGCACGTTGATTGGCATCGACAGATCCACGCTCGGTCCAGGTGCCGAAATTGGCGTAGTCATGGACATGAGGCTGGTAGAATTCGGTATTGTAGCGCTCCATCGTCTGGGACGAGGCAAAGAAATGCCCGCTGGGATCAACCTCACTCAGGGCGGCGTCAAAGCCGATCTCGGCCTGTCCGGCCTGCGCACCGGCACACAGTTCAGCCACCATGTTCAACACTTCGGCGTCGCAGATCATCTTCTCAAACGACACACTCAACCCGCCTTCGAGCCAGCCCGCCGAGTGGATGATGACCGTCGCCCCGGCCATCAAACAGCCCCAGAGGCCAAACTGGTTTTCATTCGCGGCCTGAACGTCGTTGATGTTTGAGGCCGACCCGGCCGCCGACCGCCATGGCAGGCCCAGGAACCGTGCCAGTTGGCCCGCAGCCAAAGACGCTTGAAAATGCGATGGCGTCCCAAAGGCCGGAGCGCCAGATTTCATGTCAACGTTGCTGGTGAAGGTTCCATAGCAGACCGGCGCGCCGGGGTTCGTCAATTGCGTCAGGGTCACGGCCGCCAGAGCCTCGGCATGGGAAAGCGTGATGGCCCCCGCGACCGTGATCGGGGCCATCGCCCCCATCAGGGTAAACGGCGTGACGATCGACATCTGACCATGGCGCGCAAAATCGATCAGCCCTTGCGCCATCGGGATATCCAGCGTGCGCGGGCTGTTGGTGTTAATGATCGTATAGCAATGCGCATTGCCGCGGAATTCATCATCCGAGAGCCCTCGTGCGATAGACAGCATCTCAAAACTGTCCATCACCTGAGGGGTGCCGCGCGAGAAGAAGAAAGGGAACTTATCCGTCAACTCCATCTGCGCCTGCGTTGTGAAATAGTGGCGCAGATGGGTCGGCACATCTTGCGGCTCGACCTGAGGCGAAATCATCTGGAAGACGTCGAAGTGATGGGTCAGCTTCAGGAACTCGATGTAGTCCTGACCCGACGCTGGTCGCCTGCCCCGTTCCAGATCGGTTGCGTTCGGCGCACCTGCACCCGGTTGAAACACGAGCGAACCCAGTTCCAGCGTAAAATCGCGGTCCCGCGCCCCGGCATGACACGCGATGGATTTGGGGGCCGAGGCCACAGCGGCCTCAACCAGATCGCGCCCGATAAAGACCATCTGAGTGTCTTCGTCCACACGCGCACCTGCCGTGGCAAAGATGCGGCGGGCTTCGGGCAGCAGGACTTTCACCCCAAGTTCCTGCAAGACGCGCAGCGCTGTCTCATGCATGTCCGCGATCTGATCTTCGGGGAACACCTCCATCTGCGGAAAAGGGTTGCGCAGCTGGCGGTAGTTCACATCGCGCGAGGGGGGTGGGGCCGCATCTGCACCCCGCCCACGCCGTCGTCGACCACGCTCGGATGTCTGCGAGATCACCATCAGCCCCTCATCGCCTTGCCCTGCGGATCGTAAGGAGACGGCGCAACCACACGCGCAGGCCGTTCCACACCAACCACGTGCACCGTCAGCTCCGTCCCCGGTTCGGCCTTGTCGCGATTGATCAGTGCCATCGCCAGAGACTTGCCCGTGTAGTGCCCGTAGCCGCCCGAGGTGACAAAACCCACGCGCTCGCCATTGGACCAGATCGGCTCATACCCGCTGGCGTCGGCATCCACGGCATCGACCTCAAGCGTCACCTGTATCTGAGCCGGGCCATTGCCGTCACGCTCGGCCAAGGCGGCCTGTTTACCGACGAAATCCTTGTCCCAGTCGATCCAGCGATCCATTCCGGTCATGCCCGGCGTGTAGGCTTGGGTAAACTCGGCGGACCAGATGCCGAAACTCTTCTCTAACCGTGTTGAGAGCATGGCGTTGAACCCGCATTCGCGGATGCCTTCGTCGACCCCAGCCTCCAAAAGCATCCGGCGCAGCTTAATGTGATCGCCGTAGCGGCAGTTGATCTCATACCCCTTTTCACCAGTCACCGACATGCGGGCGACGCGGGCGCGGACCAGACCGATATCGAAATCTCCACAACCCATGAATTTCAGGTCCGAGATATCCTGTTCCGCCAACTTCTCGATTACGGCCTGCGATCTCGGGCCGACCACGGCAAAACCGCAATATTCCTCGCCCAGATCACGGACAGTCACGCCTTCCATCATGTGGTCGTCGAACCAGCGCATGTGCCACGCACGTAGGTAGTAACTGCCCATGATCCACCATGTTCCGTCACCCCAGTTCAACACGGTAAGGTCGCCTTTGAGCCGCCCCGTCTCACCCAGCATCGGAGCCAGCTTGGCGCGCCCCGGCCCCGGCAGTTTCGAGGCCATGACCTTGTCCAGCCAGGCCTGTGCATTCGGACCCGTCACCTCGAACCGCGAGAAACCCGAGATGTCCAACAGGCCAACACCTTCGCGGATCGCCTTGCATTCCTCTGCCAAGATGTCATGGGCGTTCGACCGTTTGAGTGTCGGCGTTTCCTCGAACCCTTTGGGCGCGAAATAAAGCGGCACCTCCAGATCCCAGCTGACGCCCCATTTGCACCCGGCGTCGGTCATCGCATCATGGGCCGGGGCCATCTTCAGCGGACGGCCTGCTGGCAGTTGCTCATTCGGGTAGGTCATCACGAAACGGCGCGAGTAGAACTGACCGGTCGTTTCGCGGATGTAGCGTTTGTTCTGCGCGAAATCGCCATAGCGGGCGACGTCCATTGGCCACGCGTCGGCCTCTGGCTCGCCGTGGATCATCCACTCGGCCAGCGTCTTGCCAACGCCGCCACCCTGCAGGAACCCGGCCATCACCGCGCAAGCCGACCAGTAACCACGTTTGCCCGGAACCGGACCAACCAGAGGGTTCCCGTCAGGAGAGAATGTAAACGCGCCATTGACCCATGTCTTGATACCGACATTCTGGATCGAAGGATACCGCTCAAAGCCCAGCGTCAGCTCGTTCTCGATGCGGTCGAGCTGTTCCTGAAACAGCTCCTCACCATAGTTCCAGGGCGCCCCGTCCATGGCCCAGTGTTCATGGTCGACTTCGTAAATCCCGACCAGAACGCCCTTCTGATCCTGCCGCATGTAGGTGAAGCCTTCGAGGTCGACGGTCATCGGCATCTCGAACTCTGCTTCGGCAACCTCAGGGACCGTGTCGGTGATCAGGTAGTGGTGTTTAAGGGGAGAGACCGGCAGTTCCACCCCCGCCATCCGGCCCACCTGCTTGGCCCAAAGGCCCGCCGCGTTCACCACATGCTCGCAGGTGATTGTGCCCTTGTCGGTCACGACTTCCCAACCATCAGCGGTTTGCGTCAGGCTTTCGACCTTGGTTTCCTCATAGTATTCCGCGCCACGCTTCTTTGCCGCCGTCGCGTAGGCCTGCACCGTGCCGGTCGTGTCGATATAGCCCTCGCGATCCGCCCACATCGCGCCCAGCACGCCATCGGTGGACATGATCGGACAGCGTTTTTGCGCCTCTTCCGGGGTTAGAAGTTCGCAATCATCTATGCCGATGGATTGGAAGATACGGTAGTTAGCCTGTAGCCATTCCCAGCGTTCCGGGGTTCCAGCCAGCGTCAAACCGCCAGTCATGTGCAAGCCGATATTCTGGCCGGATTCCTTTTCGATCTCGCTCAGCAAGTCGATGGTGTAGGCCTGCAAGGACGCCATGTTCGGGTCCGCGTTCAGCGCGTGAATACCACCTGCCGCGTGCCAGGATGACCCCGAGGCCAGCCTCCGCCGCTCCAACATGACGACGTCCGACCAGCCGAACTTGGCCAGATGATACAGGACCGAGGCCCCAACGACACCGCCCCCGATGACCACAACGCGATACTGAGATTTCATCCTGCCCTCCGCTGCACGACTCGGATGAAACGCTAGTGGCACTGTTCACTTCTGTCTAGACATTTCTGTACAGTGTCGAGCGCAAGCTTGTGTCAGCCAATTCAGGTGCCTTTTAAAGGCTGGCGCTGGGCCGGGATTTGATCCTATCGAACCAGGCTTGAGTCGCGGTACTAGCTTCCGGGATACGCATTTTGATCACGCGAGCGAAATCGACGAAGACAAACCCGGTGATATCGGCGAGGCTAAAATGCTCGCCCGCCAAAAACGGGCTGCCCTGTAAATGGTCCTCGAGCAAATCGAAGAACGCCCCCACCCTGTCGCGACCCCGTTGCGCAAGCTCGGGGATCTGAGGATAGTTCTCTGGTCCCGGAATAGGACGATCCTTGAAAGCAGGATGGCCGTTGCGCAGGGCTTCGGCAATGGGCATTCCGCCTTGCTGCTCGGCGATTGCGTTCCACATCAGAACGCGGCCCTTTTCATCCGGCGTCTTGCCCATCAACGGGGGTTCCGGGCTCTGCGCCTCAAGATACGCAGCAATCCCAAGGTTCTCGGTCAGAACCGTGCCTTCATAGGTCACCAGCACAGGGATCGTGGCCCGAGGGTTAACGGCGCGAAAAGCATCGCTCAGCTGCTCTCCCTCTGCAATCGAGATTTGCCTGGTTTCGATCTCCAACCCCTTCTCAGCAATGAATACGCGCGCGCGGCGCGGGTTCGGAGCAGTGGCGCAGTCGTAAAAGATCATCCGTCTTCCCCCTGTCGTGTTTAGATCAAGGCCGTGACGACCGCCCGCGCGATCACCCGTTCTTCGTCCGTCGGGATCACGAGCACGGGTATACCGCCATCTGATATCACCGTCGCGTTTTGGGCGTTGGCCTCGGCGTCCAGATGGATGTTGAGAAATCCCATCCCATCCAGCACGCTCTGGCGAATAGGCGCAGCGTTCTCACCAATGCCGCCGCAGAATACGACCGCATCCACCCCTCCCAGAACGGCCGCCATCGCACCCAGCTCCCGCCTGATCCGGAAGACATAGTAATCTATCGCCTCACGTGCATGTGGGTCATCGCTTTCCAGCAATGTGCGCATATCGTGGCTGATTCCGCTGAGACCAAGCAGGCCACTTTTCTTGTAGAGGATATGCGTTATCGCTTCGGCAGAGTGACCTTGCTCCATCAGATAGAGCAACACGCCGGGATCAAGCTGACCGCAACGGGTCCCCATTGGCAGCCCGTCAAGCGCGGAAAAACCCATGGTTGAGCCGATACTCTTTCCGTTGGCCACAGCGCACATTGACGCCCCGTTGCCTAAATGCGCGATCACCACCCGGCCTGCGGCCAGATCCGGGAAATCCTCAGTCATCTTGCCGGTAATGTAGTCGTAGGACAGTCCGTGGAACCCATAGCGCCGAACGCCTTTCTCATAAAAGCGGCGCGGGATGGCGAAGGCGTCGTTTACAAACGGATGGCCTACGTGAAAGGAGGTGTCAAAACACCCAATCTGTAGCGCGCCCGGGAAGGCCGTTCGTGCAGCGCGGACGGCCGCCAGATTGTGGGGCTGATGCAACGGAGCCAGTGACGAGAGCGTTTCAAGTTGGGCCAGCACGTGATCATCCAGAACCGTGGGCCCTTCGAAGGTTTGTCCGCCGTGGACAATGCGGTGGCCTACACCGACGATTAGATCCGATTGAAGCAGAGGCTCAAGGGCCAGCAAGATCGCCGTGACCCCGGCTGCGTGGTCGGCAGGCCCGATCTCACGTGTCTCATGAAACCCGTCGCCGTTGATTTGCAATTGAGCGACCGGTCCTAGATTGTCCACCTGCCCGTGCCACAGCAATTCGGGTTCAGCGTCGGCGCGGTAAACTCCGAATTTGATGGTCGAACTTCCCGCGTTCAGCGTCAGGATGGCCTGCATTGCGTTCCTCCGGTTTGCTTAGCCTTTTGGTGGACCCGGACGCGCCTAAGGCGTCACCGCCGGTAGATAAAACAGCGCCCCTCGACCGCGCCCTCGGGCAAGGGCAATTCAGTCAGCGCATCGAAATACATCCGATCACTGGAAACCATCAGGCCACCCAGCGCCAGAAGCGGTTCAATCAAAGGCGAAACAAACCGCGCGAAGGCGTCGTTCTTTTCGCGATTGTGCCCACCCAGATCCGCATGAATCAGGCTGGCCGTCGCGCCAAACCGATCCACCGAGGCTGGCAGAGTCTCCCGCACATCGCCCAAAATCACTCGATCCTCGGGCGGGGTGGAATCGGGATGTGAAGCCACCGCGCGCTCGAACACAAAAACCGGGCGATTCTGAATGTACTGAATCATGTGGTGGTAGGTTCGACCGTTACCCAGGCCCAGTTCGAACACCGGCCCGGACATGCCTTTTGTCTGCTCGATTGCAAAATCAAGGCAGGCGCGTTGCGTCACCATACGGTCAATAAACAGATCCAGTCGGCTTTGGTTTTCGGGCACAGGGGATTCTCTCTTTGATACTCAACGCCAGCTTAAATGGTGCTGGTCACGAACTTGATGGCAAAAACTCAACTGTTTGTGTAGTTGTAGAGGCGAAAGTTTCACATTCCCGCGACATTTCAGCCTAAGAACGGGTTTGACGAGTCGGGTGAAACCGCGCGACAGTAAGTCAAAAAACGGGGAGAATAAAAAGCCGATGCTCATCTACGGCCAAACGGGTGGAAAACCCGAATGACTGCGTTGTTGTCTGTCAGAGATCTCAGCATCGGTTTCGGCACGGCAGACTCAGTCGTGCAAGACGTGAATTTCGATGTGGAGGCCGGACAGACACTTGCATTGGTGGGTGAGTCGGGCTCGGGCAAAACAATCTCCTGCCGGGCCGTGTTGCGTATCCTACCCCGTGTGGCGCAGATTCGCAGCGGCTCGATTATTCTGAATGATTCCAAGGGCAAGGCCGACCTGACGCGAATCAACGAGCGGGAGATGCGCAGCATTCGCGGCAACCGAGTCTCGATGATCTTTCAGGAACCAATGCGATCTTTGTCTCCGCTGCACAAGATCGGCAATCAGGTCAGCGAGGTCCTCTGGCTGCATCGCGGCGCGTCCGAGGCGCAAGCCCGTAAAGAAGTCCTGACCCAGTTTGAACGCGTGGGTTTTCCAGATCCCCAGCGGGCTTATGACTCCTATCCGTTTGAGCTGTCGGGAGGTATGCGCCAACGTGCCATGATCGCGATGGCGATGGTCTCCAAGCCCGAGCTGCTGATTGCAGACGAGCCCACTACTGCGCTGGATGTGACAACGCAGGCTCAGGTTTTGGGCCTGATCAAGGAACTTCAGCGCGAAACCGGTATGGCGCTGATCCTTGTTACGCACGATCTGGGCGTTGTGGCCAATATGGCCGAGCAGGTCGTCGTCATGCACAAAGGTCGCGTGATGGAGGCAGGCCCCGCCGCCCCCATCCTGACCGCGCCGGCGCATCCCTATACTAAGCAGTTGTTCGATGCGGCCCCAGCCATTCCAGATCAGGACGCCGTAGGCATTCCGATGCCGGACGAGGACCTGATCCTGCATATGAAAGGGGTCTCCAAGACCTATACAATGCGCTCCAGCAAGGGCTGGCAGGCAGACAAAAAGATCCATGCCTGTCGCAGCGTCGACCTGAAACTTGCACGTGGCAAGACACTGGCGATTGTCGGCGAAAGCGGCTCTGGCAAGACCACCGCCGCCCGAATTGCCCTTGGCGCCGAACTCCCCGACCCCGGCGGAGAGGTTCTTTTTTGCACCGCCCAAGGCGAAGACCCTATCCCGGTCCACCAGATGACCCGCGCCCAGCGCACCGCGTTTCAACGCAAGGCCCAGATGGTGTTTCAGGATCCCTACAGCTCACTCAGTCCACGGATGCGCATTCAGGACGCAATGACTGAGCCACTGGAAATTCACCGTATCGGTTCGGTCTCGGAACAACGCGACAAGGCGGCCGAGATGCTGCAACGCGTGGGGCTGAACGCGGACATGCTGAAACGCTATCCGCATGCGTTTTCCGGCGGGCAGAGGCAGCGCCTGTCCATCGCCCGCGCCATGATGCTGGACCCGCAGTTGATTGTTTGTGATGAACCGACCTCGGCGCTGGATGTGTCAGTTCAGGAACAAATCCTGACTTTGTTGGAAAACCTGCAGGACAGCCTGAACCTGTCCTATTTCTTCATCTCTCACGACCTTGCAGTAGTCGCCCGTATCGCTGACGAAGTTGCTGTGATGCGTCGGGGGCTGATCGTCGAACAAGCCCCGCCCGAAACACTCTTCTACAATCCGCGCCACCCATACACCAAGGCGTTGATTGCCGCTCAACCAGAACCCGACATCAACCGCCCGATTGACCTGCAAATGGTCTCTCTGGGTGCCGGCGCGCCGGACAGTTGGGATGAGGCCTTTCGTTTCTCGGACACCGTGATACCTTCGCTGGTGGAATTGGAACCGGGCCATAAGGTACGTTGCCATGTTTAAGACCACTCGCCCTCTGATCCTGGCCGCCACTCTGGCCTTTGGCTGGACTCTGCCTGCACTGGCCGATGTGCCAGTACCGCAAGAGAGCAGCTTTTGGTCGGCTGAGGTGAATGCGGGCGATTTGCCGCCGGTTTCGGAACGCTTACCCAAAGACCCTCTGGTAGTGGATCTGGCCGCGAAGGGGCGTGAATTCGGCACCCCCGGCGGCACAATGCGGACCATGGTGACCCGGTCCAAGGATATCCGCCAGATGGTCGTCTACGGTTACGCCCGGTTGGTTGGGTTTGACGGAAACTACAATATCGTGCCCGACATTTTGGCCTCATTCGAAAATGACGGGAACCGCAAGTTCACTCTGCATTTGCGCGAAGGGCATAAGTGGTCGGACGGCTCGCCGTTTACCTCCGAAGATTTCCGGTACTGGTGGGAAGATGTCGCCAACAACGAATTGCTCAGCCCCTCTGGGCCACCTGATTTTCTGATCGTCGAGGGAAAGGCCCCGACCGTCTCTTTCCCGGATGAGACGACAGTGATCTACGAATGGGATGATCCGAACCCGGACTTCCTGCAAACGCTGGCACAGGCCCGCCCGCCCTTCATTTACCGCCCGTCGGCTTTTCTGAAACAGTATCACGAAAACTATGTTGATCCTGAGGATCTGGCCGCGCAGGTCGATGATGCCCGCGTCAAAAGCTGGGCGGCCCTGCACAACAAACTCGACAACCTCTACAAGTTCGACAACCACAAGCTGCCCACGCTTCAGCCTTGGCTGAACGCAAGCTCGGGCAAGAAAATCCGCCACAACTTCGTCCGCAATCCGTACTACCACCGTATCGACTCCAAAGGGGTGCAACTGCCCTATATCGACGTGGTCGAGATGGAGATTGTGGCCCCCGGGCTGGTAGCCGCAAAGACCAATGCGGGTGAGACCGACCTGCAGGGTCGTGGTCTGGCGTTCCGAGATGCCTCGATCCTGAAAAAGGGTGAAGCGGTTGGCAACTACAAGACATTGCTCTGGAAAACCGGTGTGGCCTCACAGATCGCGATCTATCCGAACCTGAACTACGCGGATGAGGTTTGGCGGGATGTGATGCGAGACGCGCGCGTACGCCGCGCCCTGTCTTTGGGGATTGATCGCAAGACGATCAACCAGGCGCTCTATTTCAAACTGGCAAAACCGGGCGCGATGGCGGTTCTGCCCGCCTCACCCTTCTACAGTGAGGAAAACGCCCAAGCATGGGCCCAGTATGATCCGGATCTGGCGAACGCGCTGTTGGACGAGGCCGGGCTGAACGAGCGCGACAAGAACGGCATTCGGCTGTTGCCCGACGGCCGCCCGATGGAGTTAATCATCGAAACCGCTGGTGAGCGGCAGGAGGTCGAAAACGCCCTGCAGATCGTCACCGACACATGGCGCGAGATTGGCGTCGATCTTGTGATGCGCCCGCTGGATCGCGATATCCTGCGTAACCGGGTGTTCGCGGGCAACACGATGGCTTCGGTCTGGTTCGGCTGGGATGACGGGCTGCCCCAAATCCACACCTCGCCTGCCTATCTGGCCCCGACGGATCAGGTGTTTCTCGCCTGGCCAAAATGGGGACAGTATTATCAGACCGGCGGCGAAGTGGGTGAGGCACCCGACATGCCCGAGGCTGAGCGCCTGATGACTTTGGTCCATGACTGGGAGACCGCCACAACGGATGAACAGCGCGCTGCCGTCTGGACCGAGATGTTGGAAATCCACGCCGACCAGCTTTACGCCATCGGCATTCTGAACGGCGCACCGCAGCCCATCGTCGTCTCGAACCGTTTACGCAACGTCCCCGAGCAGGCCATGTGGGCGTGGGAACCCGGCGCGCATTTCGGCGTCCATCGCCCGGATGAGTTCTTTTTGGTCGACTGAGCAGGAGCAGCTAAATGATCATGCTGCGCTATGCGGTCTATCGCTTCTTCACGATGCTGCTGACACTGTTGGTGGTCTCGGTTCTGATATTCGTCATCATCAACCTGCCACCCGGCGACTATCTGAGCAATCAGATCGCCGAACTCCAGGCCTCAGGCCAATCTGCCGGTGTAGCCAAGGCCGAGTTTCTGCGGGCCGAGTACGCCTTGGATCGTCCCATGTGGGAGCAATACCTGATCTGGATGGGCTTCTGGCCCGGCCCCCACGGCTTCGAAGGTCTGCTGCAAGGCAATTACGGCTGGTCGTTTGAGTTCGACCGACCCGTCTCTGACATCGTGGGCGATACGCTTTGGCTGACGGTTGTTGTCAATCTTGCCGCGATCTTGTTCGTCTACGCCGTCGCCCTACCCTTGGGTGTGATCGCCGCCGCGCGATCGCGCACGTGGATCGACTATACCTCGGCGTTTGTCGGCTATTTGGGTCTGGCCACGCCGAACTTTTTGCTGGCGCTGATCCTGTTCTACTACGGTCATCAGTATTTCAACCTGCCCATCGGCGGCTTGATGGATCCCAAATTCGAAGGCGATCCGATGAGTTGGGACAAGCTGAAATCCATCCTTGTCCACCTGATCGTGCCGACCTTCGTCATCGGCACCTCGGGCGCGTCGGCCATGATGCAGCGTCTGCGCGCGAACATGCTGGACGAGCTGGGCAAACCCTATGTTGAGACAGCCGTTGCCAAGGGCATGGCCCCATCGCGGATGCTGACCAAATATCCGTTGCGTGTGGCCTTCAACCCGTTCGTCGCCGACATCGGGAACCTGTTGCCCTCAATGGTGTCCGGCTCGGTTCTGGTATCGGTCGTGTTGGGCCTGCAAACCATTGGCCCGACCCTGCTGACGGCGCTGAAGACGCAAGACCAGTTCCTGTCGGCATTCATCCTGATGTTCGTGGCCCTGCTGACCCTGATCGGCACCATGATCTCGGACATCTTGCTGGTCATGCTCGACCCGCGCATTCGGTATGAGGGGCGAGACGCATGACCCAACGCCCTGATGATCGCTATGTCGATGACGCGCCGTTCGACCCACAGGCCTCGGTCCAACAGCTCGAGCGCGCCGATCTGGACGCCCCGAACTGGGTGCTGGTCTGGCGCAAGTTCCGCACGCACAAGCTGGGCCTGATCTCAGGCGTTTTTCTGTTGCTGTGCTACCTGATGCTGCCCTTTGCAGGCTTCATCGCTCCTTATGGCCCCAATGACCGGAACGGAGAGCACCTCTACGCCCCGCCACAGTCGATCAACTGGTTCCACGAGGGCGAGTTCATCGGGCCCTATGTTTACCCCATCACAGCTGAAGCGGATCTTGAGACCTTCCAGTGGAAGTTCATTCCAGACACCGAGGATCCTCGTCCGATCAAGTTCTTCTGTGAAGGGTCCGAGTATCGCTTGGCCGGATTCATCCCTTCGGACACACATCTGTTCTGTGCCCCTGATGGCGCGACGCTGTTCCTATGGGGCTCGGACCGGCTGGGCCGCGATATCTTCAGCCGCATCCTTTATGGCGCGCAGCTGTCGCTGACCGTCGGCCTGATCGGCATCTCGGTGTCGTTCTTCCTTGGTATTCTCTTCGGCTCGATGGCCGGGTATTTCGGAGGGCGCATCGACTGGACCATAAACCGCGTGATCGAAGTCCTGCGATCCCTACCCGAACTGCCGCTCTGGCTTGCCTTGTCCGCCGCTGTACCCTCGAACTGGAGCCCCGTCGCGGTCTTCTTCATCATCTCGATCATCCTCGGCATTCTCGACTGGCCCGGCCTCGCTAGATCCGTCCGCGCCAAATTCCTCTCCCTGAGAGAAGAAGAATACGTCCGCGCGGCTGAGATGATGGGCGCAAGCTCGGGCCGGGTGATCCGCAAACACCTGTTGCCGAACTTCATGTCCCACCTGATCGCCTCTGCCACCTTGTCGATTCCCGCGATGATCTTGGGTGAAACCGCGCTGTCTTTCCTCGGCCTCGGCCTGCGTGCGCCTGCGGTGAGTTGGGGCGTGATGCTGAATGACGCGCAGAACCTCGCCTCGATCGAGATCTACCCGTGGACGGCCATTCCGATGTTGCCCATCATCGTCGTTGTTCTGGCCTTTAACTTCCTTGGAGACGGGTTGCGCGACAGTCTGGACCCGTATCAGCAATGAGCCTGCTGTCCTCTCTTCCGGCGGCCGACAGCTATCGCACCACCGGCGAGGGAACCTTGCCCAGCGCCTTCGCCGTCTCGGAACTAGCAACCGCCAGCTTCGCAGCGGTCGGTCAGCAGTTGGCCCGATACATGGCCGCCGCAAACCTGTCACCAACCGCGCCAGAGGTCACGGTGGATCACCGCCTCGCTTCGCTCTGGTATCGCTATTCCTTCAAGCCCGATGGTTGGGAAATACCTAACCTGTGGGACGCCATCGCAGGCGACTATCGCGCGTCTGACGGCTGGATCAGGCTTCACACCAACTTGCCCCACCACCGCGCTGCCGCCTTGAAAGTTCTGGGTACACAAGCCGACCGCGACGCGGTCTCACAGGCCCTGCGCAGCTGGGCTATTGTTGACCTGGAAAGCGCTGTTGTGGCCGAGGGCGGCGTCGCAGCCGCCATGCGCAGCCGCGCCGAATGGTTGGACCATCCCCAAGGCCGTGCCGTCAGCCGTGATCCACTGATCAGTTGGCAGAATCCACGTCGGATCACTCTGCGAGATCGTCCGGCTGCAACAGCCGAACGCCCGCTTGCCGGCTTGCGCGTCCTAGACCTGACCCGCGTTCTGGCGGGCCCCGTCTCAACCCGCACACTCGCCGGATTCGGCGCGGATGTGCTGCGCGTCGACCCTCCGGGCTGGGATGAGCCGGGCGTTATCCCCGACATCTCGCTGGGCAAACGCTGCGCCTATCTGGACTTGAAGTCGACCGAGGGCCTGACCTACCTGCAAGACCTGTTGTCACAAGCAGATGTATTCATCCACGGGTACCGCCCCGGCGCGCTTGAGGCTCTGGGGCTTAGTAAAGCAAAGCGTGACGAACTGGCCCCCAACCGGATCGAGGTCACTCTGGACGCCTATGGCTGGCAGGGCCCTTGGGCCAAACGCAGAGGGTTCGACAGCCTGGTTCAGATGAGCGCAGGTATTGCCCATGCCGGGATGGAATGGGCCAACGCCGACAAACCCACCCCGCTGCCAGTTCAGGCTCTGGACCATGCGACCGGATACCTGATGGCAGCCGCAGTTCTTTCTGCACTGGCCGAGGCAGCCTCGGGTAATTCAATCATGCACGCCCATCTATCTTTGGCGCGCACCGCCGAGTTGCTAGCCATTCTTGGCAAAACCGATAAAGGGCAAGACGCGATCACGGCCAACCAATCCGACTATGGCGAAGAAACCGAACAATCCGGATGGGGCCCTGGCCACCGGCTAAAACCCGCACTGACCATTGGTCGGACGGTGATGAGGTGGGACCTGCCCGCCCCACAACTGGGCACATCCGAGCCAACCTGGCCCTGACGCGCCAACCGCCGCGAGGCACGCGCGGCCCGGCCCAACGCTTTGGAAGGCGTCTCGTCAGAGACGCAGGCCAAAGCAGCGGGAGAACCGTCTAGCGGTCGTCACCGCCCGGTCCGATATCGTCCAGATAGTCCTCATCAATCGCCGCTTGTACCGCGCCAGTCACTGCCTCGCGCTGTTTCGGGGTCAGATCTTCGGCCTCTTTGCCATCGGCAAGACGAACGGTCACTTCACGATGGGCAAACTTGATGCCTTCGCGGGCGAACAGCTCTCGAATATCTTGATACACCTTCTTGCGCACCAACCACTGATCGCCCGGCTTGGTCATGAATTTGACCCGGATGATCATCGCCGAATCCTGCATCTCGATCACGCCCTGAGACTTCAAGGGCTGGATGAAGTTGTCTCCGATAACCGGATCGCTCAGCAACTCCTGACCCAGTTTCTTGATCAGTTTCCGTACCTTCTCGACATCCGTGTCATAGGTCACGCGCAGAGGCAGCTTCATGATCACCCAGTCACGCGAATAGTTGGTCAGAACCTTGATCTCCCCAAAGGGAATAGTGTTCAGCGCCCCCAGATGGTGGCGCAGCTGGAACGACCGGACCGAGATTTTCTCAACCGTTCCCTTCACATCCCCAATGTCGATGTATTCCCCTTTGCGGAACGCATCATCCAACAGGAAGAAGGCGCCCGAGAAGATGTCGCGCACCAAGGTTTGCGACCCGAACCCGACAGCCAGCCCAACCACACCGGCACCTGCGAACAGAGGGCTGACGTTGATGCCCAGCTCCATCAGTACGATCAGCACAATCGTCACGACAACAACCGCCAGGATCGCCCCGCGGAACAAAGGCAGCAAGGTGGCCAAGCGGCTCTGACCGCCTTCGCCGCCTTCATCGCCCAACTCGGCCTCGGAGCCATCATCAGACTCTTCGGCGATTTTGCTGTCGATCCAGATGCGGAAGAAATTGAACAGGATGTATCCAATGAACAGGATTACCATCACGTCCAGCGCGCGCCCGATCGGCAGATCCTCGCTCCAGCTGGCATCCGGGTTCCAGATCACTACCAGCGCATAGCTGCCTACGACAAAGGCCAGAATGCCAGCCACTCGGCGGGCCAGGTCCTCATAGGTCAGAATGGCGTGCTTGCGTTGTACCGCCTCGGGTGAGGGTGCCTCTGCCTCGATCTCTGCCTCGGCGTTGATCTGTTCGATCTTGCGGTTGCGATCGAAATAGCGCTCCAGCAGGTAGTTCATCGCACCATAGGCCACAACAACCGACATGAAGATCGCATAGCTGCTGGCAACAATCGGGACCGAATTTTCATTCTCAAGCACCAGATCCACGGCCAGCTTCGACCAGCTGAACACGATGTACAGGATCAGCACCGGAGCCCAAGCAAATGAGATGAAGCGCAGAATCCACGAAACTTGAGACGGTGCCCGCCCGCCCCGGATCGCATTTGAAATGGCCCCGGCATTGAACAGGATCATCAGAATATTCAAGAAGGCCCCGAACAGGGTCAAGCACCCGTAGACCAAGGCGTAGACGTTGTAGTTCAGACCAAAATCCGCCACCCAGGTCGAAAACAGAACGACCGATACATCATAGGTCGCCACCGCCGATGCCCAGATATACAGCCGTTTGGCGTGGCGGTCAGAGAAGGGCGGCAGGCGATACTGGCTCAGGTACGGTGACAGCACCATTCGCCACAGGTCCGAGATCGTGCGGGACAGGAAAAAGGCCGTGAAGATCGCGGTCACGGTAAACTGGATCGAGATATCTTCGGCCTCGCCAAAGAAGAGATATCCCACGATCAATGCCATCAACATGGCAAAGATCGTGCCGCCGATCCCCATCACGAAGCGGTACACGAGAAACGGCATCTTCTCGCGATAGCCCTGCGGGTTCTCCTTGATCCGCGCCACGACCCAGCGCTTGGCGATCCGTTTGCCATAGATCTCGGTTGAGAGCCACCGCCCCAACAGCAGGAAGAGGATGTTCCAGCCCAGAACCTCGACATAAGTCTGGATACGACCATCCGGGCTGGTCTGACGCAGGATATACTCCACTTCGAACACCGAATAGGGCAGAGCCTCAAGGCGTGACTGGACCGATTCACGGAACTTGGTGAAACGCGCCTGCGTCCGCATCAGTTGAGAGGCCTCGGCCATGGGGTCAGCCTCAGCCGATTCCGCTTCGGGCTGCTCACCCGCGGTGGAGACCAGATTGCCCGAACTATCGATGACGATGACGCTGGCACCTGCCTCGGTGGCGGTGCGGATCGCGTCGGCGAGATCACTTTCGTTGGTTGCAGTCTCTTCCGTTGCGGAACCCGAGCCATAGCCCGGTATCAGCGCGGTCTGCGCTGCCACACTGGCTGGAAACGCCAACAACAGAGCCCAAAATGCCAAAAGCGTCGCAGCCAGAAAGTTCGGTTTCATAGGGTCTTGCATCCAATTTCTTCACTGGCGCACACCGTACAGAACCTGTTGGACCTGTTCAAATCCTCCCGCCCGCCTGTTTTCGCGCTTTGACCGAAACGGCAAAGACTGGTGCAAATTGAACCCATATCCTCAATATCCTGTTGCCAAATCGCCATGTTTGGCACATTTGCAGGCGGGCGATTTCCCCTTTGGCAAGCGCAGCATAAGGATATACGGTAGCGCTTGCATACGCGCGGATGTAGTACCCAGACCAATAAGACGGGCGACCCTATGAGCCTAGGCAAAAAACAAGACAATCCGGACCGCGCGCCGCGCCTGCTATTTTACAGCCACGATACCTTTGGGTTAGGCCACTTGCGCCGTTCGCGTGCGCTGGCGGCAGCGATGACCGAAGCCGACCCAAGCGCATCCGCCCTGATCCTGACCGGATCGCCTGTGGCGGGGCGTTTCACCTTTCCCCGCCGCGTCGACCATGTGCGCCTGCCGGGGGTCACCAAACGCTCGGACGGATCTTACGCGGCCCGCACGATTGGCATGGGCATAGATGAGGTGACCGAGCTGCGCTCGAGCCTGATCAAAACAGCCGTTCAGCAATTCGATCCCGACGTCCTAATCGTCGACAAGGAACCCACAGGCTTTCGCGGAGAGCTGCTGCCAACGCTGGAATTCCTCGAACAATCCTGCGACACCAAGCTGGTTCTGGGCCTGCGCGATGTTCTGGACGAGCCGGAGGTTCTGGCCGCCGAATGGGACCGTAAGGATGCGATCGCCGCGACCGAGCGGTTCTATCATGAGATCTGGGTCTACGGGTTGCATTCGATCTACGACCCGACCGAGGGCCTACCGCTCAGCGCCGCGGCCCGGTCACGCCTGCACTGGACCGGATATCTGCGCCGCGACCTCGGCCCGGTCGGAGAGCCCCCGGAACAACCCTATATCCTGATCACGCCCGGTGGCGGCGGCGACGGCAAAGCGATGGTCAATCTGGTCCTCTCGGCCTACGAACAGGATCCGACCCTGTTGCCTCGCGCGGTGCTGGTCTACGGGCCCTTCCTGTCTGGTGAGTCACGCGATGAATTTGAAACCCGCGTGGCGGCGCTGAACGGGCGCGTGACGGCGGTCGGGTTCGAATCCCAGATCGAAACGCTTTTTGCCGGGGCGGCGGGCGTTGTTTGCATGGGTGGCTACAACACGTTTTGTGAGGTGCTATCTTTCGACAAACGCGCCGTCATCGTGCCGCGCACGACACCTCGGTTGGAACAATGGATACGCGCCTCGCGCGCTGAAGATCTTGGCCTTGTCCGGATGCTGGACGAACAGCGCGACGGCTTGACGACCGACGCCATGATCCGCGCCATCCGCGAATTGCCGCGCCAGCCCCTGCCCTCGCAGGCGATCAGCGACGGCTTGCTGGACGGGCTGGACTATGTAACGGGCCGCGTCGATGCGCTGCTGCACCGGGAACAGGAACGAGCGACCGGATGACATCCCAAAACCCGAAACTCGCGGTGCTGGTCAAAGGATGGCCGCGCCTGTCCGAGACGTTTATTGCACAAGAACTGGTCGCCTTGCAGGAGGCTGGCCATCAGTTTGACATCTGGTCCCTACGTCACCCGACCGACACCAAACGCCACCCCCTGCATGACCGGTTCAAGGGGCAGGTGCACTATCTGCCTGAATACCTCTATCAGGAACCACAGCGCGTCTGGGCCGCACGGGCCATCGCCCAACGTCTGCCGGGCTATGCCGAGGCCTACCGCGTTTGGCGGCAGGACCTGCGCCGCGACCCGACCCACAACCGCATTCGCCGCTTCGGGCAGGCCTGCGTTTTGGCGGCTGAGCTGCCAGACGCGACGCAGGCGCTCTATGCCCATTTCATGCACACGCCCTCATCCGTGGCGCGCTATGCCGCTATCATGCGCGGTGTACCGTGGAGCTTCTCGGCCCACGCCAAGGATATCTGGACTTCGCCCGAATGGGAAAAGCGTGAAAAGCTGCAAGCGGCGACCCATGGGGCCGCCTTTGGCGCCACCTGCACCGCTATAGGCGCCGCCCATCTGCGGGAGCTGGCCGATGACCCCGCGCGCGTTGACTTGATTTACCACGGGTTGGACCTAGCACGTTTCCCAAGCCCGCCGGACCGGAAACTACGAACAGCAGACGGGCCGTTTCAGATGATCTCGGTCGGGCGCCTGGTCGAGAAAAAGGGCTTCGATCGGCTGATTGATGCCTTGGCCTTGCTGCCCGAGACGCTGGACTGGCATTGGACCCATATCGGTGGCGGCGCTTTGGGGGACGTACTGCGCGACCGCGCCACGGCAGCCGGCATCGCGGACCGGATCAGCTGGAAAGGAGCTTGCGATCAGCCCGAAGTGATTGAGGCCATGCACTCTGCCGACCTCTTCGTCCTGCCCAGCCGCATTGCCGAGGATGGTGACCGCGATGGGTTGCCAAATGTGTTGATGGAGGCTGCCTCGCAACTCCTGCCGATCCTGTCGACGCCGGTGTCCGCGATTCCTGAGTTCATCTCCTCAGGCACACACGGCATCCTTTCGGATGACGATCCAAAGGCGCTGGCCAACGCGATGCTAGCACTGGCGAACGATCCCGAAACCACTGCCAAAATGGCCAGGGCCGCCTATGACCGTTTGCTGGCCGAGTTCCGGATGGACCCGGGTATCGCGCGGCTTTCGGATCGGCTGAACGCTTTGTGCCTGGAAACGGTCTAATGACTCGCGTTGCGTTCTACGCCCCCATGAAGTCTCCACACAGCCCGACCCCTTCGGGCGACCGCGAGATGGCGCGGAACCTGATCACCGCCATTGCAGCCGAGGGGAATCACGTCGACCTCGTGTCCGAGCTGCGGATCTACGACAAGCACGGAGATACCGCTAAACAGCACGCCTTGCGCGCGGCGGCCGAGGCAGAAACTCAGCGCCTGATCGCTGAGTTGCCGCAAGACACTCAGCTTTGGGTGACCTACCATAACTACTACAAAGCCCCGGACCTGATCGGCCCGCAGGTCTGCGCGGCGCGGCGGATTCCCTATGTTCAAATGGAAAGCACACGGGCCAGCAGCCGCCTGAAGGGGCCTTGGGCCGGGTTCGCACAATCCGCTCATGAGGCCTGCGACTCGGCCAAGGTGATTTTCTATCACACCGCAAATGACCTGATCACGTTGGAGCGCGACCGCTTTGACGCTCAGGCTCTGGTCGAGTTGCCTCCGTTTCTGCCGATCAGGGATTTGCCACCTCAGGCCGCGGCCGAGGGTCCGATGCTGGCCGTCGGCATGATGCGGCACGGGGACAAGCTGGCCTCATATCAGTTGCTGGCCGAAGCTCTGACTTATCTCACTGGCGATTGGCAGTTGCAGATCGCAGGCGACGGACCGGCTCGAGGCGCAGTTGAAGCACTCATGGCCCAGTTCGGTGAAAAGGTCACGTTACTGGGCCAACTGGACCAAGAGAGCCTGGGCCACCTCTATCAGAACTCGGGGTTTCTGGTCTGGCCCGGCGTCAACGAAGCCTACGGCATGATCTATCTTGAGGCTCAGGCCGCAGGCCTGCCGGTCGTCGCGCAAGACCGCCCCGGCGTGCGTGACGTCCTGTCGCCTTCGGACTACCCCAGTGTCGATCAAGGGACGCAAGGACTGGCCCAGCGCATGCAGACCCTGTTGCAGAACGGCGAAGAGCGGGGACGCCTTGGGAGTAAAGCCCGCAAATACGTGGCTGATCGCCACCTGATGCCGGGCGCGACGCGTCGGTTCTGGCAGACCATCCGCCCCTTGTTGGAGGATTCGGCATGACCAGACTGGCCTTGCTGCGACACGGTCATACGCCGTGGAACCGCGCGGGACAGATTCAGGGACGTAGCGACATCGCGCTAGACCCTGAGGCGCGGGCGGAACTGTCCGGATACGCCCTGCCCGCCTCTTGGGAGCAGGCTCAGATCTGGGCCAGCCCGTTGCAGCGCGCGCATGAGACGGCGCAGATCGTCTCGGGCCGCACCCCGATGACCAGCGACGCGCTGATCGAGATGAACTGGGGCGATTGGGAGGGGTTGCGCGGTGTAGACCTGATTGCAGACCCGTCCAGCGGCTACCGGCATATCGAAGACTGGGGTTGGGACTACCGTCCGCCAAATGGCGAAAGCCCGGCTGAGGTTGCAGATCGTCTCGCGCCTTGGCTGGCGGAACTCCGGAAAGACGCCCTTGCCGTGTGTCACATCGGCATCATGCGGGTCATTCTGGCGCGGGCCTGGGGATGGGATTTTGAGGGCCCTGCCCCTTTCAAAATCAAGCGCAACAGGCTCTATATCATCGACATGGAGACGATGACGCCCGAAGCGGAGCCGGTCCGCATGATCAAGCGCGAGGCCACGACATGAAAGTGATGCTTGTCGTCACCCACCTGTTGGGAACCGGGCACCTGAGCCGAGCCTTGACGCTGGGGCGTGCCTTCGCGGGTGCCGGCCATAAGGTGATGGTGGTGTCTGGTGGCATGCCTGCGCCGCAACTCGACAGCACGGGCCTGACGCTGTTTGGCCTGCCGCCGCTGCGCTCGGATGGGACCAACTTTACGCGGCTGTTGGGTGAGGACGGCAAAGAGGCCGATGAAACCTATCGCGACGCGCGGACCGTGGCGTTGGTTGAGGCCGTCCGCGCGTTCCAGCCGGAAGTACTGATCACCGAGCTTTTCCCCTTTGGCCGCCGCGTATTGGCTGGTGAATTCGAGGCTGCACTGACCGCCGCGCGAGCACTACCGCACAGCCCCGTCATCCTCAGCTCAATCCGCGATATTCTGGCGCCGCCGTCCAAACCCTCCAAGGCCGCACGGGCCGATGAGATTATTGACGCGTTTTATGACGGTGTTCTGGTTCACGCGGATGAACGTATCACACCGCTGACTGTCAGCTGGCCCGTCTCGGAACGGCTGGCCGGGTATTTAAACTATACCGGCTTTGTCGCGCCGGTTGCGCCGCAGCCCCATCCGGACGGTGTTGGGACGGGAGAGATTCTGGTTAGCGCGGGGGGTGGATCGGTGGGGCAGCCGATCTTTCGCGCGGCCATCGAGGCCGCCCAAAAGATGCCCAACAGGCACTGGCGCCTGTTGGTGGGCGGGCGTGATGCCGAGGCGCGCATTTCCGAGCTGTCCCAGCTGGCCGAAGGCGCACCCGTTTTCATCGAACCCGTGCGCCCGGATTTTCGGCAAATGCTCCCTCATGCAGCGGCGTCGGTGAGCATGTGCGGCTACAACACCGCGATGGACCTGCTGCAATCGGGTACTCCCGCAGTGGTGGTGCCGTTTGATGACGGCAATGAAGTGGAACAAAGCCTGCGCGGGCAAAGCCTGTCTGCCCTTTCTGCGATGGAGGTTCTGCCCAATCGGGACCTTGACGCCACCCGCCTTTCCGAGGCGCTGCAGAGGGTCATTTCAGACATGCCCCGTTCGACGCAGGGCTTTGGCTTCGACGGAGCGCAGCGCAGCGTTGAGATCGCTCAGAGGCTCTGGGACGCGCGCAGATGATGGTAGATTGGCACATATTGGACGAAGAACTGGCCATTTGGCGCGACCAAGGGCTGTCTTTTCCGCTGTGGTGGCGGGACGACGATGCGATTGCTCCGACGCCTCAGTTGGACCAACTCTCCGCCTTGTCTGAACGGCTTGGGATTTCGGTTCACCTGGCGATCATCCCGCGTGATGCGACAAGCGAACTGGCCTCTTACATGGCGCAGCGGCCGAACCTGATACCGGTTGTCCACGGCTGGGCGCATGAAAACCACGCTCCGCCAGAGGAAAAGAAATCCGAATTCCCGCTGCACCGTCCCATGGAGACGATCTTGCAGGACGCCGAGGCCGGTATGACGCGCCTGCAATCCCTATTTCCGGATAGTTTGCGTCCCATGTTCGTCCCCCCGTGGAACCGTATCGCGCCGGAGATTGCCGCGCGTCTGCCCGATCTCGGGTATGAAATCCTCTCGACTGCGACCCCTCGGACATCGTCACAGCCCGCGCCGGGGTTGGAGCAGGTGAACACCCATATCGACCCAATCGACTGGCGCGGCAGCCGGAGTTTGGCGTCGCCTGACGCGTTGATCCAGAAAACCACCACGTTGCTGCGGGATCGCCGGGAGGGGCGCGCCGACAACAGCGAACCGCTTGGCGTATTGACCCATCATCTGGTCCATGATCAAGACATCTGGGCCTTCACCGAAGCTTTTCTGAAACACCTGCTGGACGGGCCGGCGACCCTCTGGACCGCCCCCAGACACGGAAACGGAGACCCCGAATGAGCCGACTGGATTCCATGCTGCGCCGCCTGACCGCGCAACGCGACGGGCTGAACTGGGCCGCTGCGAAGATCGCTGATCAGAAAGGCGATGTGCTGGACATGGGGCTCGGCAATGGGCGCACCTATGACCACCTGCGTGAAATCCTGCCCGAGCGCCGCATCTGGGTGATGGATCGCGTTCTGCAATGCCATCCCGACAGCACTCCGCCAGAACGGGATTTCCTGCAGGGTGAGGCCGAACCGATGCTGCAAAAGCTTGCCAGCGCAGGCCACAAGATGGCGATGGCGCACTATGATTTCGGCCGAGGGATCAAGGCGGATGACGTGGCCGAGGCGGCGCGGCTCAGCCCTCTGATCGCGCAGGTGATGCAGCCCGGAGGGTTGCTGATCTCGGGCCAGCCGCTGGTCGGGTTCGATCAGATCGAGGGGCCCGAAACCATCGCTCCGGACCGCTACCTGTTCTACATGGCCTGATCAGGCGACGCGCCGCCCCCGCGACCAGACCGCATTCAGGGCGGGAACACCTGCCCGCATGCGGAATCGGATCAGGTCAGCACGGGCACCAGTGCGCAACACGCCTCGGTCGTCTAGCCCCACGGCCTTTGCCGGGGTCTGGGTCACGGTCCGCAGCCCACGCGCCATGTCGTCCCACATCTGTCCCAGCCGCACGGCCGACAGCAACAGCGCCGAGGGCACGTAGTCAGACGAGATAATGTCCAGATGGCCCAGCTCGGCCAATTCCTGCGCCGCGACATTGCCCGAATGCGACCCGCCCCGGATGATGTTCGGTGCCCCCATCATGACTTTGATCTCGTGCGTGTGGCAGGCTCGAGCAGCTTCGACCGTAGTCGGGAACTCGGCCAGACGAATGCCGTGACCTGCGGACACCTGTACCTGCTCTTCCGTCGTATCATCGTGGCTTGCCAAAACCGCGCCAAAGCGGTTGGCAGCCTTGACGGTCTCAACCTCATGCTTTTCACCATTGCGATCACGCAGCCCTTTCAGATGGGCCACGTGTTGCATGAACGTATCATCGTCCATGGCGTATTTACCCTTCATATAGGCCTCAAGCTTCGAGAGATCGCGAAACTGCCTCTGACCCGGCGTGTGATCCATGATCGAGACAAGACCAACGCGGTCCTCGGGGCCGAACTCGTCTAGTTCTTCGACCAGAGTTTCGGAACACACCTCGGCCCTGAGGTGCAGGAAGTGGCTGATCTTCAGCGCGTCCTGTTCGCGCAGGTCCCAAAGTTCCTGCGACAGGCCGCGCGCGTATTTCAGATACCGAGCCGAGCCGGAAGGGATGGACCCAATCCGCATTGCGTCAAACACGGTGGTGATCCCGGTGCTTGCCAGCTCGGCATCATGGGCGAGGATCGCGGCGGCGTGGGGCCAGTCGACCTTGGGACGCGGTTGGATGTGACGTTCAAGGTTGTCGGTGTGCAACTCTACAAGACCAGGGCCGACATAATCGCCTTCGCAATCGACAGCCCCCGCAGGGACCGAAGCGCCTGTGTCGATATCCGCAATGCTATCACCTACAACTCGAACACTGCCCGTTACGGTTTCGTCCGGCAGAACGAGCGTGGCATTGGCAAGGATCATTTCTTCTGTCATCTGAACTTCACACAGTTTGAGCTATTGAACGGGCCACGCAATAGGAGGCCAATGTGACATTCACGCGATACGCGATCTACTATGCCCCCCCTGCCGATGCAGAGTGGACGCAATTTGCAACCAGCTGGTTGGGCTGGGACATGGAGACCGGGGCCCCGGTGGCGCATCCCGCCGTGGATGGGATCGACGTTGCATCCGTCACCGAAGTACCGCGCAAATACGGGTTGCACGCGACGATGAAACCTCCGTTCCGGCTGCGCGATGGGCAGACGGTTGAGGCGCTCTACGACGCCTGCGCTACGCTGGCCGCACGCCAAGCGCCGGTCTCGCTGGACGGACTGGAGATCGCGCGACTGGGCCGGTTTCTGGCCCTGCGCCCGGTCGGAAAGACCCATACCCTGAACGCCCTCGCCGCGGCCTGTGTGCAAGAGCTTGACGGGTTCCGCGCGTCCGCGTCCGAGGCCGAACTGACCCGCCGTCGCGCTGCGAACCTGACGCCGGAACAGGACGTCAATCTGGTGCAGTGGGGCTACCCTTACGTGTTGGAAGCCTTCCGTTTCCACATCACGCTGAGCGGAAAACTGGCCAAACCCGTACTGGCGGAGGTCGAAGCGGCTTTGGGCGCGCATCTGGCCCCAAAACTGCCCGCGCCCTTCCGGATCGACGATCTGGCCCTGATGGGAGAGGCCGAGGATGGACGTTTTCACCTGCTCCATCGCTACGCCCTTTCCGGCTGAAGCCTCGCAAGGATCGCGCTGACCGTATCGTCCAGCGCGCCCGAGTTGTCGATCTCGATCACTCGGTGCAACCCTTCGGGCAGCGGCGCTTTGGCGCGTCCAAGGCGCTTGGCTTGTTCTTCAGTGGTCTCCCGGCCGCGCGCTGCAAGGCGCTGTTCCAGAACCTTCGCATCGGCGGCCAGCGAAATCACGATAAGGTCCCCGAACACCTCCTGCGCTTGCAGCAGAACCGCACGGGAGAAATTGACCAGAACAGCCTGACATTGCTGGCGTTGTTCCGTGATTTGCATAGACACACCGTAGTGCAGACCATGCGCCTGCCAGTGCATTGAGAAGGCACCATCCAGCACCATCTGCTCAAACACTTCGACCGAGACCCGGTCGAAATCCTCGCCCTCTTCCCCTTCGGGTCGCGTGATCACGCGGCGCAAGCGCTGGATTCCAGATGCGCGGGTTTCCAACGCGGCCATAACGCTGTCCTTGCCCACACCTGACGGGCCAACAACTGCTATGACGGGTGCAAGGCTCATGCCGCCTGTCCGGACATGAATTCCGAGACATTCACTGAACGGTCGCACACACGTTCGCGCGCCTCGACGTCGTGGAAAATCCCAACAATTGCGGCCCCGCGAGCCTTGGCCTCTTCGACTAGCGACAGAACCGTTTCTCGGTTTTGCGCGTCCAGGCTGGCTGTCGGCTCATCCAGCAGCATCGCCGGGTAGTCATGCACAAAACCGCGCGCGATGTTCACGCGCTGCTGCTCGCCACCCGAAAACGTGGTCGGGCTGAGCGACCAGAGCCGTTCGGGAATGTTCAACCGAGCCAGCAGACCCGCCGCCTTGTCCAAAGCAGCTTGCCGATCACAGCCCAGCGCCAAAAGCGGCTCGGCCACAACCTCTAGCGTAGGGACCCGAGGGACAACCCGCAGGAACTGGCTGACATAGCCCAACCTCTCAAGTCGCAGCGCCAGAATCTCGCGCGGCTGCGCCTTGGCCACGTCCAACCCGCCGACCAGCACCGCGCCAGAGGCCGCGAGGTAGTTTCCATAGATCACCCGCATCAAGGTGGATTTGCCGGCGCCTGAGGCCCCGGTCAGGGCAACGCATTCACCGGGGCCGACCTTCAGCGAGGCACCCTCCATCACAGGAATTACCGCGCTGCCCTGATTGTACAGGGTGAAGCTCTTGCTGACGTCTGTAAGCTCAATCATTGCTTCATCTTTTCCCAAATTCTCAAACCTGCAGAACGCTGGACACAAGCAGCTGCGTATAGGCATGTTGCGGGTCGTCCAGCACCTGATCAGTCAGGCCGGTTTCCACCACATGGCCGTCTTTCATCACCATCAGCCGGTCCGCCAACAGGCGCACAACGGCCAGATCATGGGTGACGATGATTGCGCTCAGCCCCATCTCACGCACCAGACCGCGCAGCAGATCCAGAAGCCGCGCCTGAACCGAGACGTCCAGCCCTCCGGTCGGTTCATCCATGAACACCAGCCGAGGCCCTGTCACCAGATTGCGCGCGATCTGCAAGCGCTGCTGCATCCCGCCCGAGAATGCAGCGGGGCGATCATCGACCCGAGCCTCGCTGATCTCGACCCGACCCAGCCAATCGATCGCCTTGTCGCGGATATCGCCATAGTGACGATCGCCGACGGCCATCAAACGCTCGCCGATATTGCCGCCCGCACTGACCGACATGCGCAAGCCGTCGCGGGCGTGCTGATGAACAAAGGCCCAATCCGTGCGGCTGAGCATCCGCCGCTCAGGCTCGGACATGGTGACCGTATCCACCGGACCGTCTGTGCGGGTGTCAAAGATCACCTGCCCCGCATCGGGTTCAAGATGACCCGCCAGACAGTTCAACAACGTCGATTTTCCCGACCCGCTTTCGCCGACGATCCCCATCACCTCACCGGGATAGAGATCGAAACTGACATCCGTACATCCGATACCGGCACCGTAGCTTTTTTCGATGTCCCTAACTTGCAACAGCGGAGTCATGCCGCGTCCTCTCTGGTCATGAGGCCTTGGTGGCCCGCCACACGGCGCGACCGGCAATAGTCCGTATCCGAGCAGACAAACATCCGATTGCCCGCGTCATCCATGATCACTTCGTCCAGATAGCTGTCCTCGGCCCCGCACAGATCGCAGGGGTGATCCGCTTTGGAGGCCTCAAACGGGTAGTCCTCAAAATCGAGGCTGACGACCTTGGTATGGGGCGGCACCGCGTAGATCCGCTGCTCGCGCCCCGCACCGAACAGTTGGATCGCGTCCATTTCCAGCTTCGGGTTGTCGAATTTCGGGATCGGCGACGGGTCCATCACATAGCGATCCGACACTTTGACCGGGTACGCATATGAGGTCGAGATCGCGCCGTGTTGGCTGATATCTTCGTAAAGCTTCACATGCATCAGCCCGTATTCCTCAAGGCTGTGCATCTTTCGCGTCTCGGTTTCACGTGGCTCGAGAAAGCGCAGAGGCTCAGGGATCGGGACCTGATAGACGAGGATCTGATCCTCGGTCAGCTTTGCCTCGGGGATGCGGTGGCGGGTCTGGATGACGGTGGCCTTCTCGGTCTCTTCCGTGGTCGCAACACCTGCGGTGTTTTCAAAGAACTTGCGTATCGACACAGCGTTGGTCGTGTCATCTGCCCCCTGATCAATCACCTTGAACGTATCGTCAGGCGTTAGCGTTGCCGCCGAGACCTGAACCCCGCCGGTCCCCCAGCCATAGGGCATCGGCATCTCGCGACTGGCGAAAGGCACCTGATAACCGGGTACGGCCAACCCTTTGAGGATTGCCCGGCGGATCATCCGCTTGGTCTGATCATCCAGATAGGCGAAGTTGTAATCGGTCATAGTAAACCTCTTTCGGTCAACGCGGCATCCAAAGCCTGCGGCGAGGTGAAATGAATGGCGTCCATGCCCACGGCGCGTGCGCCTTCGACATTGTGCAGGCCGTCGTCGATGAACACGCAGTCTTCGGGCGCATGACCGGATCGCTCGCACAAGATCTCGAAAATTCGGGCGTCGGGCTTCATCACGCCCTCTTGGCCCGACACGACAAGCGTGCCGAATACCTCCCCAAGACGCGGCTGAACCTTCAGCCCCTCGGGCCAGGTTTCCGCCGACCAATTGGTGATGGCGTGGACCGGCGTGCCTTGCGTCTTCAAGCGATCTAGAACGTCCCATGTGCCGTGGATCGGTGTCTCGACCGTGCGGGCGTAGAGGTCGACATAGGCCGAGAAAAGCTCCTGATCGCGGTGGTCAGAAAGCTCCTGCGCCATATCGGCGAAGCGCTCTCCGTTGTCGCCCCTTGCGTTGCGTGCCAGAAAATCTGTCCTTTTGATGAAGGCATGGGCGGCGTCTTCCGACCCCAGCGCCTCGACCCAGGCCAGATGGGGTTGCCAATCGACAAGCACGCCACCGATATCAAAAACCACCGCTTTCATTCTGCAGCCTCCTTGGGTGCTATGCGTTCTTCCGCCTCGCGGCGCAGCTTGCGCACGAGTTCCAGTTCCGATTGGAAATCCACGTAATGCGGCAGCTTGATGTGTTCGAGGAACCCGGTGGCCTGAATGTTATCCGCATGGCTGAGGACGAATTCCTCATCCTGCGCGGGGGCCCCCAGATTGTCTTCGCCCAGCTCTTTCCAACGCAACGCCCGGTCGACCAAAGCCACCGAGATCGCCTTGCGCTCGGACTGACCAAAGACCAGACCATAGCCACGGGTGAACTGCGGCGGTTCGGTCTTGGAACCCTGGAACTGGTTGACGGTTTCACATTCGGTCAACTCGACCTCGCCGATCTCAATGGCGAAACCAAGCTCCGGGATGTCCATCTCAACCGCCACTTTACCGATCCGCAATTCGCCGACAAAAGCGTGATTGCGGGCGTAGCCGCGCTGGGTTGAGTAGGCCATGCCGAGAACGAACCCCTCATCCCCACGGGTCAGGACCTGCAAGCGCAGAGGTCGGTTCGACGGAAACTCCATCGGCTCCCGCGTCAGGTCGCCCGGTGCATCTTCGCTGAGCGGTTCGTCCTGAATAACACCCTCACCCTTGAGAAAGCTGGTGATATGCGGTGTCGGTTCCTGCCGGGCATCGCCTTCGGGCGCGGGGGCAACCTCTCCATCGGCGGCCAGTTTGAAATCCAGCAGGCGGTGGGTGTAGTCGAATGTCGGCCCCAGCACCTGCCCTCCCGGCGCGTCCTTGAACGTGGCCGAGACACGACGGTCGCAGGCCATATCCCCCGTCTTGACCGGGTTGGAATAGCCAAACCGAGGCAGCGTGGTGCGATAGGCGCGGATCAGAAAGATCGCCTCAATAAGATCCCCGCGCGCCTGCTTGATCGCCAGCGCGGCGAGGTCCGCATCGTACAGGGACCCCTCGGCCATGACTCGATTGACGGCAAGGCTTAGCTGTTCACGGATTTGCGCGATGCTCAGATCGGCGATGTCGGCATCGCCCCGACGCTCCTCAGCTAGCCAGGCATGGGCGTTTTCGATGGCCTTTTCACCACCTTTGACGGCTACGTACATCGGTTAACCCTCTGCCTTGATCTGTGTGCTGCGCGGCAAGGCTGCGACCTGATCCCCGCAGGTGAAAAAGAAGTCGCATCCCAACGGATAGAGCATCGCGTTGCCCTGTAACGCCGCGATATCCGGTAGCGACAATCGCGTAGTGGTCTTGATCCCCGGCCCACTCAGAACCGCACCCTTGGGCGCGAGCACATCACTCTCAACAATCAAAGTGGTCGAGCGATCGGGGTATTCGGACGAGCCGATCCTGTAGTTGCTCAGAGGTATCAGGTCAGACCAGCGGCCTACAGCAAAATCCGCTCTCGACGCCTCGACGATTGGCGCGCCAGTGTGGAACCCGAGCCATTGACGCATTTCCGGCGTATCTGCCGCGCCCGCCAGATAAACCCCTGTATCCGCATCACACAGAGTTAGCAGCAGGGTGCCTGCCGCGACCGATAGCGGTGCCGGAGGTTCCGCACCGACCAGCGTTCTGATCTCACCGGGTCGCGCCATCACGGTCATCGCGGCGCGAAACGCGTGCGCAGCATCACGCGGGGCGTCCCGAAATCCACCTGAAAAATGCGATTGTGCGTTCATCAATCCTCTCCCCGGACCAGCGTGAAGAACTCGACCTTGGTGGCTGCCGCTTTTGCTGCACGCGCCTTGCGGGAATCCTGCATCTGGGTCTTGAGCGGCGTGATCACCAGTTCGGTCACACAAGCCGCGGCCTCGGTCTGCATCAGCGCATCGATCAGCGCGGCGGCCTCGGCCTTGGGCTTGGAACGCCCCTGGACATAACCATGGCCCACGGTGCCGTCCTCCAAAGCCAACGAGCAGCGCGTGACCGTCATTTCACCCAGATTGAACGGCGCGCCAATGGCGCCCGCTCGACCGCGCACCATCACACCGCCAATCTCAGGGCTGCGCAGCCATTTGAACGATGGACGATCCGCCACCCTGTCCCAAAGCAGCATCATCGCATCCTCGGGGGCGCGGGCCAGCAGGCCCATCCACTCCTGACGCGTGATCCCGTTGCTTTTCATCTGTTCTGTCATCGAAAGCCCTTGTCGCGGTTGTCTACTCGAACTATACAACTAGACAAATATTAGCCTGCATCCGACTTCCAGGCAATCCATGAGACCGTGAAGTTTTGATGACATGAGCAAAACACCGATCTGGAAAAGCATCGCACTCAGCCTGACCTCGGATATCGTCGAGGGGCGCTTTGGCACCGGTGACCGCCTGCCGACCGAGGCGCAACTCGCGGCAACCCACGGCGTGAATCGGCACACCGTCAGGCGCGCACTGGCCGAGCTGGCAGAGCAAGGGTTGGTTCAGCCTCGACGTGGGGCCGGTGTCTTTGTAACCGCGCGACCAACGGATTATCCGATTGGCAAACGGGTCCGATATCACAAGAGCATTTCCGCCAGCGGTAAGATACCGGGCAAGCGCATCCTGTCCCTGACCACACGCGCCGCGGATGAGGCCGAAGCCGAGGCACTAGCTTTGCAGCCCGGCGATCCGGTTCATGTTTATGACGGATTATCTTTGGCGGATGGTCAGCCCATTGCGCTGTTTCAAAGCGTCTTTCCGGTCGTCCGTTTGCCAGAAATTCTCACCCACCTGACCGAAACCCAATCCGTCACCAAGGCGCTTCAGCTTTGCGGGATCAAAGATTTCATACGAACGTCCACACGGCTTACGGCCCGCACGGCCACGGCGACGCAGGCGCTGCACCTGAACCTCAACGAAGGCGCGCCGATCCTGCACTCTCTGGGGATCAACGCGACCACAGAAGGGCAACCGGTCGAGTATGGAAAAACCGTTTTCGCCGGTGAGCGCGTAACCCTGACGCTGGACGAGACCTGACAAGGGGGCGCTGAGCCCAAACTCGCCAATGAGTATCGGCGTAGCCGATGCACATGCGGGCGCGGGAGGGTTACTCGTATTTCTCCAGAAACGCCTCAATGTGCAATGCGCGGAAATCCGGCAGCACGCCGCGCAATCTGTCGTGGCTCCAATCCCACCAGGCCAGAGCCAGCAGTCTCTCCGACACCTGCTCGGAAAAACGCCGTCGGATCGGTTGCGCCGTCACCCCTGCAACGATCGTGTAGGGGGCGACATCCTTGGTCACGATCGCACCGGACGCTACAACCGCCCCGTGCCCGATCGTCACCTCAGGTTTGATGATCGCCGCATGGCCGATCCACGTGTCATGACCAATCGACGCCTTTCGCCCAGCGCGATGGGCGAACCACTCTGCATCGTCCTCGGCGTCCTCCCAATAATCCGCTGAGCGATACAGGAAATGATGCAGCGAGGCTTTCTTCATTGGGTGGTCCGTCGCGCCGATCCGGGTGAAGCTGGCGATATTGGCGAATTTGCCTATCTCGGCATTGGCGATATCACAGGTTCGGTCGCAGTAGGAGTAGTCGCCGAACCGCGAATTGGCGACCCGCGTCCTGGCGCCGATCTCGACATAGGCGCCAAAAATGCTGCCCGAGATCTGGCAGTCGGGATGGATGAAAGGCTGATCAGAGCGCAGGCGCGTCATCGTATTCCCCATACGCTCAGGACTGCAGCTTGGCCGCACCGCGCGGCTTGCGCTTTTTGCCGACCTCGCCCTGAATCAGACGCTTGCGCAACCAGCCCGAGAACCAATCCATCAGCATCACCATCAGAATGATGAGAACGATGTAATAGGCGACTTCTTCCCAGTCTTTCTGCGTGATGATCGCCTGCGTCAGCAACAGACCAATCCCGCCACCGGTGATCGCGCCAATCACTGTCGCGCTGCGGGTGTTGGATTCGAGGAAATAAAGAAGCTGGCTGAGCAGAACCGGAGTGATCTGCGGGATCACCCCAAAGCGGTAGCGTTGCGGCGCATTGGCCCCGGTCGACTGGACGCCTTCGATCTGCTTGTTGTCGACATTCTCCAGCGCCTCGGAGAAGATCTTGCCGAAGGTTCCGGTATCGGTCACCAGAATGGCCAGGGCCCCTGTCAGCGGTCCCGGGCCAAAAGCACGCGCCAGAACCACGGTCCAGATCAACGCATCCAAGCCTCGTACAAAGTCAAACACGCGCCGCGTTGCAAAGCGGACCGAGCGCAGCGGGTTGAAGTTCCGCGTCGCGAGGAAGGCCAAGGGCAGAGCAATCATACCCGCGCCCAGCGTGCCGAGGAACGCCATCAGGATCGTCTCGAAAATCGCCCAAGCCACGTCCTGGTGCCGCCACATCTTGTTGGTCCAGAAGTCATTCAGGATCGCGCCTGCCTCACCAGATGCTGCGAGGCTCACAAGCTCGGGGAAGGACTTGCCGTAGTAGGGGCTGTCGAGCGTGAACCAGAACAGCTCCCACCCGGTGAAGTAGCGGAACACCTCGGACCGGTTGCGGGTGACAGTAAGACGGCCTGCATCGGTTTTGATGGCCAGACGGTTCTTGGAGACATTGATCCAGTCCGGAACCTCTCCGGCAGGAAGTTCGGCCTGCACACCGGTCGACCGGCCGGGGGTTGCGCGCACGGTGCCATAGCCGGGGATGTCGTATTCGACCGTCTCGGGGCCGAAACGCACCACATGACCGTCTTCCAGATCAATCACCGTGGTCTCACCCAGCGCGACCCAATCGGGCGCGGTGCCGTCGGGATAGCTTCCCTTGCGCTCACCCTCGATCGCGGCAGAGACCTCACCAGTGCGGTTATCGCGTTCGATATGGGTCTTGTAGCTGTAGCTGTCCGCCACCAGTGTCTTGCCGTTTTCCCAGTTGGCCCGCTCGGTCAGGCCCGGAACGTCGAAGGCGAAGAATACGTAGATCAGATAAAGGGCAACCAGCCCCGGCAGCCCAAAATTCACGATGCGCTTGCGGCTGAACAGGCGGTCCGCTTCGGCCTTCAGGTCGTCAATCGACAAATCGGTGGCAAAGGTACTCATACCGAGGCTCCTTTTTCCGACCCGTGGGTCAGGCGGTCGCGCAGATAGCCCGAGATCTGATCAACGACCACAATAGTAACGAAGAGAAGGATGAAGATGGCCGCAGCCTCATCGTAGCGGCCTTGCCCCCAGGACATGGCGTTGCGCAGCTCGTAGCCCAGGCCACCGGCACCGACAAAACCAAGGATGGCTGAGGCGCGGATATTGATTTCGAACCGCAGCAAAGCGTAGCTGACATAGTTCGGGCCAACCTGAGGAATCACGCCCAGATACATGCGCTGTGACCAGTTGGCCCCGACGGACTGCAACCCCTCAACCGGTTTCAGAGAGGCGTTTTCATTCACCTCAGAGAACAGCTTGCCCAAAGCGCCAGCCGTGTGGATGGCAATGGCGATCATCGCGGGCACTGGCCCTCCACCGAGAATGAAGATCAAAACCAGAGCAATCACGATTTCCGGGATCGCGCGGCAGATATCCGAGATCCGGCGGAACAGCGGTATCAACGAGGGCCAAAGCGCCATGCCCCGCGTCGCCATCAGGGCCAGAAACGTGCCCGCAATCGTCCCGATCAGGGTCGAGGCGGCGGCAATGTTGATCGTCTCGATCAGGGCCGGGAAGAATTCGACCAGATTGGCCGGCATCTCGGCGATCTTTTCCCACGCCTCGGACAGAACCTCGGACGGGTAGTCCAGAATCCGATGCCAGCCATCTGTGAAACTGCCTGCATTGCGCTCATCAGCCGTGCGGAAGCCCGCCGCCATCAGGGCGACGAACAGGATCAGGAGAATACCACCATAGACCCGTTTGCGCCGCGTCATCGCGGTATAGTCGTCGCGGATCTGATCGACGCTATAGGACCCTGCCGAAAGGTCAGTCATGGAATGCTCCTGAGTGGAAAACGGGGTCCGGCATTTAACCGGACCCCGCGAATAGAAGAGACAGGTTTAGTTGGACTTCAGCTTGCGCGCTTCGATGATGATTTCGTAGGCGTCGTGAGTGATAGGATCAAAGCTTTTGGCTTCGCCCGCAGCCACACCGTAGAAGCAATCACGGTCCTTCTCTGACAGGGTGTCCCACAGCTCGGTCACTTTGGCTTTGACGTCAGCAGGCAGGGCCTTGCGGACAACAACCGGACCTTCCGGGATCGGCTCGGATTTCCAAATTTGCACCAGATCGTTCATGTCGATCAGACCGGCATCAACGGCGCGGCGCAGGGCACCCGACTGGTAGCCGTCTTCCCATTCGCCCAGACCGTCGGCCCAGGTCACACCGCCATCAACGTCACCGTTGTTCACAGCAACGATGGTCTGCTCATGACCGCCGGTGAACTTCACTTCACCGAAATAGTCGCCCGAATCCATGGTCGCGCCGGTGGCCGCAGGGATTTCGATCGACGGGATCAGGTAGCCCGAGGTTGAGTTGGGATCGCCGAAGCCAAAGGTCTTGCCCTTCATGTCTTCCAGCGAGGTGATACCGCTGTCTTTGCGCGCAAACCCGATCGAGTGATAGCCGTAGCCGCCATCGGTGTTGACCTTGACCAGAACCGGCTCAACCGCTTCGGGATCGGACAGGTAAGTTTTTGCGTAACCCGAAGCGCCCAGCCAGGCGACGTCGATGGTGCCGCCCAGCAGGCCCTGGATCACACCGTTATAGTCGGCAGGGGCAAACAGCTTGGCCGGAACGCCCAGAGCCTCTTCGGTGTAGACGCGCAGGCATTCGTTGTTGTTCAGACGGTCCTGAGCGTTCTCACCGCCCAGAATACCGATACGCAGCTCGGAAATCTCCTGAGCCATTGCAGGCGCGGCCATGGCAGTGGTCGCAACAAGGGCAGCAACTAGTTTTTTCATCTGTCTCTCTCCAGTTTGATGTTCCCGGCCTCTCATCGGGCCGGGCGATTAAAGGGGTTGGGGTGGCTCAGACGGTCGCTTCAGCTTCCATCAGGGCCTTTTGCGTGGCGTCGAGGGTTTCGATCTCGGTCGAGGTTGCCTCTTCCGAGAAGCTGGCATCGGCGCCGTAGATCTCGCGGGCGACACCGGTGGTCAGCTGCTCGGGCAGGCCGTCAAAGACGATACGGCCGTCGCGCATGCCCACCACGCGGTCGCAATAGCGCCGCGCAGTATCCAGCGTGTGTAGGTTGGCGATGACAGTGCGGCCGTCTTCTTCGTGGATGCGGCGCAGGGTCTGCATCACCACCTGAGCGTTCATCGGGTCCAGCGAGGCAATCGGTTCATCCGCCAGAATGATCTTGGGGTCCTGCATCAGGGCGCGGGCAATGGCCACACGCTGCTGCTGACCACCCGAAAGCGCCTCGGCCCGTTTGGGCGCATGTTCCGCGATGCCCAGACGATCCAAGATGTCGATGGCGCGGTGAACCTCATCCATCGGGAACAGGTTGAACATCGTGGCCAGGGTCGAGTGGCGGTTCAGCGTGCCGTGAAGCACGTTCGACACCACGTCCAGACGGGGCACGAGGTTGAATTGCTGGAAGATCATCGCACAATCGGTCTGCCAGGCGCGCTTGTCGCGACCCTTCAACTGAGTCACGTCGCGGCCTTGGAACAGGATCTCGCCATCGCTGGCATCCGTTAGTCGGTTGATCATGCGCAACAGCGTCGATTTACCCGCACCCGATCGACCGATGATCCCGATCATGCAGGGCTTGTCCACGTCCAGCGTTGCGGTATCCACCGCCACATTCTCACCGAAGCGTTTGGTCAGTTTTTTGATGTGCAGCACGTGCCACCCCCAATTCGTGTTGGCGGGTAGCTACGGGCTACACTCAACGGATATGTGTCGGTTCAGTGAAAGTTTTGTAAACACCGCAGCCCATACCATAGGGCCTACCCTTTAGGCTCATTCCCCGTTATACGCGCCCGCAACCCCAGTTTCCTGCATGAGGCCCGCTATGAGCTTTGACCGTTCCATCAAGATCGCTCCGTCGATCCTGTCCGCCGATTTCGCCAATTTTGGAGCCGAAATTCAGGCCATCGAGGCGCAGGGTGCCGATTGGGTCCATGTCGATGTCATGGATGGCCATTTCGTGCCAAACCTGACCTTCGGCCCGCCGGCGGTCAAAGCGTTCCGTCCCCATGTGAAAACGGTGATGGATGTGCATCTGATGATCACGCCGGTCGATCCTTATATCCAGGCCTATGCCGATGCGGGTGCCGACATCCTGACCGCCCATATCGAAGCCGGTCCGCATACACACCGCACCTTGCAGGCCATACGCGCTGCGGGCATAAAGGCCGGTGTTGCCTTGAACCCCGGCACCCCTGCCGAGGCGGTCGAGCATCTGCTGGACCTCACCGATCTGGTCTGCGTCATGACAGTGAACCCGGGTTTCGGAGGCCAAAAGTTCATAGACATGACCAACAAGGTCCGAAAACTCCGCCAGATGATCGGAGACCGCCCCATCCATATCGAGATCGATGGCGGCGTTGACCCGAACACCGCTCCGCTGGTCGCAGCAGCAGGCGCGGATGTGCTGGTCGCGGGTTCGGCCGTGTTCAAAGGCGGATCGGTTGACCAACCTGACGTCTATGGCGCGAATATCGCTTCGGTTCGGTCGGCTGCGGAATCTGCATTGAAGTAATGCTACTGGCCGCCGCTGTATCTCAGCCGCAAAAGGTCAGAACGAGATCTTAAAACTCAATGATCCAACAACCTGCCCTTCAGGTTGTTGGTTGAATTCTTCACTTAGATAGGTCGCGCCGTAGAACAGAGTTCCGTATTTGGCCTCCCAGTTCAGACCAAGGCGCGCGCGATACCGTTCGTGCTTGAGGCTGACCGCCCCGGAATTCGGGATATACGCACTTTCGGCCACATAGGCTGCATCGAACCCGAACACGCCGCTGACACCCTTTGGTCCTGTTCGCATAGAGCGATAGCGCTGCCCGGTGATCTTGTCGCGGATCAGTAGCTCTGACCGCCCCACCTGCCCAAAGGTCACGTCCATTCCAACGCGGGCGAGAGTTTCGTCCCCCGCCCGCACAGACGCAAAGGGGCGGAGGCGCGTGTTTCGGCCCAAATCCCACTCGCGCCCGATTTCGGCGACGACGGTGGGATAAAAATCATTGGAAATCTGATCATCCAGGATCGCCCGCGACGGTGGGGTGCTTCCGATCAGTTCGTGAAATTCGGTCTGCAGGCTGTCCACGCCCGTTTGAGGCCCTACGGCCACCAACTCAGCGCCTACAGTGAATTGCGCACCACGTCTTTGAAAATGCGTATAAGCACCAAGCGACAGGATTCCGGCATACTGTCTGTCTTGTGGGTTTGGCGTAACCAGGTCCTCGGGAGATATCATCTGCGTATACGCCCGAATCTCGATCACGTCCCCAAAGGTTTCGGGCAGTTCGCCGCTCCAGCCGCGCGCCAGAATCCAGGACAGGTTCAGAGACGACGTCTGCCAACGGTCATGATCATCACCAATCAGATCATCCGTGAACATCCAGCCGAAGCCGATCAACTCTCGCTTTGATGGCTCTGATGGTTGGGGCGTGGAGGACAAGGACTGTGCGAGCAGAAACTGCGGAACACAGATGAAGACAAGTGCCCAGAATATCTTCATTGCCGTCCCCTTTCATCTTCATGCCCTGCTGGTCATCAGGCGCGACATGTTTTCAAGGACCGTAAGAAAAGGTTTTGATTTCAACAATGTTTTCGTGCGCGAGCGCAATCAGCCGCGACCAAAAAGCAACATCTCAGACGCCCTGAGAAACATCCGGATCATGGCTCAAACGAAAAAGGGCGTCCTTAGGGACGCCCTTTCCGTCTGATCATTCGCTTGCGCGACTTATTCAGTGATTTTCGACACAACGCCGGCGCCGACGGTGCGGCCGCCTTCGCGGATCGCAAAGCGCAGGCCCTGCTCCATCGCG